>JBAUIN010000081.1:0-2462 GCA_049682975.1 Pontixanthobacter sp. | reverse complement strand
TGTGTATATTCATGCGCGCAATAGAGCATGGTTTCGGGCGGCAACGCTTTGATCCGTTGCAGGCTGGCCCAGAACTGCTCCGGCTCCCCTTCGAACATCCGCCCGCATCCCAAGGCGAACACCGCATCGCCAACAAACGCTACGCTGGCTTGCGGCAAGTGATAGGCGATATGCCCATTCGTATGCCCGCTGACGTCGATCACTTCCGCCGTGTACTCGCCGAGCATGACGGTATCACCATGTTCGAGCACTTGATCGGGCTTGGCGATCCGCTCGACCTCTGCCGGGGCGAGGATGGTACAGCCCGTTGCCGCTTTGATCGCCTCATTGCCGCCCGCATGATCGGGGTGCCAATGCGTGTTCCAGATATGGCTGATGGTCCAGCCCTTGGCATTCGCCTGCTTAAGATACTCCGCGCCGTCGGGCGTGTCGATGCAGGCGGTCTGACCGCTCGCCGGATCGTGCAGCAAAAAGCCGTAATTGTCGGACAGGCAGGGGAACTGGTGAATTTGAAGCATGGGCGCAGTGTATGGGCTGTCGCCGAAATAGGAAAGGCCCGCCTTCCAATTTGGAAAACGGGCCTTTCGTCTGGTTCGTAGCGTTATATCGGAAGGGGTTACTCGCCCTTCTTCAACGCCTCGCCGAGAATGTCGCCCAAAGACGCGCCGGAATCGGACGAACCGAACTGTTCCACCGCATCCTTCTCTTCGGCGATCTGACGCGCCTTGATCGAGAAATTGGGCTTTTTCGAACGGTCGAAACCGGTGACCATCGCGTCGAACTTGTTACCCGCCTGGAAACGATCGGGACGCTGTTCGTCGCGGTCGCGGCCGAGGTCGGAACGTTTGATGAAACCGGTCGCGCCATCGTCGCCCGCCTGCACTTCCAACCCGCCGTCGCGCACTTCGAGGACCGTCACGGTCAACACATCGCCGCGTTTCAGACCGCCACCGGCGGCTCCGTCTGCGGATGGTGCGCCCTTCTCAAGCTGCTTCATGCCAAGACTGATGCGTTCCTTGTCGGTATCGACATCGAGAACCACGGCTTCGACCTCTTCGCCCTTGCGATGCAGGGCCAGCGCGTCTTCACCCGAAATGCCCCATGCGATGTCGGACATGTGCACCATGCCATCAACGTCGCCTTCCAACCCGATGAACAGGCCAAATTCGGTGGCATTCTTGACTTCACCCTTCACGGTGGTGCCGACGGGGTTCTGATCCGCGAAATCTTCCCACGGATTGCCCATCGCCTGCTTCAGGCCGAGCGAAATACGGCGTTTCTCGCTGTCCACTTCAAGGACGACGATGTCGACTTCCTGCGAAGTGCTGACGATCTTGCCGGGGTGGACGTTCTTCTTGGTCCAGCTCATTTCGGAAACATGGACCAGGCCTTCGATGCCCGGTTCCAGTTCCACGAATGCGCCATATTCGGTGATGTTGGTGACGGTACCCGTCATTTTTGCACCGACCGGATATTTCTGACTAACGCCATCCCACGGATCGCTTTCCAGCTGCTTCATGCCGAGCGAGATGCGCTGCGTATCCTGATTGATCCGCACGATCTGTACCGTCGCCGTCTGACCGATTTCGATGATCTCGCTGGGGTGATTGACCCGCTTGTAGCTCATGTCGGTCACGTGCAGCAGACCGTCGATACCGCCGAGATCGACGAATGCGCCGTAATCGGTGATGTTCTTGACCACGCCGTCGATGACCTGACCCTCGGTCAGCTTTTCGATCAGTTCGCTGCGCTGTTCGGCACGCGTTTCTTCCAGAATGGCGCGGCGCGAGACGACGATATTACCGCGGCGACGGTCCATTTTCAGAATCTGGAACGGCTGTTCGATATCCATCAGCGGGGTAATGTCGCGCACGGGGCGAATATCGACCTGACTGCCGGGCAGGAAGGCGACGGCGCCGTCGAGATCGACGGTGAAGCCGCCTTTGACGCGGCCGAAGATACGGCCATCGACGCGGGCTTCTTCGCCGAATTCGCTTTCCAGCTTGTCCCATGCGGCTTCGCGGCGGGCGCGGTCGCGGCTGAGCATCGCTTCGCCATCGGCGTTCTCGACGCGATCGACATACACTTCGACTTCATCGCCGACGGACAGACCGTGATCGTCTTCGCCGCGACTGAATTCTTTCAGATCTATACGGCCTTCGGATTTGAGGCCGACATCGACGACGGCCTTGCCGTTTTCGATAACCGTAACGGTGCCTTTAACGACGCGGCCTTCGAAGCCGCCATCTTCTGCACCGCCAAGTTGTTCATTGAGCATCGCTTCGAAATCGGAGCGGGTAGGATTGGCTGAAGTTGCCATAGGTTCGGGGTTTCCCAATTCATGTTTTTGCCGGCCGCCGGGTTGGTTCCCGGGGTCTTTTCTCCGCAGCGGCGGAATTGCCGAATGCGGGCCAAGAGGCCGAAGGCTCCACCGGGCCGAATGCCACAAATGAAGGTCCGGC
>JBAUIN010000080.1:0-4903 GCA_049682975.1 Pontixanthobacter sp. | reverse complement strand
CTGCTCGACAATGATGGCGGCGATCGACAGGTTGCGCGCCCTCCGGAGGCAATCAGAAAAACACCGTCTCCCATCCAGTTCGTACAACAGGGTATGTATGTAATCGGCGCCAATATGGGTTGGAGCAAGCAATTGAATGCACATTTCGGCCCGGTCGCGCGTCATGCATTGGTTGAAGATCACGTACTGCCTTTCCGCGCTGCCTTGTTGGGTCAAATCGCCTATATCGACAAACCGCTCGTACGAAAAAGGCCCGGCGGAATGGCCGACTTGGCCGTGCCCGAAAATGGCCATGATTCCTTATTCGGACTTTATCTGAAAGAACTGCCCTGGAAGATCGCCGATCTCCGGCAATTCCGATCGGATCTCGATCGTGTGGACCGGAAGGATAAAAAGCGCATTTTGAAAGTTGTTCGCCGGACCGAAGCATTACATAAAATGGAATATAGGATGGCCAAGGCCGGCTTCGGTCGTCGATTGTCGATGCTGCCGGGCGAGGCAGTACGATCTATTTGGAATGGGCACCGGACCCGGCTGAAACGCGCGCTCTATTATGCCGCCGCCCCGCTATCGACATGGTTGATCGATAGAAAGATGCGCCGATCTGACATTTCCGGACAAGCGCCAGCAACATGACTGCAGAAATCGTTTTAATCGGTAAAGGGCATGGGGCCCATGCGGCTTTGCACGGATTGCGACTGGCGTTTACGAATATCGATGTCGTCACGGATGATCCTGAATTGATCGACATGTTGCAGGACAACGAAGCCGTTAAGACTTTTCTGGACGATAGCGATGCCCCGATCGGCGTTATGGCCGGTTCGCCGGAAATCTTAAGCGCGGAAGTGCTCGATAAACGGCCGATTTTCAACGTACATTACGCCCTATTGCCGAGATACCGTGGCTATCACCCCGTGGTCTGGGCAATGCTGAACGATGAAGCCGAAGTGGGGCTCACCGTCCATCGCGCCGATCCGGATATCGACCACGGCCCGGTCCTGTATCAATACGCCCTACCAATAACAGAAACCACGACGTCCCGCGATTTGATGTTGGGTCTGAACGATCATGTAGCGCAGACACTTGGTCCGGTTCTCCGAAAATTTTGCGATGGAAGTCTCGAAACGCGGAAGCAGGACGAGGGATCGGCAATCTGGGTACCAAAACGAAACCGTGACGATTGCCTGATCGATTTCGACGAACCTCACCGGTTTTTGTCGCTTTTCTTTCGAGCCCTGGTGGAACCCTATCCCTTGCCCGCTTTAATATGCCGCCGCGGTCGGTTCGAGGTTTTGCAGCATCGTCTGATTTCCAGAGACTATCGCGCTCACAATGGCAGGGTAGTTAATGTTAGCGGCGACGATGCGTACATAAAAACGGCGGACGGTTTATTGGTTGTCTCTGAACTTCGCGATGAGAATGGGAAATCCGTTCCGGCTGGCAGTATCCTTAAGATCGGCGCGCGACTTCAGTGATCGATGTCGTTTTCTACACACAGGAGATGACGGATGAGTGGATTATCTTCATGCACCAACGGATGCGTCGTTCGTGAATTGTTCAATCGGCGCGCGACTATGCGTAACAATTTCGAACGCATTTTCGAATGGTAGAATTGGCAGGATATGAGCATCGCAGCGCAAGGGAGAAAGACGATCGGCGATAAATGGCATACGATTGAACTTCCGACCATTGAAGATCCCCGCGGTGATCTAAGCTTTGTGGAAGGAAGCAAGCACATTCCGTTTGATATCGCGCGCGTATATTATGCTTACAATATGCCGGTAGATGCCGTTCGCGGCGGCCATGCGCATATTCAGCTAGAACAGGCGATATTCGCTTTATCCGGAAGTTTTCGTCTGGTGGTCGACGATGGTTCGCAAAGCAAAGTGTTCTGGCTTCGCAACCCGCGCCAAGGCATATATTTGGGTGCAATGTCGTGGCGCGATATGGATAGTTTCAGTCAGGGCGCGGTTTACATGACTTTGGCATCGCAACCCTACGAAGAAGATGACTATATCCGCGACAGGGCAACCTTTGAGCGTATGGCAGCCGCAAAATGATACGCTTTTTCGATGTGAAGGCAGGCTTCGCCGAATTATCCGAACTCATCACGCCCCGGGTAGATGCGATTATTGCAAATGGGCCCTATATCGGCGGTCCGGCGTGCAGTGCCTTCGAAGAAAATTTCGCGAGCTTCGTTGGTGCGGATCGGTGTGTGGGGTGCGGCAATGGCTTGGACGCTCTCGCGCTCGCCCTTCAGGCGTATGGCATCGGGAAGGGCGACGAGGTAATCGTTCCATCCCACACATATATCGCGACATGGCTTGCTGTTACTGCGAATAGCGCGCGCGTGGTGCCGGTGGAACCGGATACTCGTACCATGTTGATCGAAACCGATGACATCGCGGCGGCCGTTACCGAGCGTACCCGGGCCATCATACCTGTTCATCTCTACGGATTGCCGGTGGATATGCCGGGTATTGAAAGACTTGCCCGCAAGCACGGGTTGAAGATTATTGCCGACGCCGCACAGGCCCATGGTGCTGCTATCGAGATCGGAAACGAACGCCAGCCGATTGGTGCATTCGGCGACGTTGCCTGCTGGAGCTTCTATCCAGCAAAAAACTTGGGGGCGGCTGGCGACGGCGGAGCGATTACAACGGCGGATAATAAGGTTGCCGAACGGGTCAGACAATTAAGCAATTATGGCAGCTCGATAAAGTATCACAACGAACTGCGGGGTACCAATAGCAGGCTCGATCCCGTTCAGGCTGCAATTCTCGACGTAAAGCTTGCGGCGCTGGAAGAATGGAACATACGGCGCAATGCCATCGCAAATCGATATTTCGACGCGTTGGACGGTTTGGATCTTATCTTACCGCCACGCATTTCAGATCGTCATTCGGCATGGCACCAATTCGTCATCCGCTTAAACAACCGCGATGCGGTCGCCCGGCGCTTGGCCGAACGGGGTATCCAAACCTTGATACACTATCCCGTGCCACCCCATTTGCAGCCCGCCTATTACGACCACCGCTGGAAGGCAGGCGCTTTCCCTATTGCCGAACACATGGCGGACACCGTTCTCAGCCTTCCGATCGGGCCGCATATGGCGATGGACGACGTCGATACAGTATGCACGGTACTGGCCGAGATTCTCGCAGCGGACGAATAATAACAATGTCGTCCGACAAACCTGCAACACAAGTCGAAGATGCGCGGATCGACAATGCCGATTTGCTGGAATGGCTTGATCGTAGGGAACAGGCACTCAACGGCAACCAAATAAGTTACGGTGTGCGGACGCTGTTCGGCCGTGTCAGTCCGAGCGTGCGACGCCGGTTGTATTTTCTGGCGGTTTTCATGTTTGTCGTGTCCCTGCTGGAAGCCGCTTCGATTGCGGCATTGTGGCCGTTCCTCAATTTTGCAGGGGCGGGATTGGAAGGTGCATCGGACGTTGCGCCGAGCGAGTTTACCGCATATATTCTCGCGCTTTTCGACGGGTCACGCCAGAATGTCATACTCGCTTCCGCGTTGGTCGTGGGTATTCTCGCCATCGTTACAGCTTTGGGTCGCTTGGCGTTGGCTTGGTTTACGCAGACGATTATCAACCAGGTAGGGCACGAATTGTCGGTCGTAATCTACAACGGTATTTTGCGGCAACCTTATGCGTTGTTCATCCGTCGAAATTCCAGTGAGGTCTTGAGCGGGATCGATAAGGTTCAAGGCTTGGTCCAAGGCGTGCTGCTGCCGCTTCTTCAGGGTGTCAGCGCGTTGGTCATGATCATCGTTATTGCGGGGGTTTTGCTGGTTCTCGCACCCATCGCGACTTTAATTGCCGCGGTGTTCGTTGGATCAATCTACGGCATTTTAATTGTAGTTACGAAGCGCCGGTTACGCCAGGTTTCCAGTACTCTGGCGGAAACCTACACCGAACGGATTCAATCTCTGCAGGAGGGAATGGGCGGTATTCGCGACATTCTGATTGATGGAACGGCCGACATATTCGTCAAAGATTTCGCGCAGTCCGATCGCCGTTTTCGTACCGCAAACGTGCATTCCAACGTCATATCCTCAAGTCCGCGCTGGATCGTCGAAGGATTGGGAATAGCAGTGCTGGCTTTGATGGCAGGCCTTTTCGCGATCGGCACCGGGGGACTGGCGGGCGCGCTACCGCTACTCGGTGTCTTCGCACTTTCGGCCTTGCGCATACTTCCATTGGCGCAGAAGATCTTCAGTGCCCGTACCGCTCTGGCATCCTACTCCGGACTGTTGCAAGATGTCATTCGTCTTACCGAATTGCCGAAACGTGCGGACGATCCTGCCGATCTACGGCGCCTTCCGTTAAAAAAATCGCTTAAATTCGAGAACGTGCATTTTCATCATGCAGGAGTATCGGCGGCGGTGTTGAACGGAATAGAACTTACGATCGATCAAGGCACCAATGTCGGCATCATGGGGGTTTCGGGTTCCGGGAAAAGTACTTTACTCGATCTGACCATGGGGTTGATCGAACCGACATCGGGCAAGCTTTTGATCGACGACGCCCCTTTGAACCCAACGATAGTGCGTCGATGGCAAAAAGGTATCGCCCACGTACCGCAATCCATATTTTTGGCCGATACGACCATCGCTGCCAATATCGCTTTCGGCTTCGGCAGAGATGCAATCGATGAAACAGCGATGGAAAACGCCGTTCGGATTGCCGATCTCAAGGCGTTTATCAGCACTTTGCCTAACGGCTTCGCCACGATCGTCGGTGAACGAGGCGCAAGCTTATCCGGAGGCCAACGCCAGCGGCTGGGCATCGCACGAGCGCTTTATCGTAAACCACAACTTTTGGTACTGGACGAAGCGACAAGCGCGCTCGACGAGGCAAGCGAAACCCGAATTATCGACGCGA
>JBAUIN010000079.1:0-2694 GCA_049682975.1 Pontixanthobacter sp. | reverse complement strand
TGGGGGAAACGATCGGCGCCCTGCTGCTGCTGCCCGGCGATGCCGCCGCTCTGATCGGTCCGGCATGGACATTGGCGTTCGAAATGTATTTCTATCTGTGCTTCGGTGTGGCGATGATCGGCGGCCTCGATCGCGGGATGCTCGTCCTATTCGGTGCTTTTCTGGCACTGATCGCGGCGGGCATCGCCTTCCCCATCGCCAACCCGGTTTGGGCGTTGGCAACCAACCCGCTGCTCCTGGAATTTCTGGCGGGCACGGCAATCGCATGGCTATGTGTGAAAGGGTTTCTGCCGCGCCGGGGCGGTATCGCGTTGATCGTGGCATCATGCGCAATATTCGCTGCGGGACTTGCCTATGGCTATGATCGCCTGCCGACGGTCGTCGTTTGGGGAGTGCCCAGTACGCTGCTAGTGGCAGGGCTGGTCATGGCCGAGCGTACGCATGGTGCGCATGTCATCGTGCGCAAGCTGGGGCATTTCGGGGACAGCAGCTATGCGCTCTACCTCATTCACATCATCATTATCGCGATTGCCCTATTCCTCGCAACGCGATTTGCGGGATCGGTGGCGTTCGAACCGTCGCTCATCGCCATTCCCATCGCCTGCATCGCGATTGCCGCCGGGGAATTTCTGCACCACCGGATCGAGCGGCCGTTGCTGAAATATCTAAATCCGAAGCGCCCCCTTGTTCCGGTGGAAACGCGCGTCAGCTAGCGTATCGTTCGGTTACGCTGCGGTGGGTAAACGTCCGTCCCAATAGGATTCGACGTGAGACCGATAATCGGCCGGATCGATACGATCTTTGGAATGCACCATCACACCCACCGTTTCGGATGGAAGATCGCTGAATAGCGATTTCAGCCCCATCTGCGACGATGTATCCTTGTGCCAAGATGTCTGGATGAGCGGGCGAAGATCGGCCACATGCCCTGCATTTTCGAAACCGCGTCTCTTGCGAACATAATTGCCGTACAGCATGTATTCGGAAAAATTATGGCGCTGCCCCAAAGTCACCTGCCATGGCTGATCCCACAGACTTTCCAGCTTTTCGGTAAGAGAAACGACTTCATTGCGCCACCAAGGGATCAGCATGCCGACGTAATTGAAGATCTCACCCGATTTCGGAAGGCCAAGCAGCTTTTCGGAGATATCGGTCCATTTCCCCAATTCCTCGTTCTGGTAATCCACTTCCAGCAGCGCCAGCCTGCCATCGACGAACAGATCGTCCTGCGAAAATTCGCGAACGAAAACGACATCGGAATCGACATTTACGAAGATATCGTGATCGGCGATCGCGGGCATCGCCAGTTTACGCAACTGCTGTGTGATCCAACCGCGAAGGGGCCAGGTTCTCGCGCTGACCCACCATCGCGGGCAGAACGGCACGGTGTGAAACTGCGGCCCCATCAATTCGCGCGAATCGACGATATGCGTGCGGGGTCCGGCGAGAGGACGAAAGAGATCGATATCGGCTTTATCGACGAGGATGAAATGATCGATCTGCGGACAACATATTCGGGTCGATTCCACCAGCAATCGGCATCGTTCGAAATCACCCGCGTAACTGGGAGTAACCAGGCATACCCTTTTGTCCTGCATGTGAGATGCCCCCCTGCCTGCCCCGCCGCGAATGTGCCGTTACCGGCCGCGTCGGCTGTGTCGCTCTTACCCTGATCGACGCGGCAATTATCCCCAGCGCGATCGCGAATGTGTATTGTGCATAGCTGGTAAACCATACCCATTCGTAAAGACCGTGCAGGGCCGTCGTTAAAATCGCCACACTGGCCCCCAAAACGATATCGCCCCGCGGATCGTTTTTACGGATGAAAGCAAACGATAGGCCGCGCATGACCGGCCAGGCGAACAGTGCGATCAGCGCGAAGAAGCCGAACCAGCCCGTCTCCGCCCCGGCTAGCAGATACATGTGATGCACTTTGGCGGAGCGGCTGGCGTAGTTCCAGATTACTCCGGCGCGTTCGCTGTACCCGCCGCCATTGGCCGTCACGACATATTGGTTCGCCCCCACACCCATCGGATGGTCGGACCACATTGCACCCGCGGCCCGTTCGAATGCCTGGCGTTCGACATCCTTGCTGGTCGCGATCTCGTCTTCCCCAAAACGATCGGCCAGTGTGCCGAGCGTCAAAGGCACGATCACGAGAGACGCAAGAACGCCGAGCCCGATAATCTTCCATTTCTGCACTGTCGGCCTGCGGGCGAGAGAAAGGACGACCAGTATCGTTATTCCGATCGCTACGAACAATAGAGACCCGCGCGATGCGCCTAGCGCGACGGCGGTCAGCGCGCTGAACGCCCCCGCCATGATCAGCTTGCTCCGTTCCCCCGCCAATAGCAGCGCCAGAAGCGGGATCGTCACGAAATGCAGCATCAGGCCAAGCAGGTTCTGATGCCCCATGCTCCCAGATGCCTGAACCGCTCCGCTCAATTTCTGATTTACGGTAAGGAATGCTTGCGAAATTGCACCGCATGCAAGGCCCCAGGCCAGCCAGCGCATCGCGACGGGATGGCCGGCGAAACTCGCGACGGCGATAAACACCAGCAAAATGCGCAACAGCTGGAAAACGTAGAAGCTGGAACTCATCCAAAGGTCGGACATCAGAACGGACAACAATGCCGTCAGTATATAGACTACCATCACACCTAAGAACGGCAGGTTCCGCATCGGCCGCTTTGC
>JBAUIN010000078.1:0-11765 GCA_049682975.1 Pontixanthobacter sp. | reverse complement strand
TGTAACGGCGGTCAACAGGTCGCCGGGCAATGCATCGAAGGGTTGATTGCGAAGAGCGGACACGATGCCGGGTTGCGCGAATGCCGATGCCACTGCCGATCCCGATGCGTTGGCGCTCGCTACAGGGGCCTCCAACTCCACCGGTGTTTCCGCGTCGCGTAATTGAACGATCGCGGCGATCGATAGCATGGAGAGAGCTGCAATCCAGATGGATGCCGTCCATATTCGGGCGCGCTTTACAGCTGGCGATTTGTAAAGGAACCGACGCGTTCCATCGGGCGTGCGCGCCTCGAAAAATTGCCGATGTTCCCGCTCCGCATTACAGACGATCGTATCGAGATCGGCGCGCCGCACGATCGAAATACGTGCTTTCTCTTCTCCATCCGGGATGGGTTTAGTCCAGGTGAGGTCGCTTGTCAGGATGGGCGCTTCTTGTGCGAGCAGCCTCGTCAGATCACGCGCGCTGCCGGGCATATGTGGAAGCGTTATGGATAGAATCGCTGTCGGCGGCACTAGGATGATGCGCCTTACGGGATCGACCTGCGGCCCGTCCGGGAGGGGTGTTTCGACTTCACTGTCAAGTACCAGACTGCCATCGCGCTCGATCATGCGATGGTCAGTCCGATAAGGGCCGCTGCAAACACACTTGCAGCCATCTGTAAGTTCCATCGGACATGCTGCGTTATCGTTTGCGCGCTACGCACCCGATGCAACGCAGCCAAACGCCCGGCAGCGGGGGATAGATCGCCTTTCATCAACATGGCGCGCGACAGTGGTGGCAGTTCCAATGCGCTAATAAGCCCTTCGCGCGTGTCGGGCAGGCTGCCCCATGTCGGCGTGAGCGTTTGCAGGCGGATCATCGATGCGCGAATGGCGACGGATGGCGGTATATCGAACGTTGCCGCGACTTTCAGGAAGGCGAGAACCTCCGCGCGTGTACCATCAACGTTGCAAGCCCGGCGTGTATGCGCATGAAGCCGAATGAGCAGCCCGATGGCAATGACCGTCGCCGCTGCGCCGAACCACACCGATACCGAACTTGCTGCTGCAATCGCCAACACCCATGCAAGAATTACAGTATTTCGGCGCGCCGCAAAATCCGGCTCAGCCTGTGTCCGCACGTTATCGAATTGCACCAACGCGGTGAGTGCCGCGATCTGGTCCGGTTCACGGTTTAGCGCGGCGACAACAGTGCGGATCGATGGCGGAACTGTATGATCATCCCGCACCGCCTCGGCAAAATCGCGCCCCGCATCGAGTGCATCGATAAGCCTGGTCTGCGTTGTGCCGCCCGCAACTGCCCCGGCACGTCCATCCAAAACACATCCGGCCGCTTCGCGCGGCGCGTAACCGGCATCCAACAAATGGGCCAAGAAAAAAAGTGGATCGTCATGCGAGCGATTGCTACCGAATCTCGCCCAGAACAGGTCGGTCAAGCTGGGTTGCCCGATCGGCGCCGCCGGCTTCGGCTCCCTCTCCGTCACGACGGCGCGATCCCGTACGACAGTCGCTTCGCCGCTTGCCTGTTCGGCGCTAGAATCGACGAATTGTACATTGGCATCGAGCGCAAACTCCAGCGCGGCGCGCTCTTCGAATGTTACCGGTCGCGCGCATGCCACGATCGCGACATCATCGGTATGGTTCAGCAGGGTCATCCCCCGCACGCACAGATAGTTGCGGTTCAAACCATTCGGCACGTTGCCGGTTATGTCGGCCCTGGCATTCGATTCCGCTGTCATCGGATAATCTCTATCTGGCACGACGCTCGACCTCGAATCGCGACAATCCGCATAAACTGTTCGCCCGGTTGCTGTCGATCCGATCGACGCTGTCGGTGGCGTATTACGTGACCGGAATCAATTCGGCAGCGCCCAATATGTTTTCGGCGGTCGGCGTTTCGCTGGGTGTATCGGATTGTGGTTCCAGCGAAATGGCGATGGCGCTTCCGGCCTGAATATCGGCCCGCATTTCGGGGGACAATTTGATAACCAGCGTGCCGTTATCGCGGCTCTGACCCAGCGATTGCGGCTGGCCATCGGGGCCGATCACCCACAATTCCGGCACCAGTTCGTCCTGGGCGACCGTCGCCACGCGAACGGTGATTTCGCCCTCGCTGTCATCATACAGGGCCGACATCAAATTGCCGTCTTCGCTGCTGTTCACCTGCGCCACGCGATATTGGCGCGCTTCGGGTGTCTGTTCCTGCGATAGCGAAGCGATCCGATCGGCATTATCCGCCAGTTCCTGACGCTGTCCCAACCATAGCCCGGCAAACAGCAGCGCAATTACCGAAGCCGCAATCGCGCCCCAGCGCCAGGCCGACGGAACGGTCGCATGGTCGTCATTGGCGGCGGCGTAAACCGGCGTCAATTCCGGGGGGCTGGTGTCGGACGAATGATCTTCCGGCGAACTGCCGCCGAACAATGCAGCATCGATCCGCGGCCACACATTGTCCGGTGCTTCCTGCGTCGGCAGGTCTACCAACCATTGATCGGCCACCTTCTCCCAATCGGCCACTGCCGCGTCGAAAGCGGGATCGGTAAGACGTCGCGCATGCGCCTCATCCGCTTCCCTGCCTTCGAGGAAACCGAAAGCCAGTTCTGCGGCGAGTGCATCGCCTTCGGGGGGGATTGTTGTGCGATCAGTCACGATGCACCCGCTGACGTAATGCGGCCAAACCGCGGCGGATGCGGGTTTTCACCGTACCCAACGGCACGCCGGTTTTTTCGGCAACCTGGGAATAGGTCATGCCGGTGAAATAGGCTTCGCGAATGTAAGTCTGATCGGGTTCCTGCAAATGATCGACATGGGCCGACAACATCGCTTCTTCGCTTTCGCGCATGATGCGGTCGTCCGCCTGTTCGCTATCGTCGGCGATGGTCCACAGGGCGTCGTCCCCGGTGGTCTTGCGCCGGGCACGCGCGCGCACCCGATCGATCGCGCTGTTACGTGCGATCAGGCCAAGCCATGCCATCGCCGATCCCTTGTCGGGATCGAAGCCGGCGGCGCGATTCCAGATTTTTATATACACTTCCTGCAATACGTCTTCCGCGGCGGGACGGTTTCGCAGGACCTTGAAACAGATAGAATACAGCTTGCCGCCGGTCGCCTCGTACAGGCGGTGCATCGCATCGCGATCGCCCTCGCCGACGGCAACGAGATCGTTGCAAAGATCCAAATTGGTTCTGGTCTTCGTCATCGGCGAATGCGCGCCCTCCCTGCGGCTGTATTCAGCGTAACGGGTAAAACCATGGATCGGCAAGCGATTAGTCGCCGATCATGCATATTAGGCGGATGGCTCTATGATATCAGCGCCCCCGCTATTCGGTTGGGACCGCATACCGCTCGATCTGATTGTCGATGTCCTGCGCGAGATCGCGGATGCGTTCCTGTACATTTTCGTACCGCCGGTCGAAATTACGCTCGCGTTCTTCGTTCAGCAACAGGGTGGCCAGCAGCCCCGCCGCCAGAATGCACAGGACGATGGCGGGGCGCATCAATAATCGATCTGGTAACGCACGTTCACGTTGGTTCCACCGGTTCCGCCCGCCTGGCTGAGAACGGACAGGGCGGGGGTAAGTGCAACCTCCAACTGCGTTGCGGTGAAGCCGCGACCGTCGGTGATGATTTCGATATAAATATCGTCCGTCAGATATTGCCCGGCGGCCAAAGCCGTACCCCGGCCGCTCGCTTCGTCACCGCCCAGAATGCGCAACCGATCGACGCCAGTGGCGGAACGTAATTTGCCCAGCGGGTTCAGCCCGCCACCGCCGGTACTACTCAACGAATTGAGCGATGCGGCCAGCTGCACCGCCTGGATGGCGGACAGATTGGCGACGGAACTGCCGAACAGGATGCGCGAAATGATCTCGTCCTGCGGCAGACCGGGCGTGCTGGAGAAAGCGATCTGCGGATCGAACGCATTGCCGCTGACATTCACGTTGACCGTCACGTTTTCGATGCTTTCGCTCGCGACCAGATTGATCAACGGGTCGAGCTGGCGACCGCCGGTAAACTGCACGCTGCCTTCGGTCAGCTCGAACGAACGCCCGGCGAAGCCCAGCGTACCGCGAATGAGGTCGACCCCGCCCGCAATACGCGGTGCCGCGCTGGTGCCGGTGATGCGCATATCCGCACTCCATTCGCTTTCCAGCCCCATGCCCGACACATACAGTTTTTCAGGCGCGACGAGTGCGATGTCGAGCCGCAATTGTTCGAACATTCCGGCCGATGGCGTCGCGGGTTCTTCGCCCGTAATACGCTTGCGCCCCTGCGGTGGTTTGAAACGCACGCCCGTGAGTGTTGGCACTTCCACCGCCCCCGAACGAATGATTTCATAACGTGTTTCGGGCAGGCGGATGCGGCCCGACAGCAACGCGGCCTGATTGGCCTGTTTGACGAGCGAAAGATTACCCGTTGCGGTCGCTGCGATGGCGTTGCTGCGGGCAAGGCGGGCATCGTTCATTGTCACTGCGATATTCATCGGATACCCGCGATCGGCGGCCAGGCTGACGAAGCCGTTCGCGGCAACCGTGCCATCTCCGGCATTGGCGGTCAGGCGTTCTACCTCAAGCCGGTCGCCGGTGAAACGGCCGCGCATGGCGATGTTGGTCAACCGGGTACCATAGGTCTGGTTTTCATAGGTCAGATTGTTGGCGCGAATAATACCGCTGAGTTCCGGGGACGAGAGCCGCCCATCGAAATCGGCGGCGACGCCTAGAGCACCGGTCAATCGCTGATCGGCCTGTCCTGCCAGCGAGAACAACGCATCGGCCGGACCGTTATAGCGAATACCGCCGCCCAACCGCGCCTGCATGAGCCGTTCCGTCCAAGGTCCGGCACCGGGTGGTAGCGGCGTGAGCGAAGCGTTCATACGGCCGATCACATTGCCACGCCGACGGATGATCGCACGAGCCGCTCCGCCGACCGATTGTAACTGTCCCACGAAGTTCACATCGACAGGCTTGCTGACCGAAACGGCAGTGGTGCGGGTAAAATTGTTGATCCGCAGACGCGCATCGGCGGATGGGAAGCTGTTTGGCCCGGCCTGCAGGAAATCCACGCTGCCGGTGGCGGTCCCGCCTATGCCGAGACCGGGCGAGAAGGCATTCAGGATCGCCAAATCGATCGTATCGAGGCGGCTTTGCAGTTTCAGACCATCGCCGAACCGCCCGGCAACGCGAATGTTACCGTCCCCGAAATCCAGGCGGGTGGGCAGAAGGCGGTATCCGTCCGCACCGGGAATGATTCGGGCCGGGCTGTTTGTCTTGAAGGTAACACCACGCGCTTTGCCGGTAACCGAAGCGCGCCACAGATCGGGCTGAAGATCGGCATTGGCGGCGATGCGAAACGGCACGCCGCTGGTCCCCTCCGCCAGCAGTTTCGCCGTACCTCGCCCGCCGCGATAATCGACCAGCGCGCGCAGCACATTGATGTTCGCGCCGCCATAGGCCGTGTCGGACAGCTGGATGTCGGCCACCACCTGTGGTCTGTCGTACAACACGATCTCGGCGTCAACGATGGCCGCGCCGATCCGCAAATTGGCTGGACCGGGCAGGGTGGTGTTGCGCGCCCGCATGTTGACGACGGCGGTCTGATACTGCCCCTCCGCCCCCAATCGAACGATCCCGCCAAGTCCGCGGCCATCAGCGTCGAGCTGTCCGATAAACGGCCCGGCGGCGCTTTGGCGAACCTGTCCGGAGAGAGCGATGCCGGCGAAATTGGCTTGGTTGATAGTGAGCGCGAGCGGGCCGCCGGCCGTCGCGACGGTCACATCGGCGGTGAAGGCGCCGTAATCCGTTTGCCCATCGGCATCGATGCGGAAATTGCCGTTATCGCCGCGGATCGTGGCCGTAAGATCGGCCAGCCCGATGCCCAGGCCAGGATTTGCCGCCCTGATGGTGGCGCGCGGATTGATCACGGTACCGTTCAATTGAACGCCCACCGGTCCATATTGTTCGGATATGGCGGCGGCGGTCAGTGCGATCTGACCGTTGGCGGTGTTATAGCTGCCGCGCCCGTCTGAAATCCGCAGCAAAGGCGAATTCATTCGGACATTGGCGAAACGGGCCAAACCGTCGCTGCTGTAGGAAATGTCGCTCGATGCCGTCAGATTGCCGCCGAGATATTCGCGCATCGAATCGTTGAGCAGCCGGGTGGACCGGGCGCGCACATTGCCCTGAAGAGCGAACCCGCCATCGGCCTGCGTTTTCAAGTCGATATCGGTTTCGAAATTGAAGATTCCCACGCTTTCGAGGCGGTAATTGTCGATCCGGCCATCGACTGCGCCGGTGTAGAGCCCGGTCGACGTATCCGCGACCAGAATCAGATTGGCGTCGATCCGATCCGATTGCAGCCGCATATTGTCCGACAGAATACGCGGGCCATCGATCGCGATATCGCCGTCCAGACGAATATCGGTGAGCGTGCCGCCTGCAACCGTATCCAGCCCGGTGATGCGCGATGCCGTTAGCGATACGGGCACAATCATGCTGCTCGTATCGACGGTCGTCTGCCCCTGCGCGCGCAAGTCCTGCACGCCCATATCGTTCATCACGATCCGTTCGGCGCGAATGTCGTAGCCAACTTCGGGTGTGGCGAAGGCGCCGTTCATGGTCAGCAAAGCTCGCAGCCCCCTCCCGCGAAGATTGGGCGCGAGAGTGGAGGGTTTCAGGAGAACGAATGCCGCCCTGAATTCATCGAAGCTGTTATCGGACAGATCGACATCGCCATTGGCGGTCAAATTGAACGCATCGCTCGAAATACGCCCATCCAGCGCGGCCACACGCTCTGAAAGCGCAGCGGTCAAATCGATATTGGTCCGATCGCCTAGAAGTGCGGCGGTGGAAGGCGGCGCGAAGCGGGTCAGGCTGGCATCGCCTTGCAATCCGAATGTCCCGTCGCGCGCGGTCAGTTCAAGATCGGCAAGCGGCTGACCGCCCAATGTAGCATCCAGCGTACCGGCCCATTTCGCCCAATCGCCTTTGCCCTCCAACTCCACATTCAATGGCTCGGTCAGGCCGGCGAGCGCGGCGATGACACCATCGCCCGGCGCCTGCAGGTCGAGATCGATGTCGAGCTTGTTCTTTTCCGGCACCGCATCCAGCAACAGGGCGATGCGGTCGCCGCCTGCGCGATCCGGCCCGGCGATCGTGCGTGCATCCAGCTGAACCTTTGCGCGGGCATCGGCGATATGCACTTCGCCATTCAGTCCGACGACGCGGCGTTCGCCGGACACCGGGGCTTCCGCTATGAACTCGCCGATCTCCAACCGGTCGATATCTATATCGTAGTCGGGCAGTAGGGGATCGTCGGTTTCGGGGACTTCGTTGAATTCCGGCAAGCGTTCCAGCACCATCGTATCGGCCAGGATCGCATCGACATCGATATGGCTGGAGATGAAGGAAAACGGATGCCAGTCCACGGTAATTTCGGGCGAACGGAAGAATACGCCCCTGGGATCGGATACGGTCAGTCCGCGAATAATCATTTCGCCGTAAAGCGACCCGTCGATTTCATCGATCCCGATTTCCATGCCGGTTTCGAATTCCAGCGCCTCGATCTGTTCGACCACGAATTCGCGGCCGGGATCGGTGTTGATCGCGAACAAGGCCAGCGCAATTACGGCGATCAGGCCGACGATGATGCCGAGAACGATCTTGCCTGCGAGCTGCCAGCGCTGGCGCGGCGTGCGCCCTTCCTGCACCGCCGTTTCGCCGCCATCATCGGCGTAGCCGGTGTCTTCCGGCTGCGTTTCTTCCATCCGATCGACCATCAGAACGCCTGCCCGATAGAGATATAGACGTTGATCAGGCTTTCATTTTCGCGCCGTCCGATGGGTGTCGCGACGTCCAGCCGCAACGGGCCGAAATTGGTGTAGAACCGCCCGCCGATACCCGCGCCGAAACGGATATCGGAAAATTCGGGGTTCGATCCTTCGTAAACCTGTCCTGCATCGACGAAGCCGACCACGCCGTAATCGCCGAAGCGATACCGCACTTCGAACGCCGCTTCGTTCAGGCTCAGACCGCCAATGGGGCGCAGGCGGAACGGATCGGCTTCGTTATCCGGATCTTCGGGATCGAAATTGGGGTTGGGTTCGGGCACTTGCGGCCCCAACTGCTGGAAGCCGAAACCGCGAACAGATCCGCCGCCGCCTGCATAGAAGCGGCGCGACGGCGCGATATCGACCCGGTCGACGCCTTGAATACTGCCGACTTTCGCCCGGCCCGCCAATACGATGGAGTCGCCGATCGGGAAATAGGTGGAACCTTCCAGGATGCCACGGACATAGGGGCTGAAACCATCCTGCAGCGACCCCTCCGGCTGGATGCGGGCCGTCAGGCGGAAACCTTCCGTCGGGTTAAGCAGACTGTCGGTCGTGTCGAAGCCGACCTGTCCGGTCAGTGCGCCGATGAAATAGGTGCGGTCCACCTCCTCACCGAGTTCGAAATCGAAGTCCTCCTCAATCGACCCAAGGATTTCCGCGCCCACGGCGTAGGTGAAACGCTTCTGCCAGATGGGTGTGGAGGAATAGCTGAGCACGGCGCCCAAACGCCCGGTCAGCGCCTCGAACGCGTCGTAATCGGCGCGTAGGGCGTTGAGGCCCACTTCGAATGTCCGGTCGCGTCGACCCGCATTGGACCGGCGGAAGGTGATGCCAGCGCCCTGTTCCTGCGTACCCAATACGACATTGCCAATGAGCGCGCCTTCGGGTGGGAACAGATTGCGATGCGACCAGCTGCCTTCCAGCCGGAAGCCCTGTCCCGTGCCGAAACCGGCGCTTGCCGCCAAAGTGCGCGGCGGCCCGGCATTCTGTTCGACGGCGATGGTGACGAATTCCGAATCGTCGCCGGCCGCCTCGCCGGTCTGTTCGGGTTGCACGGTCACGGTGTTGAACAGTCCGGTGGCGACCAACGCATCGCGCAGATCGTCGACCTTGCGGCTGTCGTATAATTCGCCACGTTCGAACCGGGCAAGTACGCCCACATGCTCTGCGTCGAAGGCCAAATCGCCGCTGGTGGTGAAGCCGCCGAAGCGCGCGCGCGGGCCGGTGTCGATCGGCAGAGTATAGACGCCGTCGAAAGTCTGGGGATCGAGCAGAATGTCCCGCTGCCCGATATCGACGAAGGGATAACCCTGTTGCGGCAAAGCGACCGCCACCTGCGCCTCGGCTCCCTGAACACGAGCGGCGACGATCGGTTCGCCCACTTCCAGTGCGAAATTGTCTTCGATCAGCCCGGCGGGAATGGTCGGTTCCACTTCCAGATTGATTTGGGCGAAAGTGTATCGTTCGCCGGGGGAGGTATCGAGGATGGCGGTCAAGGGCTGACCGTTTTCCGCCTCCGACCGTTCGATCCGCGTAGAGACCTGCGCGCCGTACCACCCTTCCGATTCCAGCAGGGTTTTCAAAAGCACGCTGTCTTCTTCTACCCGCGCCGATAGCATGGCGATATTGGCCACTTCATCGTCGGAATTTTCCAGGACAGACAGGTCGTCGAACATGGCCGCGATGTCGACGTCGGACTGGCCATCGATAGCATCCAGCCCGTTCAGTTCGACCCCATATTCGATCGTGACGACCTCTTCGTCCTCGCCTTCCTCCGCGACGTTCTGCGCGTATCGTTCTTCATCCACTTCGAACTGGTCGAGCGGGGAGAGAGGTTCCAGCAATTCCGCATCGCGAATGGGGGCATCGCCGATTTCCTCGGCAATATCGCCATCGGCCAGTTCCGGCAGACCCAACGGCGCACCGGGATCGGTTACGACGCCGTCATTCTGTACCAGCGCCGCGTCGCTTTCCTCCTCCGCCTGCACGGCGGCTTCCGCCTCGGCATAGCGGCGTTCGAAATCGGCGATGCTTTCCAGGTCCTGCATCAATTCGGGATCGTCCGCGCCCAGATCGGGGATCGCTTCGTCGAATTCGCTGTCGGTTATGATCGGTTCGACGGGTGGCAGATCGGCGCCGGGCGGCGGTGGTGGAACGTCGATCGTATCGGCCTGCAATGCGTCGCCGGTCTGTGTGACGATAGGGGGTTCGTCGTCGTCGCCGACAGGCTGTGCAAACGCCACCTGCGGCCATAGCGCCACCGCCGACATGGCAATGACCGAAAGACCGCATTTCAGACGGACGTTCGCGCAGGAACTTCGCAAAGGCATTGGCATTAAAATATCGACCCTGGTCCCATCCGTTTTCGCAGCAGCGGCGGTGATCGATTAACCAATCGATCGCTTGCACCCTGGCGCGTTCGGTGTTTATGGCCCCACCGTAAAGGAGCAGTCTCATAGAAGAAAATCAACCCGGTGCAAATGCCGTATCGCCATTGAAGCTGCCGTGGTCTGCGTGGAAACAGATCCTGAAGCGGATGTGGGTGATGTTGGGTTTTCACAACCTGTCGCTGCTGGCGGCGGGTATGGCCTTTTTCGTCTTTCTCGCCATCACGCCTCTATTGGCGGCGACGGTCATGACATACGGATTGCTCGGCGATGTCGAGACGGTGCAGCGGCAGATGCTGACGATCGTAGCGATGGTTCCGGCCGAAGCGGCGACCATGATCGAAGAACAGCTGACCGCCGTGGTCACCACCAGCTCGGGCGTGACTGGGCTGACGCTGCTTGTTTCGCTCGCGCTGGCGATATTCGGCGGCATGCGCGCGGCGAACGGATTGATCGGTGCGCTCAATATCATCAATTCCGAACACGAAACGCGCAACATCTTCTCCAAAACCCTGCGCGCGGCGGTGCTGACATTGGCGGCGGTGATGATCGCGCTGACCGGCCTGGTCAGCGGCGGCGTGGTCGCATGGCTGCAATCGCAGACCGGCGACCTGATGGGGCCGTTGGCAGAAGGGTTCTATAGATTGTTGACCTGGAGCGTCGCCATGCTGCTCGGCACGACCGGGTTTGCGATGATCATGCGCTACGGACCGGATCGCCGGGCGGCCAAATGGCGGTGGCTTTCGCCCGGATCGCTATTGTCGACATTCGCCTGGGTCGCGGTGTCGTTCAGCTTCTCGCTGTATGTTCGCTACGTCAGCGATTACAACGCGACTTATGGTTCGCTGTCGGCGATCGTCGTATTCCTGATGTGGCTGTTCCTGACCAGCTACGCGATCCTGATCGGTGCGCTGCTGAATGCCGAGATCGAGCGGCAGACGCATGTCGATACGACGATCGGCGAGGATCGGCCGATGGGCGAACGCGGTGCGGTGATGGCGGATATGGCAGTGAAGAAACCGGTCGATGCCGCTTTGCTGGAAAAACGCGCGCAGAAGAGAGCCGCTCGCGAAGCGGACAAAGCGTCGGCGGAATGAGTAGCCTTAGTTGACCGCGCGCTCCTTCCCCTCCCAATAGGGCGCACGCAATTCGCGGCGCAGAATCTTGCCCGATGGATTGCGCGGCAAAGCGTCGATGAAATCGACCGATTTGGGGCATTTGAACCCGGCGATCTTCTGCTTGGCATAAGCGATCAGCCCGTCTTCGGTCAGCGAACTGCCGGATTTGCGCACGACGACAGCCTTGACCGCTTCGCCCCATTTTTCGTCCGGTATGCCGATGACGGCGATGTCGGCTATATCGGGGTGGCCGTAAATCGCGCTTTCGACCTGCGCAGGATAGACGTTTTCGCCGCCGGAAATAATCATATCCTTGATCCGGTCCTGGATGAACAGATAGCCGTCATCGTCCATCATCCCCGCATCGCCGGTGCGGAACCAGTCGCCGTCCAGCATCGCTTTTTCGGTTTCTTCGGGGCGGTTCCAATATTC
>JBAUIN010000077.1:0-1600 GCA_049682975.1 Pontixanthobacter sp. | reverse complement strand
TTCACACGCTCCCCATCGAAACCGCGCAGGATGGGTCGCGACGCGCCCGGTGCGAAACTGGTTGCCGATACGCCAGGTTGCTTCGCCAGGATTTCGCCGATCTGCCCGTCCATATTGCGCTGCAATTCGCGACCTTCGACGACCGACGTGCCCGCCAGAACGTCCAATTGCCGGATGCCGGGCGCAGTCACGACGATTTCCGCCACCCTGTCGTTCTGGCGATTGTGAAAATCGTCTTCGACCGGGTCGATGTCGCGCATGTCTCGATCGTTCGAGACGGGCATAGTCTGCGCAGTCGCCGAAACGGACAATCCAGCGACGACAAGAGCTAGCGCCGAAACGGCGGAGGAGGCGAGCGGTGCTTTTGTATGATACAACATAACGCGCGCTCTAACGGGTCGATTTTATGTTGCAACCTCTTATCGGTGAATTGCGCAAAATAGTCCGGCTCGATACGCGGCTTTAGACATCTGCGGCGGCACACAATCCAAAAAAAGGGGCGCGAACCTTACGGCCGCGCCCCTCTCTAACATTCATAAGCTCAGAAAATCAGTGGCCGGGCGCCACCAGCAAACGACCGTTCAATGGTTGTACCGGGCGCGCGTTATTACCGATAATACCGCGCAACGTCGTCAACTGTTCCGCACTTGCTTCGACCGGATGGATGGCGACATGCCAATCGACGCCTTCCGTACATGGCGGTGTCGTTAGCGAACCCTGGAACCGATATACATCCAGCACATCAGGCACCATCCGCCGCGGATCGAGGGTGACGCCGCTTACGGCCGCTGCGCTCGTTTCGCTACGGGGAGCCGACGCGATGATCTTTTCCAGTTCGGGGTTGGTGGCATCGCCAGCTTCGAACAAGACGCCTAAAACACCCAAGCTTCCTTCACTATCGGCATGTACGAAATGCGCGACCATCGGAAACTGTTCGCCATGCAATTCTTCCTCCGAAGGAGTGTGGAAATGTACCTGCAACAGATCGAACGTCTGGGTGCCGCTGATTAGACGCGACCCGCTGGCGAAGTTTGCCTGAACCGTGTGCCCGTTGTTCAGAATGGTCAGAGGTCCGGGTTTGTAATCTGTAAACACGCTGACTTCACCGCGCGCATTCGCTCCAGCCAGATCGATGGGCGATTGCATCAGCCCCTTCGAACAGGCTTCGTAAGCTGGATCGAGCGATCCCCAATAATCCGGCCCCGTGGTGCCCTCATAGCTCCAGTCCGCGGCAAGGGTAGTGCCGGCCAACGCCAAACTTCCAACCACGGCCGCCCCGGCCCTCAGCCCTGTTTTCAACATCGTTTTCATTACTTCATCCTCCATCGTTTGGATATGAGACCAATGGAGAGTGTGACGAATGGTTTCAGTGAAAGAACCGGACGTTTTTGATAGGCAGCATCTATTGTAAACTAGCCGAACGCGTTCAGACGAACGATCTCGCCCCGAACGACGCGAGTAGACCACTAAAAAGGTTGGAATAATGGAGCGGGCGAGGCGATTCGAACGCCCGACCCCAACCTTGGCAAGGTTGTGCTCTACCCCTGAGCTACGCCCGCTCACTAGACGTATCCGGAACTATCCGGCCCCGAAGCGATCG
>JBAUIN010000076.1:0-2668 GCA_049682975.1 Pontixanthobacter sp. | reverse complement strand
GTGGCGACGCCATGCTGGCCCGCGCCTGTCTCGGCGATGATGCGCGTTTTGCCCATGCGGATGGCGAGCAGGATTTGCCCGATGCAATTGTTGATCTTATGCGCGCCGGTGTGATTGAGCTCGTCGCGCTTGAACCAGATCTGCGCGCCCCCGACCGCTTCCGTGAGACGCTCGGCGAAATACAGCGGGGAGGGGCGGCCGACATAATGCTCCAGCAGATCGTCGAACTGTGCTTTGAAAGCGGGATCGGCCTGCGCCGCGCGATATTCGCGTTCCAGATCGAGGACCAGCGGCATGAGGGTTTCGGCAACATAGCGTCCGCCATAATCTCCGAAATGGCCGCGCTCGTCGGGTTGGTTGCGGAAAGAATTGGGGGTCGCGTCGTTCATGATTTATCCGTTCGGGCAGCGCGTGCAGCTTCGCAAAACGCGTGGATCAGGGCTGCTTCCTTCACGCCCGGTGCGCTTTCCACGCCGCTGGAAGTGTCGACCAGTTCCGCACCGGTCTGCCGGATGGCATCGGCGACATTATCCGGCGTCAATCCTCCCGCCAGTCCCCAAGGCGTGTGATGGTCGAAATCGGCGAGCAGCGACCAATCGAAGCTCGTGCCGTTTCCGCCTGGCAGTTTCTTGGCCGGAGCATCGAATATCAGACGATCCACCTTACCTGCGAACCGCCGCGATTTTTCGAGCGTCGGCGCATCTTTTACGCCCAGGGCCTTCCATACTTGAAGCCTCAGCTTTTCGCGCACCAGACCGACCCATTCGGGCGTTTCGGAACCGTGGAACTGGATCACGTCGGGCGCAACCGCCTCGATCGCGCGGCCGGTAGCTTCGACGTCCGCATTGATCAGCAGCAGCGCAACCCTCGCCTTCCCGCGCGCCATCGCCCGCAAGCGCGAGGCGTCTTGCAGCGATAAATGCCGTGGGCTGGGTTCGTAATGCACCAAACCGACATGCGTCGCCCCCGCCTCGATCGCAGCCTGCATGGCGGCCTCGGTCTTGATGCCGCAAATCTTGATCTGAATGTCGCTCATAACAATTACGCGCTTTGACGCAGCTTCGCAGCGTCCGCAAGAGGTAGCCTAGCGCGCTTCGGCCTCTGCCAGTTTCAGCGTTTGCCGGATCGCCTTGGGGGTGCCGGGTTGCGCGTGGCTCATCACGATGGTTTGTGCGTCCGGAAACGCGGCGGCGAAGCGGGCGACGCTGCGCGGATAGGCAGCGATATCGGCATCCTGCAGATTGCCGAGCGATTGCGCATCCGCTGCCTTTATCAGACATCCGCCAAACACGATGGTCCGGCCACGAATGCCGATTGTGATATTGTCGTCCGTATGGCCGGGGCCGGGGTAAAAGATTACCAGCGGTTCAAGCACGGTCGGGAGCGGCGTTGCCAAACTGCCATCCTGATCGAAATGCAGTGCGTTTTGCGCGGGCAGCAGATCTTTGTCAGGCGCAATCCGATTGCTTTGTGCGTGAGCATAGGTCGCAATTCCGGCATCATGCAGTGCCGCCATACCACCCATCTTGTCGCTATGCGCATGCGTGACCACCGCCGCACGAATGGGCTTACCCAACCGCAATGCCGCCCATTCGATGAGTGCGCGCGTCTGTCCGACATTCCAGGCCGTATCCACCAATACGGAACGATCTCCGTCCACGACAATCAGCCCGTTCGACGGTACGGCACCGAAACCGGGAAGATCGAGATAGCTTGTATGCTGCCAGATACCGGGTGCAATCGGCTGGAAACGCATGGGACCGTAACGCTCGGCACCCTCGACCGCGTTTGATTGTTCCGCAATCGAAGGGCGTATCTCGCGGTAGGTGCAGCTTGAGGCCACGAGCGCGACCGCAAGTAGCAGCAGGCGTTTCACAAGGTCGCTTCGATATCGCGCGCGGCCTGCACCGGATCGTCGGCACGGCTGATGGGGCGCCCGATGACGAGAACGCTCGCGCCGTCGTCCCGCGCCTGTCGGGGCGTGACGGTGCGTTTCTGATCGCCTACGGCGCTACCGGAAGGTCGGAGACCGGGCACGACGAAGAACCCGTCTTTCCATTGCTTATGCGCCGCGCCGACCTCCTGCCCTGAGCAGACGATGCCATCGATCCCGGACGCCTGCGCCAGTTCGGTGAGGCGCATGACATGGTCGTGCGGAGTGCCGCCTATGCCCTGTTTCGCAAGATCGCGTTCGTCCAGGCTGGTAAGCATCGTTACCGCGACCACCTTCGTCCCCTCCGCCGCTGCGGCCTTGGCATCCTCCATCATCGCGCGCCCTCCGCTGGCGTGAACCGTGACGATTGCGGGTTCGAGCACATGGATCGCCTGCATGGCCCCGGCGACGGTGTTGGGAATGTCGTGCAATTTGAGATCGAGAAAGATCGGCAATCCGATCTGCGCAATCTCATGAACGCCATGCGAACCGTGCGCGCAAAAGAATTCCAGGCCCAGTTTAAGCCCGCCGATATGCCCCTTCACTTTCGCCGCCAACGCCTTCGTGGCGTCCAGCTGCGGCAGGTCGAGCGCAAGATAAACGGGGTTGCTCATCGCTCGGAATTATCCGGGCGCAGCGTGGTGGTCGCAGGATCGGTGGCCAGTGTTGTGTCGGCGACCGGCACAGTTTGTTCGCGTGAAGGGTAAGGTTCATGCGCGTCGCTATTCTTAGCGG
>JBAUIN010000075.1:0-2279 GCA_049682975.1 Pontixanthobacter sp. | reverse complement strand
TATCGACGAAAGCGAACGGTATCCCTTTTAACGAAATAGACCGCTCCAACACGTCGCGTGTCGTACCGGCGGTTTCCGCGATGATCGCCGCTTCATCTTCAAGCAATGCGTTGAAAAGGGAAGATTTTCCGGTATTGGGCGGGCCGGCAAGTACGACCCGAAAACCTTCCTTGAGAACTTCGCTACGTGGTTGATTCAGCCAAGCCGCCAGTTCGTCCGTAAGTTCGTCGATCTGGTTGCCGAACGCATCGGGCAAATACGGTACGTCGTCCTCATCCGAGAAATCCAGTGCCGCCTCTACCAAGGAAGAAAGACGCAACAACTTCTCTCGCCATGCACCGACCTGTGTTGAAAACGCACCGCTCGCTAAAGCCACAGCAGATTGTCGTTGCAACTCGGTTTCCGCCGACAGAAGGTCTGCCAGCCCCTCCGCTTCGGCCAGGTCGATGCGTCCGTTTGCAAATGCGCGGCGTGTAAACTCGCCCGCCTCTGCCGCACGCAAGCCCGGCAGCGCGCCCAAGGCAGTTTTTACGGCTGCAACAACCGCTCGACCGCCATGGAGGTGGAGTTCGCCAACATCTTCACCGGTTACCGTTTTGGAGCCGGGTATCCATAAAACGAGCGCGTGGTCGAGGACCGCACCATCGCCGTTTTTCAACACCCGCGCCGCTGCCCTTCTCGGTTCGGGTAGCGACCCAGCAAGTGCTTTCAATGCGTTTTCAGTTGCCGGCCCGCTCATTCGGATAATCGCGATTGCAGCAGGCGGACTGCCGCTGGAGAGGGCGTAAATGGTATCCACAATCAGTGACCCGATCGTTAGGTTCGCGTCATTCGTTCTTTGTCGGTTTCGTCGCCGCCCCGCTGACGGCAGTCGCACCTTCCACGAAATTTTGGAACAGCTTGAACCCGATCTGCCCCATCGGTGCCAATTGTTTGGCGAATTCCTGCAATTGTTCCGGGTTGCTGACGCCTTTCATCGCGTTCGAGACGGTATCGACATAAATATCGTTCGCCTTCGATACATCGGGCAGTCCCATGAAGGAGCGCGCCTCTTCCGGTGTGCAATCGATTTCAACGTGAACTTTCATAAGCGTTTCCTTCCACGGATTCTCGAAACCAATCTGGGGTTGAACCGCTTTAGGTGCAACCGATACGCCTTTTATGGCCCCATGCCACGGAGAATTTCATGAGTAAAACCGTCACCATCCGAAACCTTTCGACGAATGATCACAATGAGAATAAGGATTTTTCTGCATATGTCGCAGAACCGGCGGATACGGCGAAGGCGGCAATTATCGTCATTCAGGAGATATTCGGCGTAAATGCCGGGATACGGCGCAAATGCGATAAATTGGCCGAAGAAGGCTATCTGGCGGTTGCACCCGATCTGTTTCATCCTCTCGAACCGAATATCGAACTCGATCCCGATATCGAACCAGAGTTTCAGCGCGCTCTCGATCTGATGGGTAAATTCGATCCGGATCAGGGGGTACGCGATATCGAGGCAAGCATTCGCTGGGCACGAAATCGGATCGGCGGCGGCAAGGTAGGGGCGGTAGGTTACTGTTTGGGTGGCAAATTGGCTTATATGACCGCTGCCCGTACCGATAGCGATGCGACTGTCGGGTATTACGCCGTTGGTGTGGACAAGATGCTGGATGAAGCCAAAGCCATTGCGAACCCCTTAATGCTACACATTCCGCAGGAAGATGGCTTCGTTGATAAAGGCGCACAAAAAGCCATGCATGATGGATTGGACGATCATGAAAAGGTCACTTTGTTCGACTATCCGGGCCTCGACCATGGTTTCGCTACCGAGTTCGGCGATCGCCGCGATGAAGAAGGGGCAGAACAGGCCGATGAACGCACGGCGGAATTCTTCGCCCGAAATCTCGGTTGATCGGTAAAGGTTTGATGCGCCTATTTGCGCCGCGCTATGCGATTCCGCTGATCCTGTTATTGTCAGCCGCAACTGCTATTGCGGTTGCCCCGTTACGTTGGGCCTTGATCCTTATCGTACCAGCCTTGGCAATTGCGCTGTGGGACTTCTTTCAGAACCGGCACAGTCTTCGTCGTAATTATCCCCTATTGGCGCGTATTCGCTGGCTGATGGAAGATTTGCGGCCATTCGTGCAGGCATATTTCATAGAAAGCGATCTGGAGGGGCGTCCTTTCAGCCATCAGGCGCGCGCATTGATCTACGCCCGCGCCAAGGGCGATTTGGATGCGCATCCGATGGGCACCGAATTGGATGTATATTCCGATGAATATGAATGGTT
>JBAUIN010000074.1:0-6094 GCA_049682975.1 Pontixanthobacter sp. | reverse complement strand
ATCCGCCTTTCCGCCCTCACCCTGTGTTTCCGGTCCGAAGCCGGATCGGCGGGCAGGGATACGCGGGGGTTCATCCGTCAGCATCAATTCGAGAAATGCGAATTGGTCAGCATCGTCCGGCCCGAAGATAGCGAGGCGGAGCATGAGCGTATGACAGCTTGCGCCACCGGCATTCTGGAGGCGCTGGAATTGCCCTATCGCACCATGTTGCTATGTGCAGGCGATATGGGGTTCGGCGCGCGCAAGACTTACGATCTGGAAGTCTGGCTGCCGGGACAGAACGCCTATCGCGAAATATCTTCCTGCTCCAACACCGGCGATTTTCAGGCGCGGCGAATGAATACGCGGTTCAAGCGGGAAGGCGAGAAAGCGACCACTTTCCCGCATACACTCAACGGCTCCGGCCTGGCCGTCGGGCGGACATTGGTGGCGGTGCTGGAGAATTATCAGCGGGCGGATGGCAGCGTCGCCGTACCCGAGGCGCTGGCGCCATATATGGGCGGCGTAACGATCCTTGAACCGAAGGAATAACGCCGTGAAAATTCTCCTCACGAACGATGACGGCATTTTTGCCCCCGGCCTCGAAGTTTTGGAAGAAATCGCCGCGCATTTCAGCGACGATGTGTGGGTCTGCGCCCCGCATGAGGAGCAATCGGGTGCGGGCCATTCGCTGTCGCTCAACGCGCCCGTTCGCCTGCACGAACATGGCGATCGGCGCTTTTCCGTCACCGGCACCCCGACCGATGCCGTTACGCTGGCCTTGCGTACCGTGCTGGACAGTCCGCCCGATCTCGTTCTGTCCGGCGTCAATCGCGGGGCCAATCTGGGCGACGACATTACCTATTCCGGCACGGTATCCGCCGCGATCGAAGGCGCGCTGGCCGGCATCCGCTCGATCGCGTTGAGCCAGGTGCTGAACCGCGATGCGCCGCACGACCTGTTCGACGCGGCACGCCAATGGGGAGCGAAAGCGCTCGCCCCCTTGCTAGAAACGCCATTGCCTGCCCGCACGCTCGTCAACGTCAATTTTCCTCCGCGCGCCGGCGATGCGGTGTCCGGTATTCGCGCGGTGCGGCAGGGGTTTCACGACTACGCCCGCGGTTCGGTGGTCGAAGGACGCGATCCGCGCGGTTTCCCCTATTACTGGTTCGGCCTGCATGCGATCGAACATACGCTGGACCATGGTACCGATCTGGAAGCGGTGGATGAAGGTTTCGTATCCGTCACTCCGCTGCAGCTCGACCTGACGCATCACGCATCGCTTGGCGCGCTGGCCGATCGGTATTTGGATAATACGCCCGACTAGACGCGAAGGCTGCGTAACGGAGGCGGAATGACAACAATCGGATTGACCCCGCGCCCACGCGGCCTAAACGCCTTTCCCATATGAGTCAGCTGGATCGTATCGGAGAACCGGGTAGCGGGCGGCGCGTGCGCGGGCCGACATTCCAGCCTCTGCGACGCGCTGTGCGCATCCCGGTCTGGGGCGATCTGGGTATCCGGCTGGGCATCGCGCTGTTCCTGCTGGGCATCGTCATAATGATCCACTGGTGGGATCGTGGCGGGCTGGTCGATAATCTGGATGGCGAAGTCAGCTTTTCCGACGTCGTCTATTTCACGATGATTTCGGTCACCACCACCGGCTTCGGCGATATCGCCCCCATCACCGATCGCGCACGAATGGTGGAGGCGGTTATCGTTACGCCCATTCGTTTCGCGGTGTTCTTCATCTTCGTCGGCACCGCCTATAATTTCATCATGAAGCGCAGCTGGGAGAAGTTTCGCATGAACCGAATTCAGGAACAGTTGAGCGGCCATATCGTGGTACTGGGCTATGGCGTGTCAGGCTCGGAATCGGTCAACGAACTGATCGAACGCGGCACCGATCCGTCGGACATCGTCGTGATCGACCCAACCGAAGAACGGCTGGCCGAGGCGGAGAAGCTGGGCTGCAATGTCATGGCGGCGGATGCTACACGCGACGAAACGCTGAACGCGGTACGCATTTCGAAAGCGCGGAATATCCTGGTGTCCGCGGGGCGCGACGATACCTCGATCCTGATCGTGTTGACCGTCCGCCATCTCGCCCCCAACGTACCGATCAGCGTGGTCGTGCGCGCGGACGACAACGAACGGCTGGCGCGGCAAGCGGGGGCGAACAACGTTATCAATCCTGTGCGCTTTACAGGTCTGTTGCTGGCCGGCTCTGCCAAGGGCGCGCATATCGCAGACTATCTCGCCGATCTCGCCAGCGTGACCGGCAGGGTGCATCTGGTCGAGCGGGAAATCACGATCGAGGAATGCGGCTGCGCGATCACCGAACTGGAAACCGGCGGGCGCGGCTTACGTGTCTATCGCGACGGCGTGGCTCTGGGTTTCTGGGAAGATGAATGCCAGAATTTGCAACCCGGCGATATCGTGGTCGAAATTGTCCCCACCGAAAGCGGCCAGGAACGCGGCGACGGGCACGGCAGCAGGCCCTAAGTTCAGCCAGGCAATAAAGTCGGCTTGCGTCGAAAGCCGCCGCAATGATCGAAGTCCGATCGCAGCGGCGGCGTAGTCGATCCTTTATCGGTTGTTGTTCATCGCTCGCTGGGTCGCGTCGACTTCGTCGCGATAGGCTTTCCAAGCGGAAGAGGAGCGGCAATCGCGCGTGAACTTGATCCGGCTGGTGGTCACCGGTTTTTTCACGCAAATCAACGTATTGGGATCATCGACCTTCATCGTCGCCGCATGAACGGTATTGCGGGCATTCAGTGATTCCGCCTCGGCAGACACGGGGGCGGAGACGATCGCCATAAGAGCAACGCCGAGGGGTAAAGCGAATCGGAAACAGGTCATGTTCAAAACCTTATTATATTTGGTCACCAATTATATTCGATAATAGAGCGTTCGACAATCGAATATAATCCTATCGCAGCCACACGAACACTCCGCCCATGGCCGCCATGCCGACGATGAAATGTCCGGCATCGATCGCGAACAAAGTGCCCGGTTTTCGCAGGAACAGATAGCAGATCCCGATGGCCGGGGTCATGATGGTCGCGCCGAAACCGATCGCCATCATCATGATCACATGCGGTTGGGGATTCGTCCGCGCAATATTATGCCCCAGCATTAGCGCGATCAGCAGTTCGAACGCGAAACACAACCCGAAAATCACCACCGGATTTCCACGCTGCAGATCGTCCGCGGTCAGCCCCGCCGCACGTTGCCAAACCCTGCTGAACAGCAATCCATACCATACCATTCCCACGACAAAGAACGCCGCCGCTCCGGCCAGCACCCCCAGCATGTTCACGTTACCCATACTGCTTCTCCATCGTTAACCCGCTCTGGCATAGGCGGCATGCCGGGTGTAGGGAAGCACCGCCATCATGACCCAGACAAACATTCTTTCGCCCACCACTTTGCCTGACGCCAAGAAGATCGGCATGGTCAGCCTCGGCTGTCCCAAGGCGCTGGTCGACAGCGAACGCATCCTTACCCGCCTGCGCGCCGATGGCTACGCGATGAGCCCCGATTATGCGGGCGCGGATATTGTGCTGGTCAACACCTGCGGCTTCCTCGACAGTGCGAAAGACGAGAGCCTGGTTGCGATCGGCGAGGCTATTGCGGAGAACGGCCGGGTGATCGTTACCGGCTGTCTGGGCGAGGAAGCGGACGCCATTCGCACCGCCCATCCGCAGGTTCTCGCAGTCACCGGCGCGCATCAATATGAACAGGTAGTGGAGGCCGTACATGCTCACGCGCCGCCCACGCAGGGGCCGTTCGTGGACCTTATTCCGCAGCCGGACATCAAACTGACGCCGCGCCACTATAGCTATCTCAAGATTTCGGAAGGCTGCAACCATTCCTGCGCCTTCTGCATCATTCCCGACATTCGTGGAAAACTGGCCAGTCGCCGGATCGACGCGGTGCTGCGCGAAGCGGAAAAACTGGTCGCGGCGGGTACGAAGGAACTGCTGGTCATCAGCCAGGATACGTCGGCCTATGGCGTCGATACACGGCACGACGCACGCAATTGGAAGGGCCGCGAAGTTCGCGCGCATATGACCGACCTCGCTCGCGAACTGGGTGGATTGCGTACGGATCAGAACGCCCCGCCATGGGTCCGCCTGCATTACGTGTACCCTTATCCGCATGTGGATCAGGTTATCGCGCTGATGGCGGAAGGGCTTCTGACCCCCTATCTCGACATCCCATTTCAGCATGCCAGCCCGTCCGTTCTCAAACGCATGAAGCGCCCGGCAAACGAAGCGAAAGTGCTGGAACGTCTCGCAAAATGGCGCGAAATCTGCCCCGAGATCGCCGTCCGTTCCAGCTTCGTCGTCGGTTTCCCCGGCGAGACGGAGGGGGATTTCCAGTATTTGATGAATTGGCTGGAAGAAGCGCAGCTGGACCGCGTGGGCGCATTCCGTTTCGAACCGGTCGAAGGTGCGCAGGCCAACGCCCTGCCCAACCCCGTGCCGGAGACGTTGAAGGAAGAACGCTACGCCCGATTGATGGAACTGACCGAACGTATCAGCGCCGCCAAACTACAGGCCAAAATCGGCATCACCCTTCCCGTCATCGTCGACGAAGTGGGCGAGCCGGACGAAGACGGCGACATCGGCGCCACCGCCCGCAGCCAGGCCGATGCGCCGGAAATCGACGGCAATGTTTTCCTGCGCAACGTGCCTTCCACGCTAGCACCGGGCGATATAGTCGATGTGACAATCGAGGACGCGGACGCTCACGATTTGTTCGGGGTTCCGTCAGCCAAGTGACACCCGGTTGACAAAGGCGACACCGTGTCACCCTGACTATAAGCCTTCAACACGTTGATAATAAAAGCTATTCGTTAGAAACTTGCCATGCGGTGGAACGGGGATTACCCCCGGCCCAATCGCATTTGCGAGAAAGCGGCTAATCGGACAATGCCGTAGCGCGTCACGAACGGGTAGGAAAGTTTGGTCGGGGCCTAGCTAAGCGCTAAAGAACGAAAGCTATTGAATCACGTCGAAGCTGCCGGATTTCAAGCTACTTCCTGAACCGCCGAACCTTTTTCTACGTCGTATCTGAGGCAATCGTTCGACCCAAGGCAAACCGGTGGCAATCTATATTCTGCTCTGCATCGCGCACTCCCGTTAACTATACAGCGCCCTGTTTCTGCATTTTTTTGCGCCGATCCAATCCATTTCCGCAGTTCGTTCGTTAACCTTGTGGCAATCATGCGATTGTTGTGTTGGTCAGAAGGGGTTGTGCCAACATACGCCGCGTTTCGATACGTGGGGTGTGAGACGGGGCGATCGCTTGGAAACATGGTTTCCGTCACTGGTCGGCACTCTGGTCTATTTCTCTGGAGTTCTACACCCATGCAAAAACAACTTACCCGATCCTTTGCCGCCGCATTGCTGACCGGCAGCGCGATGCTCGCGCTTTCCGCGACGCCCGCCGCAGCCGAGGAATGTCTGCTCGACACGAACGACAACGGCGTATCCGATGCGGGCGATACCGATGGTGGCGCGACCAGCGACGACGCGACGGCACTGGCATGCGGCGTCGACGCCGAAGCCAACGGGGTGGACGCATCGGCCGTCGGCACACAAGCCGCCGCGAATGGACCTTCGACTACTGCGGTAGGCGGGGAAACCGTTGCTACCGGACCGGGCGCAAGTGCAATCGGCTGGCGGGCCGAAGCAACTGCCGAACGCGCACAAGCGTTTGGTCATCTTGCGACGGCGCAGGGCGAGCGCAGCTTGGCTGTCGGTGAGAATGCCGACGCGCAGTCCGACAATGCGACCGCTATCGGAAACGAGGCGATCGCCGACGGGGCGGATGCGTTGGCGCTGGGCGACACTGCAGCCGCAAACGGCCCCTCCACCTCCGCCCTCGGTGGAGAGAGTGTGGCAACAGGCCCCGGTGCAACCGCCGTCGGATGGCGTGCCGGAGCCACGGCGGAGCGCGCTCAGGCATTCGGCCATCTGGCTACCGCGCAAGGTGTTCGCTCCTTAGCGGTTGGCGAGAATGCCGACGCGCAAAGCGATAACTCGACCGCGATCGGCAACGAAGCGATCGCCGATGGGATCGACGCTCTCGCGATCGGTGATAC
>JBAUIN010000073.1:0-3418 GCA_049682975.1 Pontixanthobacter sp. | reverse complement strand
GCAGTGGCGACGATCCAGCGTGAATCGGGGGTCCAGGCCAACGATCCGAACGAACGGTCGAACCCATCGGTAAGCGCGCGCGTTTGACCGGACGCGACATCCTTCAAGTGAACGACTAGCCGATCCGATTCATATCCAGCGCGCTCCATTGCAAGATAAGCGAGCCAGCGTCCGTCCGGGGATGGGGTGGGCAGCGTATCCGTCGCTTGGTTGCTCTTCGTCAGATTGACGGGCGCGCCGCCATCCAGTGCGGAGTGATAGATATCGATATTGGTGGATAGCGGTTCTTTCCGGCCCGAACGGCGCGCCGCGAAATACAAGCTGCTGCCATCCGGTGCCCAGGCAATCTCTTCTCCGCCGCCAAACGGTTTGGTGGGGGTATCCGCAACCAACGCATCCCTAGCTGGTGGCCCATCCGCTGCAACGCCATTTTTGCCGACAACGCCATCGATCAGATCGTAAACGAACACGCGGCTGAAGGTTCCCGGCGTCTCCCAACTGTCCCAATGCCGATAGAAGCCATCGTCCACATCATAAAGGCGCCCGGTGCCGGGGCCGGGAAGGTGAGCGGTGCCATCGCCCTCGCATCCGAACGATGCGCATTCGCGGCTGATATCGCCGAACATGGCAATCTTGCGTGCATCGGGCGACAGGTGAAAGCCGTGAACATCGGTTGCGAAACGCGTGACTTGCATCGGTTCCCCGGTCAGTCCGTTTTCGTCGAAGGCGGCGCGCCAAACTTGACTGGATTTGTCCGACCCTTCAGCGGCCTCCGAAGACGCTCTGTCTGACAGAAAGTAGACGAACCCATCGCTACCGAAAGTGAGATTGCTCGCGCTTCCGCCGAAATCGAGCTCGATCGGCAGGGCTTCGGCAGCCTGCAAAGCAACCCAATAATGCGCAGTTTCGCGTGTCAGCGTATCACGATCGGTTTGTGTTACCGAATAAACCGCATGATTGCCTTGGGGCGTTACGACCGGTGCCCCCAATCGCGGCATCGCCACGAGGTCCAGCGCCTGCATCGGCGTGGGCGATACTTCGGTATTGGCTGTAGGGGCATTGGCTGTAGGCGCATCGGCTCGCGCCTGCGGCGTTGCGACCAACAACGTAAAGGCGGAAACTACGACACTGGCGGTAAGCCGGGTTTTCTCGATCATGCTGTGGGGAATTACGCTTTGATGTTTGTCGCGCAAGTCAAATTACCGGTTTGCGGTCAGTCGCGTTTGCCCGCGATCCGAGAAATTTCGGCTTTGACCAGCTTTTCGACCATTCCGGGCAAATTGTTATCCAACCATTCGGCCAGCATCGGCCGCATCAATTCGCGCGTCAGACCTTCTAACGATGTCTCGCCCGTTCGCACGATTTGGGGCGGAACCCCCGGTTCCGCGAGCATCGCCAATGCAGCGAGGTTGTCGCGCATCGAATTGCGGGCAGACGCGTTCGTCAATGGGGCGGTATCCACGTCGTAATCTTCGTCGTCGGCAGGGTCGCGTTCGTCGACGGCATGGCTTTCCTGTGACACACCGTCATCCTCGACGATCGCGTCGCTACCCAGATCGAGAATTTCATCCGCTTCTTCGGGAGTAGTCGGATCCAACTGCGGCAGCGTGTCTTCGCTATCGTCGCCTGCATCGTTTCCCGCATCCGATTGACGCTGACGCGCAGCGGCCAATCTGGCCCCGGTATCGCGTGCGATCACCTTCTTGATGGATTCGAGAATTTCCTCGACCGATGATCCGCCATCCTGTTGCATCGAATTAACCCTGATTACCTTTGCTTGGCAGCGCTGCGGACAATGCTTTTGCGCGCTATTGCGTTCGGGGAATGTCTGCGCGGGGGGCAGGAATGTCAATCGTTCTGGTCGATCCCGCGATAGGATCGGGATCGTAACCCCAATCCCATACCCTGTTGCGAACGCGATCGTAATTGATGGCGGGATCGTAGAGCAGCCCCTCTTCTGCCAGACCCAAGTCACGTGCTTCCGCCCGGCCCATGGCCGCCAGTAAAGTGAAGCCGGCAACATACGCATTGCGGCGGGCTGTCACCAACTGGACACGCGCGGAAAGCAATTCCTGTTCGGCGTTCAGAACGTCCAGAATGGTGCGATTGCCGATCGAATTTTCCGCGCGGACGCCCTCTAGCCCCAATTCGGCGGCGGATACGGCGGTGCGCGACGATTCGATGATCGCATCGGCTGCAAGCAGGCTCGAATAGGCCGCGCGAACCTGCGCGATCACATCGCGTTCGGCAGCAATAACCTGTTCCAATGCCGCGCTTGCGCGCGCTGTTGCCTGACGTTGGATGGCCGCAGGACGGCCGCCCTGAAAGATCGGAATACGAAGTGACAATCCCGCCTGGGCTCCGGTCGCCACCTGGGGTGCCGGTATCCGTGGCCCATCCGGATTGTCGGGATCGGGGAACGAACCACCCAGCGTGCCGAGAAAGTTCTGGTAATCGTATCCGGCAAAGGCGGACAGGCTCGGCAGACGTCCCGCTTCGGCAACTTCTATGTCATATCCTGCAGCCGCTGCACTCTCTTTTGCCGAAATGAGATCGGGGTTGGATTCCAGAGCAATGAAAACCGCATCGTTCACATTATCAGGTAGGCCGGGCAGGGGCGGGGGTGGGGCCAGATCGGTCGGTGCCTCCCCCACCAGCTGAATATAGGTCTCGCGCGCGCCGATCAGATTCGCTTGGGCGGAGCGCAAATCGCTTTCGGCAACCGCCAGCCGCGATTGCGATTGGGCGATATCCGTGCGGGTCAGATCGCCGATCTCGAAACGGTCTTCGGTCGCCTGCAAATTGATACCGAGCACATTCACCTGATTGCGCGACAATCCGACGATTGCCTCGTTGCGGATCACATCCATATAGGCGGCGACGACCTGGCTGAAGATTGCCGATTCGGTCGCGCGCAGATCGGCACGGCCCGCCTGCACCCGCTCTTTAGCCGCGCGAACGGAGTTCTTGACCGCGCCGCCCGAATAGATCGGTACGGTCAGATCCGGACCGGCATTGATTACACGCGCCGGTGCCGTGAAACTGGTGGAGTTCTGTTTCAGGAATTCGATATATTGCACATCGGCGGTTACGCCCGGCAAACCTGCGGCGCGTTCGATCGGTACGTTTTCGTCGATTACACGCTGTTGCGCCCGCGCAGTCTGCAATGTGGGGTTGGTACGATAGGTCTGCGCCAATGCCTCGCGCAGAGTATCCGCTTGCGCCGGGATCGCAAACAGCGCCGCACCGGCCAGAAGAGCGCCCGTCCCGACGCGCATGATGGAACGGGCAGGCATTGCTCAGAAGCTCCAGCTTTTCGGCGTATCGAATTCGGTCAGACGTGGGATGCCGAGTTCCGCCAGCGGCAACAGCGCAATGTCGGACCCGCTCTTTCGCCCGGTTGCGAGGCGAGTGACGC
>JBAUIN010000072.1:0-4736 GCA_049682975.1 Pontixanthobacter sp. | reverse complement strand
CCGGCGATAACAACCGGGCCATCGTCGGCGAACAGGGCGAAACTCTGGCCAGCTTCGACAATAGCAGTGTCATCGATCAGAGCGGCGACGGCAACCTCGCCGATGTCGATCAGGATGGCGATAACGGCATGAGCCGTGTGGCCCAGTCCGGCAACAGCAACGAAGCCTTCGTCATGGATCAGAACGGGGACAGCAATGAAAGCCTCATCGAGCAAAGCGGCGACAGCAACCTTGCGATGGTCAACGATCAGGGCCTGGAAAGCGGTGCCAACGGCGACGGTAATCTGAGCGATATCATGCAGAGCGGCAACGCCAACATGGCGTTCGTCAATCAGGGGTCGAACCTGAATGACAGCTTCATCGTTCAGACCGGCGACGACAACACCGCAACCGTCGATCAGTCGGCTTCGGACGGCAATGTATCCAACATTGCGCAGGCCGGCTCGCTGAATGTTGCGACGGTAAGCCAGTAAGCACGAACAACCGGGGGTGACACAGCTGCCCCCGGTTCTTTCGTCAAAACAATTCATACGAAGGATAATTACTTATGAAAAAGACACTTCTCGCGGCGGTATCGACCGCTGCCATTATGATCGCCGCACCGGCGATGGCCAACAAATCGAACGTTGATCAGGACGGGACCACCAACACCGCGACCGTCGATCAGACCGGCGGCGTCGAAGGTGAGGCCACGATCAATCAGACCACGGACGACAGCGAAGCGACGATTATTCAGCGCGACGGCCCGCCCGCCAGCGCCAGCTTCACCACCGCCAGCAATTTCGCCGAGATCAATCAGAACGGCGACCAGTTCCAGAAAGCGACCATCGAACAGGAAAACGTGAACGGCCTTGCCGCGCAGAACAGCGCGACGGTCAATCAAACCGGGCCGGGCGACGAGTTCAATGCCGATGGTTTTGCGCAGACCGCCAGTATTTTTCAGGATGGTTCGGGCAACACCGCCACGGCCAATCAGGATGGCTCAGGTGCGGAACTGTCCGAAACGTCGCAAACCGGTGACGGCAACAGCTCGACTACCAATTCGGCTGCGCTTACATCCTTCACGACCGCGTCGGTCGATCAGTCGGGCGACGACAACAGTTCGACCGTCGATCAGAACGGCAACGATGTGATGGCAACCGTTATTCAGGGCGGCAATGGCAACACCAGCGGCCTCACCCAGTCGGGCGACGGTAGTATGGCGTCCGTCGATCAGGGCGGTAACGACAATGCCAGCACGATCGATCAGTCGGGCACCAACGCCGTCGCGGCAGTCAATCAGGGCGGCAACGGCAATTCTTCCGACCTTACCCAGGGTCGCGGAGCGGGCAATGCTTTCCAGACGAACGGGCAGCAGGCGCTGATCGATCAGTCGGGTGACAATAACGTGTCGATTGCCGTGCAAAGCGGCTCCCGCGGCGATCTGAATGTCAGCCAGTCGGGCGACCGGAACAGTTCCGATGTTCTCCAGCAGGGTTTCAACAACTCCGCCGGTGACAATACGGGAACGGTAGGTGTGGCCCAGATCGGCGACGACAATATGAGCGATATCGATCAGACCGGTCAGCTGTCCGAAGCGTTCGTCGAACAGATCGGCAATGCGAACATGGCGACCATCGATCAAAGCGTACCGAACGATCCCAATCCCGTTGGCGGACCCGATCCGCGCGTCGCGGTTGCTTCGATCGATCAGGACGGTGACGGCAATATGAGCACTATTACGCAATCGCGTGCCGCGCCAAATAGCGGTCGTCTGGCCGAAGCGAGCTCTTCGCAGAGCGGCAACGATAACGTCAGCTCCATCACCCAGACCAATTCGCTGGTCGCGGGCGATTTCTCCGGCAATATGGCGAGCGCGGATCAGAGCGGGGACAGCAACATGTCCTCGATCTTCCAGGATGGGGCAAGCAACGAAGCCAGCCTGATCCAGTCGGGCAATTCGAATATGTCCGACATCATGCAGTTCGGCGAAGGCAACCTTGCCACCGTCACCCAATCGTCGGACGGGAATTTCTCGACCGTCAATCAGAACGGCATGAACAACACGGCGACAGTCAGCCAGTAACCCTAGGCCGACTGGGGACACGGGGGAGAATGGCATTTTCCCCCGTTACCCGCTAATGAAATTCTACAGAAAGGTATCGCCCATGCCCGATTGGTCGAAGTTCAGGATTACAGCGCCCCTGTGGGCGTCCGCGTTCTTGTGCCTCGGCATGGCGCAAGCGGCCACCGCGCAAAGCAGCGCCAGCATCGCCAATGAAGGCGACAATCAGCAGATCTGGGTCGATCAGAGCAACGCGCTCGACAGCCGGATTGCGGTCGATCAGATCGGCACCAACAACCAGGTTACCGTAACGCAGGCGGATCGCGACAACGATGCCGATGTGGCCGCAATTGGGTCGGATCAGAGCCACGATATCATTCAGCGCGGCGATGCCGCCAACATTCTCGTCCTGGACAGCAGAGGATCGGCCAACATTACCGCGACCGCACAGGACGGAGTCGCCGGTGGAACCAACGATGCGCAGATTTTGCAGGATGGCACGACGAACAGCGCCGACATCCGCCAGACCGCACTCGCAGGCGCAACGAACTTCCTGCGTCTGACGCAGTCGGGCAACGATAACGAGGCGCTGTTGGAACAGGACGGTTCCGGCAACGACCTGCTTCTTACCCAGACGGGTGACGACAATTTCGCAGATCTGACGCAACGGGGCAGCGGTCTGGAGCTCGGCATCGTTCAGGACGGGGGCGCATCGATCACGATACGCCAAACCGATTTTTAGGCGTCGGGCGACGGTGACCCACCCATGCTGACAATCACGATACTATCGATGATGGCGCCGCTGAACCTATCGGGTCATCCTACCCCCCATGCGAATATGCGCGCCGAACCGGAAGCCGTCCGGTCCGAACAGGTCGCGGCACAATCCGATGCGCTGTCGATCGAACAGATCGATACTACTGCCGAGCGAACGCAGGCTGCGCAGATCGACCTGCCCGGGAAGGACGCCGCGCGTGGTGGAAACATCGCGCAACTTCCCGGAGATATCGAGGCGATCGATCCCGCCGATCCCGCCGCCGAACAAATCATATCCCGACCCGTCGAATCGCCCGAAGCGCGCCTTTACGCGCAGGTCGCCGAAGTGTGGGAAACGATCCGCAGTCGTGGGCAGCAACCGACCCCCGAATTGATCGCACGGGAAATCGGGCCAGATTCCCTTACGACTTTTCTCGATCAGAACCCTGGCGCAGAGGGCATGTTCGGCGAAGACAGCGACGAATTGCCACTCGATGGGCCCGACCTCGATTTTCTGGGCAGCGACGCCGTGTTCCTGCCACCCGCCGATGGCCAGTAAATCAACCTATGCGGAGTGCTTGTCATGTTTCATCTCGTTGCCGCCCTCCCTGTCCTGTTCGCGTACGACGTCGCGACTTCCGATCCGGCAACCATAATGGCAGAGCAGCAATATGTACTGGCGATGGCCGCGGATGAGGCGGACGGCGTAATCGAAATTACGGTCACAGCGGCATCGGCAAAGCCAGTTGGCGTCATATATACACTGACGGTGGAAGGCGATTCCACGACCCGCCATTCCGGTTCGACACGCATCACAGGTGCTGCCCCTTCGGTAATTTCCCGCGTAAATATCCGCAGTGAAGGGAACTGGTGCGCCACGCTTAATGTCGAACAGGATAACGGAGCCACCTACACATTGTCTGAGGGGCCTTGCGCCTAGTCGCCTACTCCTTCAATGTTCGGCGTGCGGCTAACAATAGGGCTGCGTGCGGCGGGTTCCTTTCATTTTGATAACGGACACCTCCGGCCCGACATACTTCGACTTCCAATTGTAGAAGGTCGCTGAGCTCATCCCTTGACCGCGGAATACATTCGCCGCCGCCATTCCCGCTCCCTGCTTCTTCAAAACAGCGATAACCTGTTCTTCGCTAAACCTGCTTAGCCTTATCTATCCGGCTTTTTGTAAGAGTCCGACTCTACTTGCTATTGGAGGAAAACTCGGGGCTCAGACCAAAGCTTACAGGGCCTCTTCAACGGAGCCCGCGCACGGAACGAACGAACGGCAGTTTTCAGGACTTGGCGCTGAACTCATTGTGTTCCAGCGCCATATCGACGATCTGGTCCTGCACCTCAAGCGCAATGCGGTTTCAGTCTCTACTGGGTGTTGAAGGACGATTTTCCAATGCGTCAAATCCGCCTTCAACGTAGCAATCGTACCGACGGTAAAAGTTCCGCCGCGCCACACCAAGTTGATCCAGCGTGCGCTTGGCAGGAAGGTGCGACTGCGTTCCCGTTTGTCGAACCGGTGTTTGAATCGCCAACTTTAGCGACCCTCGACGGAAACGTGAAAAAAGTAGCGCCACTATCGGTAACGTTTAATGCTTTTTCTCGCGCAATTGTTGCACGAACTGCTTTGTCCGTAAGTATCCGATAACCCCAATCTACCCCCATTTGCCATGGCTGGTGGTGAACCGCATAAGAACCGTAAACGGCGGGATCGCAAAGGGTTGCGGTTCGAACTGGAAGCGGTTGGAAAAGCCGATGGCGGAGACGGAGGGATTCGAACCCTCGATAGGATTACTCCTATGGTTCCTTAGCAGGGAACTGGTTTCAGCCACTCACCCACGTCTCCGGCGTTGCGATGCTGTCCGGCCCGGCGCACCGGGTTGGCATTGCGGAGGCGGGCTATAACGGGCGGGTGCGGAGGCGGCAAGGT
>JBAUIN010000071.1:0-2608 GCA_049682975.1 Pontixanthobacter sp. | reverse complement strand
GCGGCGAAGCTGGCGAAACGTGCGCGGGAACTCGGCTTCGAAGTCACCGAGAATGTCGGGCGCACTGGCGTGGTCGCCGTAATGCGCAACGGTGATGGGCCGGTGGTCATGTTGCGGGCCGATATGGATGCCCTGCCGCTGGTGGAAAAAACGGGATTGCCCTTCGCTTCCACCAAAACCGCTATTCCTGCCTCCGGCGTGGAAACGGGTGTAATGCATGCATGCGGGCACGATACGCACATGGCGGCGTGGGTCGGCACCGCGCAATTGCTCGCCGAGCGTAAGGATGAATGGGCCGGTACGGTCGTCATGATACTGCAACCGGCGGAAGAGACGGGGGAGGGCGCATTGGCCATGCTGGAGGACGGTCTTTACGAACGTTTTCCAAAACCGAACTACGTTCTGGGCTTCCATGATGCGGCGCAGTTCCCCGCGGGCATGATCGGTTATTCGCCTGGCTATGCGCTCGCGAATGTCGATAGCGTAGACATTACCGTTCCCGGCATCGGCGGTCACGGCGCCTACCCGCAAACCACGAAAGACCCAATCGTGCTGGCCAGCGCGATGGTCATGAAGTTTCAGACATTGGTAAGCCGCGAAAGCAGCCCGCTCGATCCGGCCGTCATTACAGTCGGCAGCTTCCATTCGGGTTTCAAGCACAACATCATTTCGGACGAGGCAAAGCTGCAATTGACGGTACGGTCCTATACCGATGAGTCGCGCAAGCTGCTGTTGGACGGAATTGCCCGGATCGCAAAAGGCGAAGCGATTGCGGCTGGAATGCCCGAAGATCGGATGCCCACCGTCACAGTGCAAGAACCCTACACACCGTCGACCTACAACACGCCCGCATTTACGCAGAACGTGATGGATCGATTGACGGTACGGTTCGGCGAAGAGCGCGTCATGGAAGTGCCGTCGGTCATGGGCGGCGAAGATTTCGGACAGTTTTACCGCGCCGATCCCGATAACATCGAATCGCTGATTTTCTGGGTTGGCGGCGTTCCTGTCGACGAATATGCCGCGGCGAAAGCGGGCGAGGGTGAACTGCCATCGCTGCACAGCCCGTTCTGGGCGCCCGATGCGGAGAAGGTCGTTGCCACCGCGACCGAAGCGATGACGGCCACCACGCTCGATTTGTTGAAGCGCTGATCGGCAACGCGCCACTTGGATAACAAGACGGCCGCCGGAACGAAGAAGTTCCGACGGCCGCTTCTCCTCCCCAGGAGAGGGTTTGGGCGAAAATTGCCCTATGACGCTGCGTCAACTGTACGTGCCCAACCGGTGATGCAGCGCATTGATTTTTGCAAGTTCCTCCCGATCGTCGGTCGTTTTCGCATGACTTGCCAATGCGGTCCGCAGCAGTTTGAAATCGGCGGTCGAAAACAGCGCGCGTGCGCGTCCCGGTTCACCCGATCGTGTTTCCGAACTGCTTTGGGCACCTTTGTCGTCGGTTGCGTCGGTCATAGTATCGCTCCTTCAATTTGCGCCGATCTGCGGTAGCACCTGCTTATGCAGCGGCAAATTGATTCATGGTGTTGTCTTTACCGCCCGCTTTCAACGCAGCTTCGCCGGCGAAGTTTTCCTTGTGATCATCGCCGATATCGGACCCAGCCATGTTCTGATGCTTCACGCAGGCGATGCCTTGGCGAATTTCTTCCCGCTGAACATTTTTCACGTAACCCAACATGGCCTGTTCGCCGAAATATTCCTTCGCAAGATTGTCGGTGCTGAGTGCAGCGGTGTGATAGGTTGGCAAAGTAATGAGGTGGTGGAAGATACCTGCCTGTGCGGCAGCATCTTTCTGGAAAGTGCGGATACGTTCATCCGCCTCGGCCGCAAGATCGGTATCGTCGTAATCCACGCTCATCAAGCGATCGCGATCATAGGCGGATACATCTTTGCCTTCGTCCGACCATGCGTCGAACACTTGCTGACGGAAGCTGAGCGTCCAGTTGAAGCTGGGCGAGTTGTTATACACCAGCTTGGCGTTAGGCACGACTTCGCGAATGCGGTTCACCATTCCGCCGATCTGGCCGATATGCGGTTTTTCGGTTTCGATCCACAATAGATCGGCGCCGGCCTGCAGGCTGGTGATTCCATCCAAAACGCAGCGATCTTCGCCGGTTCCGGCGCGGAATTGATACAGGTTCGAAGGCAGACGTTTGGGGCGAAGCAGTTTACCCTCGCGGCTCAAAAACACATCGCCGTTCTTGATCTCGTTCGGAGCGACTTCTTCGCAATCGAGGTAGCTGTTGTACTGATCGCCAAGATCGCCCTCTTCTTTGGTATAGGCGATTTCCTTCGTCAGCCCGGCGCCGAGTGAATCCGTACGTGCCACGATGATACCATCGTCGACACCCAGTTCGAGGAAGGCGTAGCGCAAAGCGCGGATTTTCTGATGGAACGCTTCATGCGGGACGGTGACTTTGCCGTCCTGATGTCCGCACTGCTTTTCATCGGAAACCTGATTTTCGATTTGAAGCGCGCACGCACCCGCTTCGATCATCTTTTTCGCGAGAAGATAGGTGGCTTCCGCGTTTCCGAACCCGGCGTCGATGTCGGCGATGATGGGCACCACATGCGTTTCGAAATTGTCGATCGCCTG
>JBAUIN010000070.1:0-6049 GCA_049682975.1 Pontixanthobacter sp. | reverse complement strand
TGGTGCCCAGAAGAGGACTCGAACCTCCACATCCTTGCGAATACTAGCACCTGAAGCTAGCGCGTCTACCAATTCCGCCATCTGGGCATACCGGCGGGGGCGTAGTCCGCACCCCGCGATCCTGTGTCGGCCATTACCGAACAGCCGCGCCGCCTGTCAATCGAAATGGGAACAGTCGCGCGATCCGCGGAACAGTTGCGGCGCGCCAACCGTTCCGGCAAGGAAAAGCGCACACGCAATCCACAACATATCAGGTTCTCACAATCATGGCCCCTTCCCGATCTTCCGCCGACGCACTCGATGGCAAGCTTGTCGTCATTCTGGGCGGGAGCGGGTTTTTGGGGAACTACGTCGCGCAGCAATTGCTGGAAGCAGGCGCGCGTTTGCGGGTGGCAAGCCGAAACCCGGAAAAGGGCTTCGGCCTCAAACCTCTCGCCAATTTGGGGCAGCTGCAATTCGCGCGGTGCGACATTACCAGCGATGCCAGCGTCGAGGCGGTGATGCAGGGTGCCGAGGCCGTGATCAATCTGGTCGGATCGTTCGAGGGCAACCTTATCGAGATCATGGGTCGCGGTGCCGGGCGCGCGGCGCGGGCGGCAAAAGAAGCGGGCGCGAGGTCCTTTGTCCAAATTAGTGCGATCGGTGCGGATATGGATAGCGAAACCGATTATGCGCAGGGTAAGGCGATCGGCGAGAAGCTGGTGCGTGAGGAATTCCCCAAGGCTACCATCGTGCGCCCTTCCATCGTGTTCGGCAAGGACGACAATTTCCTCAACATGTTTGCCGATCTCATCCGGATGATGCCGGTGCTGCCGGTGTTCGGCCCGCAATCGGAATTGCAGCTCGCCTATGTCGACGATGTGGCCACGGCGATCGTTACTGCGCTGGCCGATCCGGCAGCGCATGGCGGAGAAACCTATGAGCTGGGCGGGCCGGAGCGGCTGACGATGATGGACGTCAACCAGCGGATCGCCGATGCGCAGCGCCGCTCGCGGACGTTTCTGCCGATGCCCGATGCCGTGTCCGGCCTGTTCGCCGCGATGCCATTGACGCCGATGGGGACGGACCAGTGGAAGCTGCTGCAGAAAGGCAGCGTCGTGGCGCCCGATGCGAAGGGGTTTGCCGAACTGGGTATAGACCCCAAACCGCTCGACCTGTTTCTCGATCGGTGGATGAAACGCTATCGCAAGCACGGCCGTTTCGGTGTGCAGGCGAAGGGCTGAGCTACCGGATCAGGCGGGCTTTTCCGATTGACGTTCCGGCGGAGTGCTTTCCAGCAAAGCTTCGGCTGCGATCGGTTCGACCGTCAGGATCGGCCCCTTGATCCCCGCCACCCGCATACGCACGCCGATGGGCGTATCGGGGCCACGCGCGATCCATTCGCTATCGCCCAGCTTCACGCGCCCTTCCCCGCCATCGATCGCCTGCGTAACCACGACCGTCTCGCCCATGAGCCGCCCGCCCATATTATTGAGCGTCGGGTCGGCGCTGACGATCGGGCGATCGCGCAGGAAGCGTTTGGCCGAATACACCGCAATCAAGGACAGAAATACGAAATTGACGACGGATACCGCTACCCCCAAATCTAGCACGAAGGTCAGCGCGCCGGTAATCAGCGCCGCCACTGCGAGCCAAATCAGGTAAACCCCCGGCACCATCAATTCCAGAGTGCCGAGCGCAAGTCCGGCAGCGATCCACAGCCACCCCGCGTCGATCCCGTCCAGAAAGTCGAACATCAACGGCTATCCCGCTCGATCTTGCGCAGTTCCGACGCGCTGAGTTCGGTACTGCGCGGTACGCTGGCCCGCGGGGTCCGCGATGCACGCTGCGGCGATGGCTGCTTCCCGCCGATCGGTGTGCCGGAACCCTGATCCGCGCTGCCATCGCTGCCGATGGCATCCTTCAGCAATTCGCCGATGCCGCCCAGCGAACCGACCAATTGCGTGGCTTCGATCGGGAACAGGATGGTTTTGGCATTGGGACTGTCGGCGAACTTGCCGACCGCTTTGGTATATTCTTGCGCGATGAAGTAATTGATCGCCTGATTGCCGGAACTGGCGATCGCGTCGGATACCATTTCGGTCGCTTTGGCCTCCGCCTCGGCCTGGCGTTCGCGTGCTTCGGCATCGCGGAAGGCAGCCTCGCGCTGACCTTCGGCGGTGAGGATGGCGCTTTGCTTGTCGCCTTCGGCACGCAGGATATTCGAAGCGCGATCGCCTTCGGCTTCCAAAATCTCGGCACGCTTCACACGCTCGGCCTTCATCTGGCGCGCCATCGCCTCCGATATGTCGAGTGGTGGGCGGATATCCTTGATCTCGACCCGGGTGATCTTGATACCCCAGGGCGAGGTTGCATGATCGACGACCGACAGCAGCCGCGCATTGATCTCGTCGCGTTTGGATAATGTCTCGTCGAGGTCCATCGAACCCATCACGGTCCGCAGATTGGTGGTCGTCAGAGCGAGGATCGCGTTTTCCAGGCCGGACACTTCATACGCCGCCTTGCCTGCATCCAGCACCTGGAAGAACACCACCGCATCCACGCCGACCATAGCGTTGTCTTTCGTGATGATCTCCTGCCCCGGAATGTCGAGCACCTGTTCCATCATGTTGATCTTGTGCCCGATCCGGTCGACGAACGGCACGAGCACATGCAGCCCAGGTTCCGCCGGTTTGGTGTACCGCCCCAACCGCTCGATCGTGTAGACGAAGCCCTGTTTCACCACGCGGATGGTCGAGAACAGGATGATCACCAAAAGGAAGATGAACAAAGCGAGTAGGATGAATTCCATCATGGGCATTCCTTATGGGCGGGCTATTGCCCGAAAGGTAGCGCGTTACGGGTTCGGCCTCAAGCGATTGCGGATGTCGTATCGCCAGGCCCGTCGGCTTCCCATAGATAGCCCCGCCGGAGGTCGCTGCCGGCGGGGCTCATTGTCAGCCTCTTTCAAGGGAAGACAGGTTTACGCGTAGGCAACTTTTGTCGTGACTTTCGCCTTGCGCTGACTGCGGATCGCTCCGCCGATCGCGGCGAAACCCAACAGCATCAGTGCCCATGTCGTGGGTTCGGGAACCGCGGCTGCAACCGGCGTCGCAGTCGCGGTTACGAATTCCGATACGCCGCCGGGGTTCCCGAACACGTTGACACGATAGCGGCCATTGCTGCTCTGCTGGAAGAACCGCACGTCGGAGCCCGCTTCGGTAAAGAAGCGCACGCCGCTGCCGTCAAGGAATCCGCCGCCATCCAGGAAGTAATTGAACGTACCGTTTGCCAGGCCGCTGATGGACGACACTCTGGAGCCGACAGTTATCTGGCCGCTGACATCCGTGATCCGCAGCGCCGTGCGCCCGCGGACTGTGGTTTCGGTGTCGGAAGTGGTGAAAGTCCCGAAACCGCTGGTCGGCTGGCCGAAGAACACCTGTTCGGGCGAGAAGGTGAACATGAATTCGGCGGCGGATGCAGACGCCACCGGCGCGACGGCCATGGCGGATGCGATGAGTAGGGACAGCTTTTTCATAGTAGGTTTTCCTCGATAAACTTCGTATTTTACGACCTATTAGACAAAGCTACGCAGCCGGACGGCGGACGGTTGCAAATTTCTTTAACTTTTTATTCAGTACGAAGCCGCTGGCAGTCGAACGCGACATCTCACGGCGAGGTCCATACCATGCCGGAATGTTACGCCATATGGGGGCGGAAGACATACGCCCGAACATTTTTCCATTCCGTCAATACGCCTTATCGCCGATCGTCCGATCGAGCTGCGCCAGATACTGCAGAACCGCGGAATTGTCGGCTTTACGCGTGGCCGAAATCAGTTTTCCGCGATACATCAGCGGGCGAACGAGACCTGTCTGTGCATGGTCCCACAACAAACCCGGTGTGAACTTCCGCGCGGCGCGTGCGACCTGCGCCATATCGACCATTGCGCCGGCATTGCGCGCCATAATCATGTCCCACACCGCCGTGAATTCCTCCGCCCCCGGTTTCGTACGCAGCCGATAGGCCCCTTCGCGCGACATCCTCACCCCGGTCGCGGCCCGCGCGACGGATTTGTACTGCATGAGCAAGCCGATGAAAACGACCTGCCGCCCCGCCGTCCACCCGTCGCGCCGCTTGCGCAGCGGCACGGGATGAAACGCGGGCACACGGCGTAGGGGGTATGTGAGAACTGCCATGCGGCAGGGTAAGACAGATTGGGGCCATGTAGGAAAGGCGGCAGTTCATGCGTCGTTCGATCGCCGAACCTTATGTCCAATATAGAATGCGCGCATGCGGTAGTTTGGCGGCGATGTTTTCGTGGAAAAATGCTTTCAGCGTTTTCATGGTCGCGGCATCGTAAACCTGCTTTTCCCCGCCGAACTTGTTGCGCTTCGGGGCTCTGTTCGCGTCGCTCATGTCGAGCTTCGATCCGGGGTACCAGCTTTCCAGCGTTTCTTTCGAACCGGCGGTGTACCGATGCGTGATCAATTCTATGGTGAGGTCCGCATTGGCCGCGTTGCCGAGAATGTGGCCCGCCTGATCGATCAGCTCGGCATAGGCGCGCTCCCAGCCCGGAACTGCGATGATCGGGGCGATGGTTAATCCGATCGGATAGCCTGCCTGCGCCATACGACTGAGCGCGACCAGCCGGTTCGAAACTGGTGCCGTACCCCCTTCAAAACGGGCGAACGCCGCAGGATTGATCGATGCGCGCATCCGCGTTCGGCCGTTATGGTCGAGGTCCAGCAGGCTATCCACATCGTCGAACTTCGTGGTGAAGCGTAATTGCGCCGATGCGTCCCAATTGCCGAACCAGGAAATCGCGGCGGATAGCGATCCGGTCACCGCCTCGATACCCAACGGATCGGTGTAGCACGACGCTTCATACGTCGTGCCTTCATCCTGCCTCGCCGCTTTTTTGGAGGTGATTGTTCCCTTCCCCAGATAGTCCGGGAGCGCGCCGAATATCTCGTCGAGATTGGCATAGGCGCGGGTGATCGGCGGCCCTTTCAGCGATCCGGCAAGGTAGCAGTACCCGCAATGCGCAGGGCAGCCTTGCGCCAGATCTACCCGCCAGTCCGCGCTGGGTGCGATGGGTTGCAGCTTACGTTTGGAAGGCGGCGCGACGACGACACCCAACGTCGCTTTGGCCTGCGCATAGGCCTGCTTGGGATCTTCGGGCAGGTTTAGTTTCAACCTGTCTCCGGAAAGCTCGACGACTTCGGCGCCCATCCGCGCCGCACGTTCGACGATAACGCGCCCATGGGTGAACTCACGCGCCGACCGCGTTACGAGAACGGTTCTGGGCTGCCATGATTTCGGTAGCGTTTTGTCGGGCGAATATGCTGCGCGCTTCATACCCGGTCACAACGCATATAACGTCGTTTGGTTCTGCCTGATGCGCCGAACCGGAATGTCGGGATTGGCTACAAAGCTCCCTCGTACAACGCCAGCAAGTCCGCCCAGGCCCGCTCCGCTGCGGCTTCGGCATAGGCGGGGCTGTCGGGGACGGTCCAGCCGTGGTCACCGGCATAGACTTCGATCTTCGCACTCACTTCGGCGTTGCTGGCAGCGATGCGGAGGTCTTCGAGGTTCTGCGGTTCTTCCGCATGATCGTCCTGCGCGATGGCGACGAGGTAGTCGGCATAGGTCGCGCGGGCGAACAGTTTGGACGGACTGTCGGCATCTTCCCGGACCAGTCCGCCGCCGTGGAAACTGGCCACTGCGCCGATGCGGTTGGACGCGGCGGCGGTGTAGAAGGTAAACGGGCCGCCCATGCAGTAACCCTGCGTGCCGATGTCTTTGGTAGTGTCGACTTCCGACTGGGCGTCCAGCCATTCGACGATCGCCGTCGCATCGCGCATGACCGCATCGCTGCTAAGCTTCGCGCGATATTCGCGGGCCTGCGCAAAACCTTCATTGGCGGCGAATTGCGCGAAACTCTCCCAGATTTCGCCGCTACGGTCGCGGTAATAGGGGTTGGCGACGAACACCGAATAGCCCCGCCCCGCCAGCCGCCGGGCCATGTCACGCTTCGCCTCACGCAATCCGGCAATGTCCGGCCAGA
>JBAUIN010000069.1:0-4121 GCA_049682975.1 Pontixanthobacter sp. | reverse complement strand
GGGGGTGTGACGTCTTTTTCGGCGGGGTTTTCGGGTGTGTCGCTCATGCTTACGTATATAGGCGCTGTGGGCTGCAAACCAAAGCGCAAACGCTGGCTTTACCCACAGGGCGCGGTGCCGATAGTTTCATCGGAAACCGGTTGACGTAACGGAAGCGCGCGCGCATCTCGCGAACCATGCTTTCCGTGCTCGACATATTCCGTATCGGGATCGGCCCGTCGAGTTCGCATACGGTAGGCCCGATGCGCATCTCGATGGCTTTCGTGAAGGCGCTGAAGAAGGCTGGCAAGCTCGACCACGTGGCGCGCATTCATGTGGAACTGCAGGGTTCGCTGGCGTTGACGGGTGTCGGCCACGGCACACCGCGCGCCGCCATTTTGGGGCTGATGGGCCACAAGCCGGAAAGTTTCGATCCGGCGCTCGCAGATCGGCAGTTGGAACGGCTGGAACGCGACCAAGTGCTGCCATTGGCCGGGGGTTCCGATCTCAAATTCGACCAATCGCTCGATCTGGATCTGGCCGGACATATCGTGCCCGACCTGCATCCGAACGGCATGCGGCTGCGTGCTTATGACGCAGATGACGAAATGCTGTCCGACCGAACGTATTATTCCACCGGCGGCGGCTTCATCGCGACCGAGCGACAATTGCGGCAACCCACGAAGGGCGACCAGGTTCGCGCAGGATCGCCGGTGTCGCATCCGTTCCTGTCCGCCCGCGATCTGCTGCAATTATGCGCGGATACCGGCCTGCGGATCGACGAATTGGTGCTGGCCAACGAAGACAGCTTCCGCCCCCGCGCCAAGACACTGGCCGGGATCGACAGCGTGGCGCAGGCGATGGACGCCTGCATCGATCGCGGCCTGACACAGACGGGCATTCTTCCCGGCGGTTTGAAAGTGCGCCGCCGTGCGCCGGAACTCTGGGCCAAGCTGGATGCGAACCCGCAATCGAACGAGCGCGAACAATTGTTCGATTGGCTCAACTGTTTCGCGATGGCGGTGAACGAGGAAAACGCGGCGGGCGGCAAGGTCGTGACGGCCCCCACGAATGGCGCGGCGGGTATCCTCCCGGCGGTGATGCGGTTTTATTGTCTCGACCATCAGGAAAAGGCCTGTCGGGACAGTCGCCGCAAATTCCTGCTGACGGCCGGTGCGATCGGTCTGCTGTATAAACAGCGCGCGTCCATTTCGGGCGCGGAGATGGGCTGTCAGGGCGAAGTCGGCGTCGCCTGTTCGATGGCGGCGGGCGGATTGGCGGCACTGTGGAACGGCAGCCCGACGCAGGTCGCCAGCGCCGCGGAGATCGGCATGGAGCACAATCTCGGCCTCACCTGCGATCCCGTGGGCGGGCTGGTGCAGGTACCCTGTATCGAACGCAACGCGATTGGCGCGGTCAAGGCCGTAAACGCCGCACGGTTGGCTCTGCATCGCGACGAAGCGACGCTGGTATCGCTCGATCAGGTCATCGAAACCATGCGCCAGACCGGTCTTGATATGTCGACCAAATATAAGGAAACCAGCCAGGGCGGGCTGGCGGTGAATGTCATCGAATGTTGATCGGCCCCCGGTAAGCGGTAGGGTCGTGCAATGACCCAAACCGATCTGCTGAAAAAACTGTCCGCGCCTTACGGCACCTATCGCGAAATTCTACACGGCTGGGCGGCATTGCAACCCGACCATCCGGCGATGCGTGACGAGACGCAGGAATTGCGCTGGTCCGAAATGATGGGCCGTGTCGAACGCATCGCCGCGCGGCTGCAGCAGACCGGTTTGCAGCAGGGGCAGTCGGTCGCGATCCTCGGCACCTCCAGCGTGAACTATGCGTTAGTATTCCTGGCTGCGATGATTGCAGGCGGAACTGTCGCACCGCTGACCACCAGCGCCAGTGCCGATCAATTGGGCGGGATGGTTCGCGATTCGGGCGCGCGGCATCTATTCGTCGACCGCCCGAAGCTGACCGAATTGGGTGACGGTTTCGCTAGTGGCCTCGATCGCGTTTTGCTGGACGAACAGCTGGACGATTGGATGGCCCCGGCGGGCGCACAATCCTCCCCTTTCGTTCCGCGTGGGGAGGAACCGTTCAACATAATCTATTCCAGCGGCACGACTGGTATACCCAAGGGCATCGTTCATTCGCACACCATGCGCTGGCGCCAATTCGCGCCGACTGCGGCGTCGCTGATCGATGCGGGCCGAGACGTACGATCGCTTACCTCCACACCGCTCTATTCGAACACCACGATGGTCGCGTTCCTGTCGGCCTTACTAGCGGGCGGCACGGTCACGATCATGGGAAAATTCGATACCGCGCGCTGGCTGCAGATCGCGGCACGCGACCGGATCACCACGACCATGCTGGTGCCGGTCCAGTATCAGCGCCTGCTGGACGATCCCGCATTGGATAAGACCGACCTGTCCGCGCTTACTCTGAAATACTGTACCTCCGCACCCTTCTCCGCCGATTTGAAAGCGCAGGTTTTGAAGCGGATGCCGGGCGGCCTGATCGAGATATATTCGATGACGGAGGGCGGGGTCGTGTGCCTGCTTTACGCCCACGAACATCCCGACAAATTGCACACGGTCGGCCGGCCCGCGCCCGGCAGCGAAGTGAAGGTCATGGACGAGAAAGGCCGTATCCTGCCGCCGGGCGAGGCGGGCGAACTGATCGGGCGCGGCCCGGCCATGATGAGCGGATACAAGAACCGCCCGGACGCCACCTCGCAAGCGCAATGGATCAACCCCGAAACCGGCGATGCCTGGATGCGGATGGGCGATATCGGGCGGGTCGATGCGGATGGTTTCGTGGAACTGGTCGGTCGCGCGAAAGACATGATCATCTCCGGCGGTTTCAACATCTATCCGATCGATTTGGAGAACGAATTGTTAAAAGAGGTGGGCGTGCGCGAAGCAGCCGTGATCGGCATGCCCAGCCGCAGATGGGGCGAGACGCCGGTCGGTTTCGTCACTCTTGAAGGTGGGGTCGATTGCGATGAAATTCTGGCAACGGTCAATGCTCGACTCGGCAAGACGCAGCGATTGGCGAAGCTGTATACGATCGACGAGATGCCGCGCAGCCATATCGGCAAATTGCTGAAAACCGAATTGCGCGAAGAGGCGGAACGGCGCAGCGTTATCTAAAGAGAATTCAAGGACGCGGCCCGTTCCAGCATTGGGGGATCGGAAGCGGACCGCGTCACTCGATGCTCGGGTTCGCCACATGGGCGTGAACCTCCAAGCCGGAACCGGGCTTTACGAAAAAGCAGTTCAGTTCCGTGTCGATCGAAGGCGGGTTTGGGAGGAGAGGGAGGCCCGCCGTCCGATACAGCATTGAAATAATCTTTCGTGTACCTTTTTACAAATGCCAAAATGGGCAACAGAGTTGCGTTTTTGTCAATTATTTATTCAGCCGATGTGGGGGGCGAAGATCAGCCCACTCATGGATGCGGCGAGGAGAAGGGCGAAAGTCCGTTCGGTAAGAATACGCATTGAAAATTTCCTGACTGAGTTTGTTTCGGGTTAGCTGCTATGTGCATCTGACCCTGTGTTCGCCGGTCCGTACGGTTTGGTTACATGGCAGTCTTCGGGAACCCCATAAATTACGCGCACCCCGCCGCTTGCCAGCACGCGGTCGCGCCCGTAATTCGGCGCTTATGACAAGTCCGCGAACCGCCAATCCGATCCAGCCCGATTCCATCCTGATCGTCGATTTCGGCAGTCAGGTGACGCAGTTGATTGCTCGCCGTGTGCGGGAGGCAGGCGTCTATTCCGAGATCGCGCCGTTCACGATGGCGGAGGAGGCATTTCAGCGGATGCAGCCGAAGGGGATCATTCTGTCCGGCTCCCCCGCCAGCGTGCCCGATGATGGCAGCCCGCGTGCGCCCGTTATGCTGTTTGAGGCGGGCGTGCCGATCTTGGGCATCTGTTACGGCCAGCAGGTCATGACGCAGCAATTGGGCGGGGAAGTGCGGCCCGGACACGAAACCGGCGAAGGTGGGGAATTCGGCCGCGCATTTCTGACCGTGTCGAAAGAATGCGCTTTGTTCGACGGCATGTGGGATGTCGGCGACCGGCACCAGGTGTGGATGAGCCATGGCGACAAAGTCACGAAGTTCGCGCCTG
>JBAUIN010000068.1:0-4569 GCA_049682975.1 Pontixanthobacter sp. | reverse complement strand
GCGCGTCGCGTCCATCCGGTTCAGCAGTTTGCCAAGGATCGGATAATGCGGGCAAGCATCGCATTTGGGCCAGCTGGGACTATCGCAGCATGGACCATCGCCGCCCATATTCCACTCGGATGTTGCAACGGGGCCATCACGATCCGGCGGAGACTTGGACCGCATTTTACACGGTCCTGACGGCAAAACCCGCGCGCCCCTATCCGACGTATCCGCAACCCCGGCATCCGCCATGCCCGCATCGTCCGCCGGACCCTCCGGCAATGCGTGTCCCTGCTCCAGCGCCTCGACCGCCGCATCGAAATGTTCCGCCAGGTTTGCGACATCCGCCCGGTCGCCCAGCCGGTCGAGCCGCGCGAGATGGGCGAGCAACAGCCGCGTGTCGTAGCGTTTGCGCGTGCCCACGACCTCGCCGTGGAACCACACCTCTTCCTCCACCCCCTCCATCGCGCGGCAGGCGAGCATCTCCTCCGCCTGTTCGCGCGCGATCAGCAGCGCCGCATCCCATGCCCGCCGAAACGCGGCGCAGGCCCGCCGCTGGCGATAGGCCGTCTGATGCGAGACCCCCGCACTGCGCACCGCCGAACGCGCCGAGCCACACGCGGCCAGCCGATTGAGAAATGTCGCCTGCCGCTCCCGCGAGAACTGATGCTGCGCGACACGCGTATCGTCGTCGGGCAAATCGTCGATCATGGCGGAGAGCGGGGGCGGCGAAGGCCGATCCTGCGTCGGCTCGTCCGCGCCGTTTTGCGGGGATGTTGACGTTGGAGTGCGAGGGGCTGTCAGCGCCTCATCGCGACCCGCCGCCCGTTCGTCCAAACCGGCAAGAGCGTCGTCCCGTTCGCAACCCCGCTCCGCAGCGAGGGGAGTAGTTTTCCCATGCCCCTCCCCCACGGAACACGCTCCCCGCTGCCGCAAGGTTTCCACCAACCGCTCGCGCCCGTCTTGCGCTTCGTCGTGCGCTTGGGTTTCGTGCGTCTGGGTTTCGAGGGCGCCGCTCACGACCGCTCCCCCAGCAGCACGAGCTCATTACGAACATGCCGCCGCAACAGCGCCCGGCTCCTGCCCGGCCCGGAGCCGATCCGCCCGACCCGAACATGGCCGAGCCACCGCTCCTCATGCTCGACACGGTCGGGATGGTTGGAGGGGAATATGGGGGGAAGTATGGGTAGATATGTCATCGGTTCACCTGTGATTGGTGTTCAGGGAACCAGACCAGTTATAGGGGAATGGGCGTGTAGGAAAGCGTGGAAAAGTTCTTTTGGCTGGTCTTTTGTTTAACGCAGGCTCCCTTACCATACGAAATGCAACTTATCATTTGAACGGATTAACATGTTAACAGTACGCCAACTTGTACGAGATTTACGACCTGAAAAGACTGTCCTATTCTTCGGCGCTGGTTCGTCTGTTCCCTCTGGCCTTCCGTCCGGCGAAGACCTTCGTCAGTCGATGGGGAATAAATTCAGTATAACCGTTGATGGATACGATCTGGCGGAGGTTGCACAGCTTGCAGAACTAAAAGATGATCGAAGTGCATTAATAAAACTATTACGAAAACACATAGGCAATGCCGACCCTACCGGTTCTTTGCTTAATATACCAATGTACAACTGGAAAAGTATATTTACTACGAATTACGATAATCTTATTGAAACGTCTTATCGTAGGCGTAATAGGAAATTGCCACGCTACCATACTGATTTTGATTTCTCGCAAGATGCGTCGCCGGCCGATACTCCGTTATTCAAGCTTCATGGGACGATAGAACACGATGTAGCGGATGGGCACCAATCCCGTATTATAATAACCCTAAACGACTATGATAAAACTGAAGAATACAGAAATAGTATTTATGATCGGTTCTCATCTGAGCTTGCAGGAAGTAACTTGATCGTTATCGGTCAGAAATTGTCTGACCGTGATATTCAAGATGTAATAGATCGAGCTCTTTCTATTCAAGGAAAGTTGCAAGGTGCCGGTGGTTCAATATCACTATTGCTTTACGAGAAAGACGAGGCCCGCGCAGCGCTTTTTGAGAATAGAGGTATTCGTGTGTGTTTCGGTGGAATTGACGATTTCTTTGCAGAGATTTCTCAGAAGGCCAACCAGAATGCGACTTCAATCCCCGCAACCGATCCGCTCGACATTGTGCATAGATTGCGCCCGATAACCGTCGACGCCGATCATAGCCGTACTGCATTTAAAGCGAAACCGATTGCCATGTTCAATGGACGACCAGCAACACTTTCGGATATTGATCAGGGGCTTACATTCCGCCGTACAATAACGGATAAGATTGCAAAGTTGTTCTCGAATGACAAACAGGCTGTCGGCATCATAGGTACTCCAGGTGTAGGAAAGACGACAGCAATTCGACAGTACCTACTTCGTGCCATTGAGGATGGATGGTTCTGTTGGGAGCACAAGGGGGATTTTCGGCTTCTACCTGACGAATGGCTAAAGGTAGCTAATCATCTTTCAACAGAAAACGAATTTGGAGTTCTATTTGTAGACGATGCTCATACCCAAATTAACGAGATTGGGTCACTTTGTGAACTTCTAGAATCAGAGAAATTGACTTGTTTAAAGATTGTCTATTCTTCTTCAAAAAGTAATTGGTCGCATCGCGTTAAAAGCCCTTCACTTTTAAATATGACACACGAATTGAGTCTTTCTCAACTTAATCAGAATGAAGTCGACCGTTTGATTGAACTTATAGACTCATCTGACCAAATTCGACCCCTTGTCGAAAACAGTTTTATTGGCTTTTCAAGACAGCAAAAAAGGACGAGGTTAATCGAAAAATGCGAACAAGATATGTTTGTTTGCCTTAAGAATATTTTCGCGACTGATAATTTCGACGCGATTATCCTAAAGGAATACAATGATCTTGATGACGGCCTGCAAGAAATTTATAAACTTGTGTCGGCGATGGAAGCATCCGGTGTACGGGTACATCGCCAACTTGTGCTTAGAGCAATTGGTCTCCCAGCCAACCAAATCTCGATGGCCTTGAACCGGTTAGAAGGCATAGTTGACGAGTATGAAGTTAGTCAAAAATTAGGTATTTATGGATGGCGGACACGACACTCTGTTATCGCGACAATAATTGCAAAATATAAATTTTCTGATCAAGCAGATTATGAAAAGTTATTTGAACATGTAATCAGCAGCCTATCCCCTACGTGGGAAATTGAAAGGCGAACGATAAATGAACTATCTAGTTTTGATACCGGAATTAGACGTCTTTCTGACGTGGCGGCTCAAAACCGTCTGCTACGGCAGATGATTTCAGTGGCCCCCGGTGAACGCGTCCCACGGCATCGTTTGATCAAAAATTTAATTGACCAGGAACAGTTTGATGTCGCCGAAACTGAAATTAAGGTTTTTGAAAGTGATTTAGGACGTGATGGTCCTGTTGCGCGCTATCGCGCATTGCTATTAATGCGACGTGCATTAAATACACCGGGACTAGCGGATAGTGATAGGCTCGTAATGCTAGAAGACGCATTTGCGAGAGCAATTTCCTCTCAGGAACGCTATTCCAATAATAAAACCGTGTTCTATATTGCTTGTGAAATAGGTCTGCATATCATAAAGTTTAAAAATGATTTTTCGTCATTCGATGACGCTTTAAGAAGGTTAAAGCTAGCGGAGGCACGTTTAGAAGATCCTGACATCAGTCGACAAATCAGAGCTTTCGAGCGTCGATCTACTAGTTGAGCAGAATATAATTCATTTGAACTATCTTTTGATTGCAAGCTACTTCTAACAAACTCGCCTAATACCCGCTTGTATAGTTCTCGTTTACCGCGCCACCTTCTCCGGCGTACCCTCCGCCACAATCTCACCCCCACACACACCGCCGCCTGGCCCAACATCCAGCACCCAATCCGCCCCCGGATCAGGTCCGGGACAGGCTAACCTCTGATTACATTCACTCGGCAGCATCTCTTGCTCGATCGAGCATCGGTTGCAAATAGTGTCCGGTATAGCTTTCGGGTACGGCAGCGATCTTCTCAGGCGTGCCGGATGCGACGATTTCGCCTCCCCTGACGCCCCCGCCCGGGCCGAGATCGAGAATGTGATCGGCAGTCTTGATCACATCCAGATTGTGCTCGATCACCACTACGGAATTGCCCTGCTCCACCAGCCGGTGCAGCACTTCGAGCAGTTTGCGGACATCCTCGAAATGCAGGCCGGTGGTCGGTTCGTCCAGGATGTACAGCGTCTGGCCGGTGCTGCGTTTGGACAGTTCCTTGGCGAGTTTCACGCGCTGCGCCTCGCCGCCCGATAGGGTCGTCGCCTGCTGGCCGACCTTGACGTAGCCGAGGCCGACCTCGTTCAGCATCGCCATCTTTCCCTGGATGCTCGGCACCGCCTTGAAGAAGCTTTCCGCATCCTCCACCGTCATGTCCAGCACGTCGGCGATGCTCAGCCCCTTGAACTTCACCTCCAGCGTTTCGCGGTTGTAGCGTTTGCCGCCGCATTCCTCGCACGTCACATAGACATCGGGGAGGAAGTGCATCTCGATCTTGATGAGACCGTCGCCCTGGCACGCCTCGCACC
>JBAUIN010000067.1:0-7003 GCA_049682975.1 Pontixanthobacter sp. | reverse complement strand
GTCTACGAACCACAAGGATATCGGAACGCTCTATCTGATTTTCGCCATTCTGGCGGGTATCATCGGTGGCGCTATTTCCGGTATCATGCGCGCCGAACTGGCCGAGCCCGGCATTCAGGTGCTGGGCAGTGTCGTATCGATGATGGGCGGTGAGGCGGCTTTCGACGCCAATTTGCATATGTGGAACGTGCTCATTACGGCTCATGGCCTGATTATGGTGTTTTTCATGGTCATGCCGGCGATGATCGGCGGTTTCGGTAACTGGTTCGTGCCGATCATGATCGGTGCGCCCGACATGGCATTCCCGCGGATGAACAACGTATCGTTCTGGCTAACGGTTGCGGGTTTCCTTTCGCTGATGTTCTCCATGTTCGTGCCGGGGTCTCCGGCAGGAATGGGGGCGGGTACCGGGTGGACCGTATATGCGCCGTTATCGACCTATGGTTCCACAGGACCAGCGGTTGACTTCGCGATTTTCGCGCTTCATTTGGCCGGCGCAGGTTCGATTTTGGGTGCGACCAACTTCATTACCACGATATTCAACATGCGCGCACCGGGAATGACCCTGCACAAAATGCCGCTGTTCGTATGGTCGGTATTGGTTACGGCATTTCTACTGCTGCTAGCGTTGCCGGTATTGGCCGCGGCGATCACGATGCTGCTCACGGATCGTAATTTCGACACGACCTTCTTCAATCCGGCCGGTGGCGGCGATCCTGTCCTGTATCAGCACTTGTTCTGGTTTTTCGGACATCCAGAAGTTTACATTATGATCCTGCCCGGTTTCGGCATGATCAGCCAAATCGTGGCGACTTTCAGCCGCAAGCCCGTATTTGGCTACCTCGGCATGGCCTACGCGATGGTCGCGATCGGTGTGGTCGGGTTCATCGTATGGGCGCACCACATGTATACGGTCGGCCTGGACGTAAATACGAAGATGTATTTCACCGCCGCGACGATGGTTATCGCCGTGCCGACGGGTGTGAAAATTTTCAGTTGGATTGCCACCATGTGGGGCGGTTCGCTTGAGTTCAAATCGCCGATGGTGTGGTCGATGGGCTTCATCTTCCTGTTCACTGTAGGCGGCGTTACCGGCGTGGTTCTAGCCAATGGCGGTATCGACGATAATCTGCACGACACTTATTATGTCGTGGCGCACTTCCACTACGTGTTGTCGATGGGCGCGGTGTTCTCCATGTTCGCCGGGTTCTATTACTGGTTCCCGAAGATGAGTGGCCGGATGCACAGCGAATTTCTTTCGCATCTGCATTTCTGGGTATTCTTCGTCGGCGTGAACATCATCTTTTTCCCGCAGCACTTCCTGGGCATTCAGGGTATGCCGCGCCGTTATCCCGACTATCCGGCGGCGTATGAATATTGGAACCAGGTGTCCTCGGTCGGCTACATTGTGATGGCGGCGTCTATGCTCATCTTCTTTGCCAATCTGGTTTATGCGTTCGCAGCCGGAAAGAAAGCCGGAGACAATCCATGGGGCGAAGGTGCGACGACGTTGGAATGGACATTGTCCTCGCCGCCGCCTTTCCACCAGTTCGAAACGCTACCGGTGATCGAAGATCATCATGATTATCACGATCATCGCCCGGCCTCTGCTTAAAGCATGCCATACTCCGCCCCAGAGCGGAGAGTGAAAACCGATGAAGGAGGGGGCGCATCGCAGAGGATGTAGCCCCCTTTTCAAACTAAAAGAGACCACACCCACCTCATGATACCGGCTTCGTCTTCCACTTCTACAACCGCAGCGCCAACCGCGATGCCGGCGGACTGGCGGGATTTTTATGCGTTGACCAAACCGCGCGTAATGACACTGGTCATCTTTACCGGTCTTTGCGGTCTGCTGGCGGCACCGGGTTCGATTCATCCTATCATCGGTTTCACTGCCATTTTCTGTATCGCTATCGGCGCGGGTGGCGCGGCGGCGCTGAATCAATGGTGGGAAGCCGATATCGACGCCGGCATGAAGCGAACGGCCGCGCGCCCGCTTCCATCGGGCCGTATGCAAAAAGATGATGCGCGCAATTTCGGTATCCTCATTTCCGCCGCATCGGTCGGTATTATGGGGGTGGCCGTCGGATGGCTGGCTGCCGTCATTCTGGCGATCTCAATCGTCTATTACGCCGTTGTCTATACGATCTGGCTGAAGCCACGCACCCCGCAGAATATCGTGATCGGCGGCGGTGCGGGCGCTTTCCCGCCTATGATCGGTTGGGTCGCGGTCACCGGCGATATTACCGCCATGCCGATCCTGTTGTTCGCCATCATCTTTTTCTGGACCCCACCGCATTTCTGGGCGCTCGCCCTTTTCGTGCAAAGCGATTACGCAAAAGTTGGGATCCCGATGATGCCGGTGGTTAAAGGCGAAGCATCCACGCGTAAGCAAATTCTGTTTTACAGCGTCCTGCTTGTTCCCTTGGCCGCCACTCCATGGTTCATCGGCGGAACGGGGGCGTTCTATGGTTTGGCCGCAATCGGTCTATCGCTCGTCTTTCTGGCGTTGTCCTTCCCCGTCGCGACCCGCCGTTCGGGCCAAGGGGACACAATGCGGCCGGAAAAACGCCTTTTCGCCTTCAGCATTATCTATCTGTTTGCACTGTTCGGCGTTCTGGTCGTTGATCGTGTGGCGGATTATCAGAACTGGCCCATTCCTGGAGTGAACGCATGACGACGCCGAACACAGAACCCAAACGTTTGGACAAGGTCGAGCAGGCCGAAATCGAACGCCGCCGCAAAAGCCGCAACTTGGCAGTGGGCGCGGCATTACTGTTCTTTGTCGTATTGTTCTACGCGATTACGATTGTGCGCATGGGGGATTGACGATGTCTGGTGTGGCTCTCGATCAAAAGAACTGGCGCGTGGGTGCGTTGGCGTTGCTCGGTGCGCTGGCGATGCTCGGTATGGGTTACGCCGCCGTACCGCTGTACGAACTGTTCTGCCGGGTAACGGGTTTCGGCGGCACGACTCAGCGCGCAACCGAAACCGACGCCGATATGGCGCAGCGTCTTGCGCAAAGTGCGGGCGCGCGGTCGATATCGGTGCGTTTCGACGCAACGACCGCGATCGGTATGCCATGGAGCTTCAGCCCCGAACAGCCGACCGATACCGTGCAGATCGGGCAGCGCGACATGGCATTCTATGTTGCGCGTAACGACAGTGACGTGCCGATCACGGGCAATGCGACCTTTAATGTCGAACCGGAACAGACAGGCAAATATTTTAACAAGATCCAATGCTTCTGCTTCACCGAACAGACGCTTCAGCCTGGTGAGGAAATGCGGATGCCGGTATTGTACTATGTCGATCCCGCCATCTTGAATGATGAGAATGCGAAGGATGTGGAGCAAATTACCTTGAGCTATACATTCCACAAGGCGATCGACGATGCGGAGCCTGCATCGTGATCGAAACCACGACATGCGTAACGCATGTCAGAATTACCGCGCGGGACTGGACCTGATCGGTTCCGCGGATTAAAAGCGAAATTGCGTATTCGGGCGCGGACCGTCCGATAATATGAGAGACATTATGGCCGGCACGAAAAACCACGATTATCATATTCTTGCGCCCGATATCTGGCCTCTGGTCGGGTCGCTATCCGCGCTGACCTTTTTCACCGGCCTCGTGTTCTATATGCACGATATGGCAGGCGACACTTTGGTTATGGGCGTTGGCGCGATCGGACTGATTGCGACGTTCTTCAGTTGGTTCGCCAACATCGTTCGCGAGGCGGAGCAGGGCGATCATACGCCGGTGGTGCAGCTACATATGCGTTACGGCATGATCCTGTTCATCGCCTCCGAAGTGATGTTTTTTGTTGGTTGGTTCTGGGCGTGGTTCGATTTTTCCCTGTTTCCTCAGCCGATCGAATTGGTCGATGGCGCCACTCTCACCCGTTTCGGTGAAGAAGGGGCGGCAGCGATCGCACAATGGCCGCCGCGCGGTTTGGAAGTTCTGGATGCTTTCGACCTGCCGCTGCTCAATACGCTGATTCTGCTGTGTTCCGGTACGACGGTTAGCTGGGCGCACCATTCGCTGATCAACGGAAACCGCGAAGATCTTAAAAAGGGTCTGTGGGCTACGATCCTTCTCGGGGCGTTGTTCACCGCCATTCAGGCATATGAATATTCGCATGCGCTCGGGGCGTTCGCATTCGGTGGAAATACCTATAGCTCCGGCTTTTACATGGCGACCGGATTCCATGGTTTTCATGTTGTGATCGGTACGATCTTTCTGATCGTTTGTCTGGTCAGAACCTATAAAGGCCACTTCACACCGCGTCAGCATTTCGGTTTCGAAGCGGCAGCCTGGTATTGGCATTTCGTCGATGTCGTCTGGCTGTTCCTCTTCATCGCCGTTTACGTCTGGGGCGGATGGGGCGCGCCGATCCATTGACGAACGGATCGACTGAGCCAGTTAGAAAGGGGCAGCCCGGTATTGCCGAGGCTGCCCTTTTCGGTTCATGTCCACAATGCGGTGCGCACAGCCTGTTCGAAGGGATTGCGCAATTTGCGCCGAAATGTGGACAATGCCATCTCGATTTCACCAAATTCAACGTCGGTGACGGTCCAGCCGGTTTTCTGACATTGATTGTCGGCGGACTGATCGTCGGCATGGCCTTATGGCTGGAAGTTTCCGTAGGCCCGCCTTTTTGGGTCCATGCCTTGCTATGGATACCGATCACCTTTTTGGCGGTGGTAATCGGCCTTCGCGCAGCTAAAGCTGCCCTTCTATACGCCGAATATACACAGAAGGCGGGCGAGGCCGGTTCTGCCGATCCCGGCGAATGATGCGCTCTTTACCCATCATTCCCACCGCATTTGTTGCGATTGCCGCCTTGATTATGGTCGCGCTTGGTTTCTGGCAGTTGGGCCGGAAAGATGAAAAGGCTGCTATGCTGGACCGATACAAATCGGTTTCCGCCGATGCGTCTTCCATCGCCTATCCCCAAACCGACGAAGCGATCGAACAGATGCTCTATCGCCGGGTATCCGCCAATTGCGACGCGGTTCGATCGATGCGCGGCACGGCCGGTACCAACACGGTCGGCGCGAAGGGCTGGTCCCATATTGCGCGGTGCGAATTGGCGAATGGGCAGGTCGCCGAAATCGCGCTGGGCTGGTCGCGATCTACCCGTCCACCGGATTGGCAGGGCGGGAACGTGATCGGCACGCTTGCGCCGGGCGGCAAGATCGTCGCCGATCCGCCGCTCGCCGATCTGGGGCCGCTGGCCAAACCCGATCCTGCCGATTTACCGAACAATCATCTGGCCTATGCCGTGCAATGGTTCCTGTTCGCACTGACGGCGCTGGTCATTTATACGATCGCTTTGAGAATACGCGGGCCTAAATGATACGAGCTTATTCGGCGAAGCCCCATCGGCTTGCCCCCATGCGCTCCCCCGGTTAATTGCCCCCACACCATGCGATATATATCCACCCGTGGCAGCGCCCCGACGCTCGATTTCGAACAAGTGACGCTGACCGGCCTCGCCAATGATGGGGGGCTGTATCTTCCCGAGGCATGGCCGCGCTGGAGCAGTGCGGAGATCGCGGACCTTGCCGGTCTTCCCTATGCCCAGCTTGCGGCGCGTGTGATGCAGCCCTTCGTCGGGGAAAGTCTCGCGCCCGACGATTTGTTCGAGATGTGCGAAGTGGCCTATGGACGGTTTGCGCATGACGCCGTTACCCCGCTCAAACAATTCGATGCGCAGCATTGGCTGCTCGAACTATTCCACGGGCCGACGCTGGCGTTCAAGGATGTCGCCCTGCAAATGCTGGGTCTGATGTTCGAAAAGTTCCTCGAACGCAGCGATTCCCATCTAACCATCGTCGGCGCGACAAGCGGCGATACCGGATCGGCGGCGATCGACGCTGTGGCCGGGCGTGAACGTATCGACATCTTCATGCTGCATCCCGAAGGGCGGATCAGTAACGTCCAGCGCCGCCAGATGACCACGGTGCTGGCGCCCAATGTTTACAACATCGCGATCGATGGCAGTTTCGACGACGCGCAGGCGAGCGTGAAGCGCATGTTCAACGATACCGCCATGAACGGGCGTTTCCGGATCGGCGCGGTGAATTCGATCAATTGGGCGCGGCTGATGGCGCAAATCGTCTACTACTTTGCCGCTGCGCTCCAATTGGGTGCGCCGTCGCGCAAGGTGGCTTTCAGCGTACCGACCGGTAATTTCGGCGATGTGTTTGCCGGCTACGTCGCTGCGCAAATGGGCTTGCCGATCGAACGGTTGATAGTGGCGACCAATGTGAACGACATTCTGCATCGGGCGTTGAGCGACGGGGATTATTCTGCGGGCATGGTCACCGCCACAGCGGCCCCGTCTATGGATATTCAGATCAGTTCCAATTTCGAACGTCTGCTGTTCGACTGCGGTGGGCGCGATGGGGTGTCCATGGCGACGCAGATGCAGAATTTCGAAAGCAGCCGCGCGATGCGGCTTACCGAACTGCAACATGGCGCGGCACGCGATCTGTTCACCAGTCACCGGGTCGACGCGGACGAAATGGCGCAGGCTGCACGCTGGGCCAGCGAAGCATGCGGCGAAGTGATCGATCCACATACGGCGATCGGATTGCAGGCGGCCCGCGAAACGCAGATCGATCCCGATATTCCGATCGTTACGCTGGCAACCGCGCATCCATCGAAATTTCGCGACGCGGTGGAACGGATGACCGGCGTTCGCCCATCGCTTCCCATGCGGGTCGGCGATCTGTTCGCGCGGGAAGAACGCTATGATACGCTGGGCGGTGATTACGACTCAATCGCCGGTTACGTCGCCGAACGCGCGACCCCCTCGCGATAATGGCGGTTTTACAGGATACGCCAGTGCTGCTCGATGGCGCAGGTTGGGCGGATTACGGCCTCGTCGATAGCGGCAATGGGCGGAAGCTGGAACGGTACGGTGATTATCGCTTCATTCGCCCCGAACCGCAGGCGATGTGGGTTCCGCGCGAAGGGAATTGGCAGGCGC
>JBAUIN010000066.1:0-10261 GCA_049682975.1 Pontixanthobacter sp. | reverse complement strand
ACCTTGGTCTATTCGATGCAATTATCGGACGCAGGGTTTTGATGTATCTGCCTGACGCGTCGCAAACTTTGGCGCGATTGGTCACTTTGGCAAAACCGGCGGCGGTTTTCGCTTTTCAGGAACATTCCAGGGCGAATTTGCCGAGCGGACTGGGCAGCCTTCCTTGCCATAATCAGCTCTACCGATGGGTTTGGGACACAGTCGCGGCAGAAGGCGGAGATGTCGGATTAGGTATGCGCCTCCGTTCCTTGATACAGTCGACGGGTTGCCAAATCGAGGATGCGCGAAACGAAGGAGTTCTTCTGCATCATGATGAAGCGTCTTTTCTGCCGACGCTTATGCGCGGAATGCTGCCCCGAATGATCGAACACCGTATAGTGAAGGCAGGCGAGATTAAGGAGGACGAGTTTGCGCAGGAGCTGGAAAAAGAACGATTTAGCGCGGGCGGCTCTATCGTTTGGGATATGGCATTCCTGGTTTCTGGACGGTTAGACGCAGGCTAATGTCGCTCCGATAGGGCACGATTTACCTTAAACCATCAATTCCCGCACGAATGGAATTAGGCCGGTTTGCCGGGTGCGTTTCATGCGTTCGGCGTGCAATATCTCGCGTACCTTGACGAAGCATGTGTCCACATCGTCATTCACAACGACGTAGTCGTATTCCGCCCAATGGCTGATTTCGCCGCGGGCGCGGTCCATGCGACCGTCGATGACTTCGGCGCTGTCGGTACCGCGGGTTTCGAGGCGGTGGCGTAGAGCCTTCAGGCTGGGGGGCAGGATAAAAACGCTGACGGCGTCCTGCTGATCCTTCTGGTACAACTGCTGCGTGCCCTGCCAATCGATGTCGAACAGGAAGTCCTGCCCTTCCTTCAAACGCTGGCGGATATACCCCTTCGGGGTGCCGTATCGATAATCGAAGACATGCGCCCATTCGTAGAAATCATCGGCGGCCACCATCGCATCGAACCGAGCATCGTCGACGAAATGGTAATCGATTCCATCAACCTCACCCTCGCGCCGGGGGCGGGTGGTGACGGAAACGGACAAACGAATTTGCTCGTCCGCCATCAACATCATGCGCGAGATCGTCGTTTTTCCCGCGCCCGATGGCGAGGAAAGGATGAACATCAATCCGCGTCTGTCGAGGCTATGAGGAGAATGAAAGGGGTGATCGGTCATGCCGCCCCATGCAGTCAGGACGGTTCAACAATCAAGAGCGCATTACGTCCGAGCCGCACCTAATCGCGGTTGGCCTGTTCCCGCATCGTGGCATCGCCGCTACGTTTGGCTTTACGACGTCGCTGACTGCGGTCGAACAGGGTTTTCGCCGCCATGCCGCCACCCACGATGACCGCACCCGGCAGCGACTTCGTTGCCAATTTCGCCAGCGCAACTGACGCTAATGTCTGTCCCAGCGTTTTGTTCTTCACGATCTCACTGGCCATGTTCGGCCCATAGCGTCCGCGTAGCATACCCTTTTCCACCGCTCCGCGCAGAAGATAGGTGCCCGTGCGCATAGCAACGTCGGCCATGACGATGTTGGTTACCGGATTGGAGCTTGGACCTGGAACGTCGCGTTTGTCGCCCGATGTCTTGTCGCGGATCGCGTCCACCGCGTCGCTGCCATATTCCGAAAGATGCTTGACCATTACCGTACCCCGTTCGCGCAAATGATGGGTGGGTCAGCCTTTCTTGCCGAAATCCACCGTCACGACATTGCTGCCGTCTTCATCACTGCCAACGGTCTTATCCGCGCCCCGTTCCAAGCTGCCTTCCGAACCATCGTTTTCCGCATCGTCATGCGGGGCGGGTGCCATATCGGCGACGGATGCCTGAAATTGCAGTCCGAAATCCACCGCCGGATCGACGAAGGCGGTTATCGCGGCGAACGGAATGTCCAGCTTCGAGGGGACCGCATTGAAGCTGAGGCCCACTGTAAAGCCATCTTCGTCCACACCGAGATCCCAGAATTTATTCTGCAGTACGATGGTCATTTCATCGGGGAACCGCTCACGCAACACCTTGGGAATATCGACGCCCGGCGCGCCGGTTTTGAAGGTGATGTAGAAATGGTGATTGCCTGGTAGTTCGCCGCCAGTATCGACAATTTCGCCCAACACTCGGCCAACGACAGCGCGTAAGGCCTCCTGCACGATGTCGTCATAGGGGATCAGGCTGTCGGGTGTGTCTTCGCTCATGAAGCGAGGAATAGTTTGGCGCATCGGCATGGGTCAAGAACAAAGCAGCGCTATGTGAGATAACCGATACTTGCGCCGCCATTCGGGTCGCGTATAGCGCAGCCCATGCAAACACCTGCGCGGACAGCCACGATCCAACGCGATACCACCGAAACCAAGATCATGGTGGAGGTCGATCTGGACGGCACAGGCGCGTATAACGCGTCCACCGGTATCGGATTTCTTGATCACATGGTGGAACAGTTCAGCCGCCATTCGCTGATCGATGTGACGATGCAGATCGATGGCGATCTGCATGTGGATCAGCATCATACGACAGAAGATAGCGCGCTCGCTCTCGGGCAGGCGTTGGCACGGGCGCTGGGCGATAAAGCCGGGATCGGGCGATACGGCACGGCTTTTTCACCGATGGACGAGACGCTGGCGCGGGTGGCGCTGGATATATCCGGGCGCCCGTTCCTCGTGTGGCGCGCAGGTTTCTCTCAGGAGAAGCTGGGCGAATGGGATACCGAACTGATCGAACACTGGTTCCATTCGGTATCGCAGACAGCCGGGATCACGCTTCATGTCGAACTGTTATACGGCAGCAACAACCACCACATTTGCGAGGCGATTTACAAGGGCTTCGCACGCGCCATGCGGCAGGCGGTGGAACGGGACTTACGCAAGGGGGATGCGATCCCAAGTACCAAGGGTCAGCTTGGTGGGTGAAACGATTGCGCTGATCGATTACGGCGCGGGCAATCTTTATTCCGTCAATAATGCGCTCAAAGCGATCGGGGCGCAGGGTGTAGCAATCACTTCCGATCCGGACTTGGTGGGTTCCGCCGATCGGATCGTGTTGCCGGGTGTCGGTTCGTTCAAAGCCTGCGCCGAAGGGTTGCGGGCGATCGACGGTTTGGTCGAAGCCATGACGGACCGGGTGATGCGGGGTGGCGCGCCATTTTTGGGAATATGTGTTGGTATGCAACTGCTCGCGACGCGGGGGCTCGAGCACGCGGTGACGCCGGGATTGGATTGGATCGCGGGCGAGGTAAGGGCAATCGAACCGACGAATTCGTCGATCAAGGTGCCGCACATGGGATGGAACGATGTTTCACCGGCCAGGAACGGTCTTATCGACACGGGCGAGGCCTATTTCCTGCATTCCTATCACTTCGTTGCACAGAACGTTGCCGATATAGCCGCGACGACCGATCACGGCGAACCGCTTGTCGCAGCGATTGCGCGGGGCAATGTGATGGGCGTGCAGTTTCACCCAGAGAAAAGCCAAGCCTACGGGCTGGGTTTGTTGAAGAGGTTTATAGAATGGAAGCCGTGATGCGCGGGAACAACCCGCAGGTGGTCCGATGATCGTCTTCCCGGCCATCGACCTTAAAGCCGGTCAGGTTGTGCGCCTGGCGGAAGGCGATATGGATCGCGCAACGGTATATGGCGACGATCCGGCGGCGCAGGCTAACATCTTCGCCGATGTCGGCGCGGAACATTTGCATGTCGTCGATCTCGACGGTTCGTTCGCCGGAAGCGCGCAGAATCGGGAAGCGGTCGAAGCGATCGTTGCCGTATTCCCTGGTTACGTTCAGCTCGGCGGTGGCATCCGTACTCCGGAGGATGTGGAGGGCTGGTTCGATGCGGGGGTGGCGCGCATCGTCATCGGCACGGCGGCGCTCAAGAACCCGCAATTCGTGAAGGACATGGCGCGCGAATATGACGGCGGGATCGTGGTTGCGGTTGACGCGCGCGACGGGATGGTCGCAACCAATGGCTGGGCGGAAGTGTCCGACATGCCGATCGTCGATATGGCCCGCCGGTTCGAGGATGCGGGCGTCGCCAGCCTGCTTTTCACCGATATCGGCCGCGACGGCATGTTGAAAGGCTGCAACATCGAAGCCACTGTGGATCTTGCGCGACAGACCGACCTGCCCGTGATCGCCAGCGGTGGGGTGAAGGGGCTGGACGATATCCACATCCTGTCGTTGCAGGCGGGCGAAGGCATCGAAGGCGTCATTACGGGCCGTGCCTTGTATGATGGGCGGCTGGACCTGGCGGCGGCGCTGGCGATGGCGGCGCGGGCAGTATGAACGCCGACCCCGTCATTGCGAGCGCAGCGAAGCAAAACAGAGTGGCGCTTGCCTACGCTGGACTACCTTGGCGTCTGCGAAGGCTCGCAATGACGGGAGAATTGGTATGACCGTTCGTGTCCGCGTCATTCCCTGTCTCGATGTTGCTAATGGGCGCGTGGTGAAGGGGGTCAATTTCGTCGATCTGCGCGATGCGGGCGATCCGGTGGAGCAGGCGCAGGCCTACGATGCGGCGGGGGCGGACGAGCTATGTTTCCTCGACATATCCGCCACACATGAAAGGCGCGGCACGCTGCTCGACATCGTGCGGCGTACGGCACGAGTATGCTTCATGCCACTGACCGTAGGCGGAGGGGTGGCGACGGCCGAGGATGCGCGCGCACTGCTGATGGCTGGGGCAGACAAGGTCGCGATCAACAGCGCGGCGGTAAAGCGGCCCGAAATCGTCGCGGAGATTGCCGCGCGGTTCGGCAGCCAATGCGTCGTTGCATCCGTTGACGCGCGGCGGACAGCTCCGGGCCAGTGGGAAATCTATACACATGGCGGGCGAGAGGCCACCGGCGTAGATGCGCTGGCCCATGCGTGCCGGATGGCCGAATTGGGCGCAGGCGAGTTACTCGTTACGTCGATGGACGGCGACGGGACCAAGGCCGGCTACGACCTAGAGCTGACGCGCAATATCGCGGACAGCGTCGGCATCCCGGTCATCGCCAGCGGCGGGGTCGGCACACTCGATCATCTGGTGGACGGCGTGACGCAAGGCCGTGCGAGCGCGGTTCTGGCCGCATCCATTTTCCACTTCGGCGAACATTCCATCGCCGATGCACATGCCGCTCTGCGCGCAGCCGGTTTGCCTGCGCGTACGTCGTAAACACCAACTTCGCCATTGCGAGCGTCAGCGAAGCGATCCAAAGAGGCGCAGAACCGCCCTGGATTGCCGCGTTGCATGAGGCCCCTCGCAAGGACGAGATGTTGATGAACACGCTAGCCCGCCTCGAACAGACGATCGCATCACGCACGGATGCGGAACCGGACACTAGCTATGTCGCGCAACTATATGCGCGTGGTCTTCCAACCATCACGCGAAAATTCGGTGAGGAAGCCGTGGAAACCATCGTGGCGGCCATGGGGGAAGGGCGTGAAGAACTTGTCGGTGAGGCGGCGGATGTGCTGTTTCACTTGCTCGTCCTGCTATCCGCGAAGGATGTTGCACTGGCCGATGTCATGGCCGAACTGGACCGCCGTGACGGTGTGTCCGGCCTGGATGAAAAAGCCGCACGTACGAAAAATTGAGGATATCCGCCATGCCGATCGACGCGACACAGCCTTATGACGACGACAATGTTTTTGCGAAAATCCTGCGCGGCGAAATCCCGTCGACCAAACTGTACGAAGACGAATGGGCTTATGCCTTCCCCGATCTCAACCCGCAGGCCGAATTGCATGTGCTGATCATACCCAAAGGGCGGTATGTCAGCTGGGATGATTTCTCCGCCAAGGCATCGGATGCGGAAATCGCCGGATTTATTCGCGCGGTGGGCAAGGTAGCGCGGGCGCACGATCTGGTGGAGCCGGGCTATCGCATACTTGCCAATGTCGGCGCACATGGCGGGCAGGAAGTGCCGCATTTGCATGTTCATTTGTTCGGCAAGCAGCCGTTGGGGCCAATGATCGCGCGCTAAAAGCCGCCGTGTCCATCGAAACCGTTCGCCGCATCTCTTGCACCGCCTGCAACATTCGCTTGTATGCGGATTCGACGCCGCGTAAATGCGGCAATGACGATGGCAAAACACCCCACCCCTCCCGGAGGCATCTTCGACGGATCGCTGCATCTCTACGCGGTACGCGTCTATTATGAAGACACCGACCTGTCCGGCATCGTCTATCACGCCAATTACTTGCGCTGGTTCGAACGGGCCCGATCCGATGTTCTGCGGATGCTCGATATCGACCAGCGCGCGGCGATCGAAGCGGGGCAGGGTGCATATGCGGTCGCGGACATGCAACTGCGCTACCTCCGCCCAGCCAAACTGGACGACGATGTCGTGATTCAAACGCGCTGCACGCAGGTCAAAGCTGCCAGTGTCGTAATGCAACAGCAGGCGTTCCGTCAGCAGGAGCTCCTATGCGAGGCGACTCTACGCGTCGGCTTCGTCGCTCCTTCCGGTAAGCCGGCCCGCCAACCCGAAGCATGGCGCAACGCCTTCGCGCCTATCGCTCAACAAGAAGAATCCGCATGAACATATTGCCGACGCTTGCCGCCGCAGCGCCCACGCGCCTGAACCCGCTCGAGCTCTTTTTCGATGCCGACATCGTGGTGCAGGCGGTGATGTTGGGCCTGATTATCGCGAGCATTTGGGTATGGATGATTATCATCAGTTTCAGCATGCGTTTGTCGGGTGTAAATCGCCGCAACGCACGGTTCGAACAGGATTTCTGGGAAGCGGACGATTTCGATGCGTTGGTGAAGCAATCGGCGAAGCGGAACATCCCCTCCGCCTCCGTCGCTGCGGCGGGCATGCGCGAATGGCGCCAATCGACGAAGACAGGAGCGAACTCAGGTGCCCCCAAGCTGGATCGCGATGGTACGCGGCAACGGTTGGCAGGCACGATGGAATCGCAGGTCGCGCACGAAGCGGACGCATTGTCGAACCGTCTGAACTTTCTGGCCACGGTCGGTTCGGTCGCGCCCTTCGTCGGCCTGTTCGGCACGGTATGGGGGATCATGAACAGCTTCTTTCAGATCGGCGTGCAGGAGAATACCTCGCTTGCCGTGGTGGCCCCGGGTATTTCGGAGGCTCTGTTCGCCACGGCGATCGGCCTGTTCGCCGCTATTCCAGCTGTAATCGCGTATAACCGTTTCAGCCACGGGGTGAATTCGCTGGAGGCGCGGACGCAACGCTTCGCCGATCGGTTCCACGCCAGCCTGAGCCGCGAACTGGAACGGTTGTGATTAGCGCTTCCCCTTCCATCATCACCGCACCTTTCGGGCTAGCAATTACGACTTCGGACAAGGCGTTCTGATGGCGATGGGAATGTCATCATCCTCAGGCGGTCGCCGCAGCCGCAGGGGCAGTCGCCGCGCACCGATGGCGGAGATCAACGTCACGCCATTCGTCGATGTGATGTTGGTGCTGCTCATCATCTTCATGGTGGCGGCTCCGCTGCTTGCATCCGGTGTGCCGGTCGAACTGCCGGACAGCCGCGCCACTGCCTTGCCGCAGGAAGACGAGCCGATCACGATCACGGTGTCTCCCGATGGCGCGATCTTCATCGGAGACGATCCGGTCGCGCCCGGCGATCTCGCCCGCAGTCTTTCCGCCATCGAACGGTTGCCGGGCGACACTCTGCCGACGATCAATCTGCGCGGGGACCGGAGTATCGATTACGGCCGGATGATGGGGGTGATGGGCGAACTGAACCGCGCGGGGTTCACCAATATCGCCCTACTGACCGGCGCCGCCACGACCGAGCCGATTATCGAACCTGCATCACCTGCACCAGCCATCACCGCGCCTTCGCCGCAGGTCGCGCCTGACGGCCCCCCGGCAGAAGCAAATGCGGTCAGTGACAGTTCAGATAGCGAGCCATAGCCCTTTTATCCGATGCAAACCGCGAATATCCGAAATGACGAATGGGCCGGCCTTGGCGTGGCGGTGGCGCTGCATCTTGGCTTGGTCGGTTTGCTGATCTGGCAACCTGCGATCGACAACGAACAGCCCGTTCCATTGCCGGAAACTATCTCGGTCAGCCTGGCTGACGATGTCGGCCTGTCCGCCAGCGCGCCGGTACCGGTTCGCGAAAGCCGTGCGTCGATGGGGCCAGTCCTGTCGGACGTGCCCGCTCCGTCTGTGGGCGAAACCGTGCCGTTGACACGAAGCGAACCGGTTGCCCGCTCAACACAGCCGAGCACGAACCGTGCGGAACCGGCGCGCACACCGGCCACACGCCGGGAGACGACCCGCACCACCGAGCGCCGAACGGAAGCTCCAACGCGCAGTTCGGCGACATCCAATCGTGCAACCGCGTCAACCGCCCGATCCGGCGGTGCCTCTCGCGAATTTTCGCAGGCGTTCGATGGTGCGGGCAGCAGCACGACCAGCAACGACGCTCGCCCCCCGGCATCGTCGATCAGCGGCGCAGCGAAATCGTCTTTACTTCAGAATATCGCACGCAAGCTGAAACCGCATTGGGACGCTCCGGAAGGCGCCGATGCGGAGCAGTTGTATACCCTCGTCAGCTTTCGGCTGAACGAGGATGGCAGCCTCAACGGCACCCCGCAATGTAAGGCCACTCAGGGCGTAACGCCTGCCAACCAGTCGCAGGCGAGTACGCATTGCCGTTATGCCATTCGCGCCATTCGCGCGGCGGCTCCATTCAGTCTGCCAGACCGGTTCTACAATGCGTGGAAGCGCGTGAACGATTTCAAATTCAGCGGAACGCTATGATGAAAAAGCTACCTTTGCTATTTGCCACGATATCCTTCGCCATTCCGGTTGCAGCGCAAGATTTGGGCGATCGCGTCGAACCAGCGGAAGCGGTCGAAACGGCGTTCGAGGAAACCGATAGCGGCCTGACCGGCGGGGAGGTGGTGGACGAACTGGCGATGCAGGATTTGGGTATCGCGATCGCCCGTTTCGCCACGGATCGTGACGTATCCACCCCCGCCAATGCGAGCGGAACCGGGGCGCTTGGGAACGAACTGGCGAAAATCGTCTATGCCGATCTTCGCAATAACGGTCTGTTCAAGCCGGAGGGGCCGGACGCTTTGCCCAAACCGACTTTCCCGCAGGTGACAACGCCCGCCTGGCCGAACTGGACCACGCGCGGCGCGGACATGCTGGTGCAGGGTTATGTGCAGGCCGAGCCCGACGGGCGGTTGACGGTCGGCTGCTATCTATACGACGTGACCATTCAGGACGAACTCGCGCGGGCTGGGTGGGTCGTTCCCCCGCGCGATTGGCGCCGAGCCGCGCATAAATGCGCCGATATGGTCTATTCGACGCTAACGGGTGAGGAGCCGTTCCTCGATAGCAAGATCGCTTACATTGCGGAAACGGGGCCGAAGGACAATCGGGTTAAGCGCCTTGCCATCATGGATAGCGACGGGGCCAATCACCGCTTCATCACCACCGGCCGGTCGACCGCGCTCACGCCGCGCTATTCGCCCGATTATCGGCAGCTCCTTTATCTGTCCTATGTCGATGGCAATCCGCGCATTTATGTGTACGATATCGGTACCGGGCGGCAGACGCTGGTGGCGGAAACCGGCAATCCGACCTTCGCCCCACGCTGGTCACCCGATGGTCGTTCGATCCTGTATTCCATGGCGGTGTCCGGTAATACCGATATCTACCGCGTGTCGGCCAGCGGCGGGGAAAGCGTGCGGCTGACCAACACACCGGGTATCGATATCGGCGGTTCCTATTCGCCCGACGGCAACCGGATCGTATTCGAGAGCGACCGTTCGGGTAGCCAGCAGATATACATCATGAACGCCGATGGCAGCGGGCAGAAACGCCTCACCTTCGGGGGCGGGCGTGCGGCTACGCCAGAATGGAGCCCGCGCGGTGATCAGATCGCGTTCACGCATATGGGCGGCAATTTCCGCATTGCGGTGATGAACCCCGGCGGTGGTGGCATGCGGTTTCTGACCGATAGCTGGCAGGACGAGGCACCGACCTGGGCGCCCAATGGACGCATCGTGCAATTCTTCCGCACCACCCGCAATTCGGGTGACACGGCGCTGTACCAAGTCGATCTGACCGGACGCAATGAACGCAGATTGCCAACCCCCGTATCCGCTTCGGACCCTGCCTGGGGGCCGATCCTGCCTTAGCCACGTTCGGTCACTATAAGGTCGCATTCAACATCGCGTGAGGAGACGCTATTATGAATACTCGCATCGCAACAATCACCGTCATGGCGGGCGCAATTGCACTCGCCGGTTGTAAATCCACGGCCCCCGACGATCTGCCGC
>JBAUIN010000065.1:0-7516 GCA_049682975.1 Pontixanthobacter sp. | reverse complement strand
GTATATTCGCCCTTCAGCACCTGCGGAATGCCGCAGGCATATTCGATGACTTCCAGCCCGCGCTGTACGTCGCCCTTGGCGTCGTCGATGACCTTGCCATGTTCGCTGGAGAGGAGTTCCGCCAGTTCCTGCATGTTCGCTTCGATCAGTTCCTTGTACCGGAACATGACGCGGGCGCGCTTCTGCGGGTTCATGGCGGCCCATTCGGGCTGCACTTTCCTGGCGGCTTCGACCGCTTTGTTCAGAAGCGCGGCATCGCCCAAGGCGACTTCGGCCTGAACCTCCCCAGTGGAGGGATTCCAGATTTTATGCGTCCGGCTGCCCGAACTGCCTGCTCCGCCCACCATGACATGATCCACCTGACGCATTGCGTATCTCCTGCAAACTGCTTCGTTCTAAAGTTGCAGGTGGCCTAGCGGATTCCGCATGCGAAACCAATTATCCAAATGATTTAACGCAACGCCCGGTTGGAACCGGCTATCCGATCTGCGCCATCCACGTCGCGCACAGGATCGCGCCGTAGGTTCCGACGGCATAGCCCAGGACGGCCAGCAACACGCCGACGGGCGCGAGCGCCGGATGGAACGCCGCCGCGACTACCGGTGCGCTGGCTGCGCCGCCGACATTCGCCTTGCTTCCCACCGCCACGAAGAAAAACGGCGCGCGGATGATCCGCGCGACGATCAGCATCAGGGCGGAATGAATGAGCATCCAAATAACGCCCACGACCATGAACGCCGGTGCGTCCGCGATCTTGAGAATGTCCATCTTCGTCCCGATGATTGCAACGAGAAGGAAAATGAACACCGTGCCGAATTTGGATGCGCCAACCCCTTCCAGGTCGCGCGCGCGGGTGAAGCTGGCAATAAGGCCGAGCGTGGTGGAGATGACCACGACCCAGAAGAAACTGCTCGCCAGCGTCGCTTCCTCGCCCTGCAGGTCCGAGAAGAATCCGCCCAAAAACGTACCGCCTAGATGACACAGACCGACCACGGCGAAAGTGCCGCCGAACAGCAGCACGTAATCGTTCGCGGTGGCGACCCGTTCGACGGAAGAGGTGTAGCTCGCCATCTTGTCGCGCAATTTGTCGATCGCGCTGCTATCCGCTTTCAGCCAGCGATCGACCCGCTTGCTGTCGCCCGCGCCATACAGCAGGAACGCCATCCAAATATTCGCGACGATGATATCGACCGCAATCAATGCGGAGTAGTTTTCGATGTTGTATCCATAGACTTCCAGCATCGCTGTCTGGTTCGCGCCGCCACCGATCCAGCTGCCGGCCAACGTCGCCAGCCCGCGCCATGCCGCATCCGCCCCGCTACCGATGATGCCGGGTTCGAATTGCGCGACGATCCACAGGGCGATGGGGCCACCGATGATGATCCCGATGGTGGCGGTGAAGAACATGATCAGCGCCTTGGAACCAAGACCCAAAATGCCTTTCATATCGATGCTCAACGTCATCAGGAACAATGCGGCGGGCAGGAAATAATCCTTGGCGATCGTCCACAGATTGCTCTCGGACACGTCGATCAGGCCGAATGTGACCATCAGCGATGGCAGCAGATAACAGACCAGAATGATCGGAATGAAAGTATAGAACCGCGTCCAACCGGGCCGATCGCGGGTCACGAAAACGAAGGCGAGAACCGCCGCCAACAATCCGAAGATAATTCTGTCGTCGGTAATCATATGCGGCCTTCTCCCGTCTGCGCTTAGGCCCCTTGCCGCCCTTCTATGAGGCGATCAACCAGCGATGGATCGGCCAGCGTGGACGTATCGCCCAGCGTGCCCGTGTCGTTCTCGGCGATCTTGCGCAAAATACGGCGCATGATCTTGCCGGAGCGGGTTTTAGGGAGACCGTCGGTGAACTGGAGATGATCGGGTGTGGCGATCGGGCCGATTTCGGTGCGTACATGCTGGCGTAACTCGCCATGCAATTCTTCGGACCCGTCGACGCCGGCATTGAGCGTGACGTAGCAATAGATGCCCTGACCCTTGATGTCGTGCGGATACCCCACGACCGCCGCCTCGGCGACTTTCGGATGCAGCACCAATGCGCTTTCGACCTCGGCCGTGCCCATGCGGTGACCGGATACGTTGATGACATCGTCCACCCGGCCCGTGATCCAGTAATAGTCATCCTCGTCGCGGCGGCAGCCATCGCCGGTGAAATATTTGCCTGTGTACGTGCTGAAATAGGTCTGGATGAAGCGGTCGTGGTCGCCATAGACGCTGCGCGCCTGACCGGGCCAGCTATGGGTGATGCACAGATTGCCCTGCGCTGCGCCTTCCAAAACGCCGCCATCGTTGTCGACCAGTTGCGGCTGGATACCGAAGAACGGTCGGCCTGCGCTGCCCGCTTTCATATCGTGTGCGCCGGGCAGGGTGGTGATCATCACACCGCCGGTTTCGGTCTGCCACCAGGTATCGATGATCGGGCTGCGTTTCTCGCCGACGACTTCGTGATACCAGCGCCATGCTTCCGGATTGATCGGTTCGCCCACAGTGCCCAGCAGACGTAGCGAGGATCGGTCGCGTTTCATCACATGCTCGTCGCCCTCTCGCATCAGCGCGCGAATGGCGGTGGGCGCGGTGTAAAGGATGTTGACGCCGTGCCGGTCCACCACATCCCACATGCGCCCGTGATCGGGATGGTTCGGCACCCCTTCGAAAATCACCTGCGTTGCCCCGTTAATGAGCGGGCCGTACACGATGTAGCTGTGGCCCGTGACCCAGCCGATATCGGCGGTACACCAGAACACCTCGCCTTGTTTGTAATCGAATGCGTAATGGAACGTGGTCGCGGTCCATACGCCGTAGCCGCCGGTGGTATGCACCACTCCCTTGGGCTTCCCGGTGGAGCCAGAGGTGTAGAGGATAAACAGCGGGTCTTCCGCGCGCATCTCTTCGCACGGACACTCAGCATCGCTGCGGGCATCGTGATACCAGAAATCGCGTCCGTCGCGCATTGCGATATCGGCGCCGGTATGTTCGACGACCAGCACGCCCGCAACATCCACCCCGTCCAGCGCCAGCGCCGCATCGACATTCGCCTTCAACGGGATCGGTTTGCCCGCCCGCAATCCTTCGTCCGCCGTCACCACGAAGCGGCTCTCGCAATCGCGGATGCGCCCGCCCAGCGCTTCGGGCGAGAAGCCGCCGAACACGACCGAGTGAATGGCGCCAATGCGCGCGCAGGCCAACATCGCCAATGTGCCTTCCACGATCATCGGCATATAGATGGTGACGCGCTCGCCCTTGGTCACGCCAATGGCCTTGAGCGCATTGGCCATCTGCACGACTTCGCGTTGCAATTCGCGATAGGTGAGCGTGCGGGTATCGCCTGCCGGATCGTCCGGTTCGAAGATCAGCGCAATGTCGTCGCCCTTCGTCGCCACGTGCCGGTCCACCGCATTGTGGCACAGGTTGAGCGTACCATCGGCGAACCATTTTATGTCGACCGGGTCGTAGGACCATTTGCCACCCTCGGTCGGTTTCGTCATCCAGTCCAGCCGTTCCGCCTGTTCCAGCCAGAACGCATCGGGGCCCGCCAGCGAGGCGGCATACATCGCGTCATACTGATCGGCGGTGCAGTTGGTGCGGCCCTGTGCGGGACGTGTGACGAAGCGATCCATGGCAAATCTCCTGCAATTCTTTGCAAGTGTCATGCGGGATACATACTGTTACCGCAAATGAAGATCGACATGAGAGGAATACGAACATGACCGACGCAGCCGCCCCAGTCGTATTATCAGCCGCATCGTTAGCCGCACCGACCCGCCGCAAATTTCTGGGCGCGACCGGCACCGCTTTTGCCGCATTGGCGGCGAGCGGCGCGGTTTCCCGCAACGCTGCCCTGGCGCATGAGGTCGGCAGTTCGGCAAGTGGTGCTGTGGGCTATGGCGACCTGATTCCCGATCCCGCGGGTCTGCTCGATCTGCCGCGCGGATTCTCCTATCGCGTGCTGTCCAGCCTGGGCGATACGATGTCCGACGGCTTTACCGTCCCCGACGCGGCGGACGGGATGGGTTGCATCGATATGGGCAATGGCAAGCTGGCGCTTGTCCGCAATCACGAACTGATGCCGGGCAAGGATGCGGGCGGCGACTTGCCTATCGGCTATGACCGGATTGAGGGTAAGGCCGTGATGCCGGGCGGCACCACCACCATTGTATTGGATGCCGCGACGCTGGCGGTCGAACAGCAATATCGTTCGCTCGCCGGAACCGTGCGCAATTGCGCGGGTGGCACGACGCCGTGGGGCAGCTGGCTGACTTGCGAAGAAGCGGTGTTCGAAGCGGGCGAGAAAAATGCCATGGATCATGGATACATCTTCGAAGTGCCCGCCGATGCCGGGACGCTTATCAATCCCGAACCGTTGAAAGCGATGGGCCGATTCAATCACGAAGCCGCCGCCGTCGATCCGGCGACCGGCATCGTCTATCTGACCGAAGATCGCGGAGATTCACTCCTTTACCGCTTCATTCCCGCGGTGCCCGGTAAACTGGCGGAGGGCGGCCGGTTGCAAGCGCTGACATTGGCGAACGGCATCACCGATAGCCGCAATTGGGACAGTGTGACCGTTACCAAAGGCGAGATGCATGAAGTGCGCTGGATCGACATGGACGATGTGGAATCGCCGAAGGACGATTTGCGCAACCGGGGCGCGGCGCGCGGCGGCGTGCTGTTCGCGCGGGGCGAAGGCATTCATATGGGAGACGGAGAATTATACTTCGCCTGCACCAATGGCGGCGCGAAGAAGCTGGGGCAGATCTTCAAACTCATCCCCGGGCGCGGCAAGCGATCCGATGCACTCGGCCTGTTTTTCGAAAGCACGGACAAGAACCAGTTCGATTATGGCGACAATCTGGTGGTTCAGAATAACGGCCATCTAATCGTGTGCGAGGATCAATATACCGACACCGTCACCAATCATCTGCGCGGTATTACACCCAATGGCACGCCCTATCCCTTCGCGCTGCTACGCATTCAGACCGAACCGGCGGGCGCGTGTTTTTCGCCCGATGGCAAGACGATGTTCGTCAACGCCTACAGCCCGACGCGCACGCTGGCGATTACGGGGCCGTGGATCGTTTAGCGGTTTGGCAGCAGAGAATGGCGTAATCGCCAATACCGATCACCGCGAGCGACTTACTTTGCGAAACCAAGCCGAAAGCCGCGCGTTCCTTCTGCATATACACACAACACAGAAGGAAACGGCATTCTATGGCAAACCCCGGCGATAATTCGAAAAAGGCGCTGATCGACGAACTGAACGGTCTGCTGGCCGATCATATGGCGCTGTATTTCAAGACCAAGAATTTCCACTGGCACGTCGCAGGCCCGCGTTTTCGCGATCTGCATCTGCTGTTCGATGAACAAGCGATCGAAATCCGCGATCAGATCGACGCGATCGGCGAACGCGTCCGCAAACAAGGCGAAGCCACGCTGACCTCGATCGGGTCAGTCGCGAAACATACGCAGATCAAGGATCAGGACGATACAACGCTGTCGCCCGACGCGATGGTCAAGGAATTACGCGACGACAACGCTGCGGTGGTCGTGCGGCTCAAAGGTATGAAGCCTTTGGCCGAAGATGCCGGCGACAATGCCACCGACGGATTGCTCGACGAATGGACCGACATGGCTGAAGAACGCGTGTGGTTTCTTGCCCAGACGCTGAAGTAAGACGCTGCCCTGTGTTTCCATGATCCCGTCGCGACTTACGTCGTGCCGGGATTTTACTATAGGATAGACATGGATAATCTGACGATCATCGAGAATGCGGACGACGCGCAGATTGCCGATTGGCTGGAGGGCGCACTGAGCGAAGCCCTCGCAGCCACGAAGGGTCCGATTGCGATCAGCGTTCCCGGTGGTTCGACCCCGTTTCCCATTCTAAAGCGCCTCACGCAGAGCCCCATCGACTGGTCGCGCATCAATGTCTGGCCCGGCGACGATCGAATGATCGACGACCGGATCGTGCCGGAGGATCACGAAGCGAGCAATACCGGAAAGATTCGTGCGTTGCTGGAACCGGCAGGCGCGACCGTCATGTCTCTTTCGATCATGGAGAAAGTCCCGCCTTTTGCGTTGGTGTGGTTGGGTATGGGCGAAGATGGCCACATTGCGTCGCTCTTTCCAAGCGCAAACCCGCAAGCGGACGACGACCGCCGAATGCGCCGCCTGACACCCGACCCATTGCCGCCCGAAGCACCGTTCGACCGCATAACGCTGACCTTGCCCGCTTTGCTAGACAGCGATCGCCTGGTGTTCGTCATTCGCGGTGGCGAGAAACGCGCGGTGTTCGATGCCGCTTCCCGCAATGAAAACGACTTACCGATCGCGCGGCTGCTGGGTGCGGCGAGGCAACCGGTCATATGCTTCGCCTGATCGAAATCCTCGTCGAACGCCTGCTTCCGCCACCCATCCATCGGGCTGCGTTGAAGATCGCCCACAAGGTTCGCCATCGCTGGCGCCTGATCGCCAAACCGGAATTGTCCGGCGTCACGCTCCTGCTGCGCAATGCCGATGGGCACCTTCTTCTGGTGCGGCACAATTACGGCCCGGATGTTTGGTCGTTACCGGGCGGGGGGATGGATAAGGGCGAAGATCCGGAGGAGGCGATACGACGTGAAATGCGCGAGGAACTGAGTATCGAACTGCGCGCGCTGGCATTCCTCGGCACAGTCGACGAAACACTGTCCGGTACCCGCCATACCGCCCAAGTGTTTACCGCCACGACATCGGATGGGATCGAACCCGATGGACGTGAAATTGCCCATGCTCGGTTTTTCCCACTGAACGCACTACCCCACGATATCGGCGACATCGCTCACCGCCGGATCGATCGGTTCGATCTCGATTAAAGCAGCTTTAGCTGCGTCTCGTCCGCCGCGCGTTCGGCCCGCGTTTTCTTCGTTACCCCGACCAGCGACGACAAGGTCAGCCCCATCAGCCGGATCGGCATAGGCAGCGGCAAGACCTCTTCCAGCAAAATACGACCCAACCGACCGAATTCCGCCTTGTCCGCGACCAGATGCGGCACCGATTTGGCGCGGGTCATCAGCGTAAAATCGTTGTATTTCAGCTTCAGCGTAACGGTGCGCCCCTTGGCTTCGTTGCGTTCGATGCGTTCCCACACGATGTCGATGATCCGCTCCAGCGTTTCGCGCAATTCCGATCCGGCTGAGATATCTTCGTGGAACGTCCGCTCTCCGCCCACCGATTTGCGGATGCGGTTGGTGCGGACGGGGCGCAGGTCGATACCGCGGGCGGCGCGGTAGAGATAATCGGCAAAACTGCCGAAATGGGCGCGTAGGAAGGGCATGTCCTTGGCCACCAGGTCGGCTCCGGTTTCGATACCCAGCCGCGCCATTTTCTCCGCGCCCTTCGGCCCGACCCCGTGGAACCGCCGGATCGGCAGCGACGCGACGAAGGCCGCGCCCTTGCCCGGTTTGATGACGCATAATCCGTCCGGCTTGTTCTGGTCGCTCGCCAGTTTTGCGATGAA
>JBAUIN010000064.1:0-2392 GCA_049682975.1 Pontixanthobacter sp. | reverse complement strand
CCGCGCGCGCACGATGCGCCATTTCGTCGCGCGCGAGCACCCAATCGGGCCGCTGACAGATATACGCCCAGCTGCGAATGGCCGCGATCCGCCCCTGCAAAGTGTGAATGTCGCCCTGCATATTATCCAGTTCCGCAATACGGGCGGCTGCAAAATCCGCACCGATGTAATCCAGGCGCAGATCCTGCCACAACCGCGCCACGAAACGCGCATGCGTTTCCGCACCTTGCTGCCGAAAGTCGGGAAGCGAGCAAACCTCCCAGAAACGGCGGACCTGCGCTCTGCCCCGTATGTCGGTTGCGAACTCTTCCTCGGACAGCCGTTTGAGGACCGCCAGATCGACGGTTTGCGGCATGATCTGCAAATTGGGCTCGTGCGGGACACGCTCCAGATCGACGATAAGCGTGGCCACGCTGTCGAAGCGCGGCTCGCTATCGCGCCAGAACAGCTTCGTCAGTGGTGCGAACCGATGTTCCTCGATCGCGTAGATTTCTTCTTCGGTAAACTCGGCCGGTTCGACCTGGCCGCGGCCGGCATTCTGGCCCGACAGGGTACCGAAAGTGCCATCGCGCTGGTGCCGCCCCGCTCGTCCCGCAATCTGGGCCATTTCCGACGGCAACAGTCGACGTTGCCTTATCCCATCGAACTTTTTAAGAGATGCGAATGCGACATGATTGATGTCGAGGTTCAGTCCCATGCCGATGGCATCGGTGGCCACGATGTAATCGACCTCCCCCGACTGGAACAGTTCGACCTGCTTATTGCGGGTTTCCGGGCTTAACGCGCCCATGACCACCGCCGATCCCCCGCGGAATCGGCGCAGCATTTCGGCGACGGTGTATACCTGTTCCGCCGAAAATGCGACGATCGCACTACGTGGTGGCAAGCGCGACAGTTTACGCGGACCGATATGGGTCAGCGTGGAAAAACGCGGACGGACGACGATGTCCGCGCTGGGTTCCAACGCCTTTACCAGCGGTTCCAGTGTGGCGGCGCCCAAGATTAGCGTCTCTTCCCGGCCCCGCGTGTGGAGGAAATGATCGGTAAAGATATGGCCGCGTTCGCGATTGCCGCCCAGCTGCGCCTCGTCCAAAGCCATGAATGCCAATTGGCCGTTACCGCCGCCAGGCGCGGTCTGCGCCCAATGGCGCGGCATCGCCTCCGCTGTGCAGCAGAAATAGCGGGCGTTTGGGGGCACGATGCGTTCTTCGCCGGTGATGAGAGCCACCTGTGTTCCACCCTTGATCGCGACGACCCGATCATACACTTCGCGGGCGAGCAATCGCAGCGGAAAACCCATGGCGCCGCTGGAATGCGCACACATCCGCTCGATGGCGAGATGGGTTTTCCCGGTATTGGTCGGGCCGAGAACGGCTTTCAGCGTAGAGCGATCGAACGACACAGTAAGCGTGATGTGGCAGCCGCTTGCCATCGGGGCAACCGCTGACCGCGTCTGATCGGCGATTGATCCGACCAATGCGTCGCCCCATCGTGACTTCAGACGAAATTAACTTTAATTTGGCAGGACTTCCCGCGTAAGAGACGAGAATGTCGGTGCCGCTTCGGATCACGTGGCGCCAAGGCAGGAGGGACGCGGATTGTACAGGCCGCATGATAGCGACGGAAATTCGCCGTCGGGCCAAGTGAACACGATCGATCGCCCGGCGGGATCGTCTTGGCGGGCGATCGCGCTGTCCCATGGCGAAGGTAAGGCCACCAATACGCAATGCGATGCTTCGCAAATACCGAATTCCGCCATCATCCGCCGTACCGCCGATTGGCGGCAGCGGCTCGATAATTGGCGCATGTCGGCGTCCGAAAAATTCGACAAGGTGGATATTGCCCCCGATCTGGCGGAAGGGATCGGCAGCCGGCGTTGGTTCCGCGGATTGGGCACGATGATCGGCCTCTCCGCCATCGCGCTCGCTTTATGGCCTGATTTCGCGCCGCTGGAAGCTGCCCAGATTACCAGCGCGAACGACCATGTGCGCGACGAATATCGCAGCAACACGATTATGCCATTGGCGCTCGGCGGGGATGTAGGGCGCAGGATGGGGCCGACCGATGCCGTCATCGCGCTCGCCGACGCACCCGAACGGCCGCAGCTGGACGTGGTCGCCACGTTTTCGCGCGGCGACAGCTTCGACCGTATGCTTCGGCGTGCGGGAGTAAGCGGCACCGACGCAGACCGGGTTACGCAGTTGCTTTCACGCACGATCGACATTGCGGATATTGAACCCGGCACGCAGATCGACGTCACGCTGGGGCGCAGGCTCACACCCGAGACGCCGCGCCCTTTGGAATCGCTGAATTTTCGCGCGCGCTTCGATCTCGCATTGGCGATCGATCGCAGCGGCGGCGTGCTATCCGTCAAACGGCTACCGATCCAGGT
>JBAUIN010000063.1:0-2584 GCA_049682975.1 Pontixanthobacter sp. | reverse complement strand
CCTGCTCAATAGCCTGTTCACCCGCATCGCCAAGTTTGTCTTGCTCAGTCCTAGTTAGAGGGGCTGTCGAGCCGGCCAGCGCTCCGACGGCCGCAGCAAGGAAACCGCCGATGAGCGGATTATCGCTATAGGCAGCGGCCGTGCTATGCGCCGCAGAACGCGCCTTATGGCCCGCCGAACGGCGCGCTTCGCCAGCGCGATTGGTAAGGTTGTCGCGCTGTTCGCGCATCTTGCCGGTAGCATCGTCTAGGCGGTCGCGGAACGAGTTGTCGTCCTCGTCGTGCCGCTGTTCGATCATTAGGTAATTGGCACGCGCACGATTGCGCCGCCCCAAATAGCTCGTCGTATCTTCACCGTCTTCGGGTTCGATACGCGACATGTGATCAACATAGCCGCGATGATAGCTGTTATGGCTTTCCCATTCCGCAGAATAATCGTCGCTGCCGTCGCTGCCATTCGACGAACCGACGCGATCGGGTTTCAAGGCCGATGGCCGTGCATCCTTATCGCTGACAAGCCACAACAATCCGCCGCCGATCATGGCGAGAGCGAGAGGGTTGCGCTTCGCCTGATCGACCATTTGATGTCCATCCATGTCGCCCGCTTCGGTACGATCAAGTATGGAATCCAAAATCCGGCGCGGTGTCAATTCATCACCAATACGATCGACTGTCTCGCTCATATCGCGTTGCGTCTGTTTGATATCCCGTTCGATTGCGTCGGGATCGTCCTGATTGTAGCCTGCCATTATCTTGCTCCATTATTGGTAAGGTTGCCTGCGGCTGCATCGGGCGTGCGTTCCGCAGTTTCGATGGTGCGTTCGGGTTTGAGGTTGGCGGCCGACATTTTCTTCTTCGCAGCTTGAGCCATGATCAACGCGATCACCAAGGTGATAAGTCCTACGATGATGATACCGAGCTGATAATTGTCCAACGCATCACCTAACCAAACGCCAAGCCCCATCAGCACCACGCCGAGGCCAGAGATGCCGACTACCGCTGCACTAACGAGTGAACCGATCGCGATTTTAAGATCATCCAGCCCCTCGCGCAGTTCAGCCTGCACCAGATTAACTTGCTGCTGCGCCAGATGCGAACCCTGACTGGTCAGGCGCGAGATGAGATCGACGACATTCGCATCGCCGGTTCCACGGTTATCTACCATGATCATGCACCTCCCGTAGTTTGGCGAACGGTCGGCGACATTGGGGTGGCTGGCGCCACTTCCGGCGTCGAACGCTGGTTAGCCATATCGCTGGATGCGGTAAACCTGCTGGAACCGGTATTGTCGCCGGAATTAACGCCGGTTTTGCCATCCGTGCCCGAGGAACGGTTCGGATCGAGATCGCCAAGCTTCGCGTCGGACTGTTCCGCACCCGCCTTCATGACCCGGGCCGCCGCGAAACCGGCCATAGCCGCGCCTGCAAGAAATGCTGCCGGATTGTCTCGGCCGAACCGGCTGACGTCACGCATCATTTCGCGCGGTTCCTTGCCTTCGACCGTTTCCGCAAACTGGGCAATGCTGTCAGCTGCTTGTTTGAAAGCGTTACCAAGCCAATTGGGCGTATCGCTATCGTTTTCGAGTGTATCTCCAGCATCGCGTAAGGCAGATGAAGTCGACCGTGCAGCGGATGTCGCCTTGTCGCTCGCTTCGTCAGCCTTGGCCGATGCCTGGCGTGCCGCCGTATCCTTCAGCTGCGACGCGTCCTGTTTAAGTTCGTCTTTGGTCGATCCTGCGGGGCGGCTAGCCCCGCTGCCAGTACTGAAATCGTCGGATTTATTCATTGTGTCTCTCCTTGCTGTGCCTTCTACTCGAAGGAACGACAGGGGAATGTCGTTACAAAACAAACCTTTGATAAATCAGCTTACAGGTTCAGTTTGATCCTGACAGTCGCGTTAGCCTACGAAGCTTGTTCAAGCAGCCCCCCGGCTCCATCATTCAGTCGTCCGCGTTGCAGTAACTACCAAGACGAACGGCAAGTGTTAGGACCGGGGTAGTTCGGCTTTAATGTCCGACATGGGGGCGCGTACCTGCCATCGACCCTAGGCTGAACCAACGGCAGCTTTCGGGCGAAAAACGCGACCACTTGAATGACCGACATGGGGGCGCAAAGCGGACGTTATCGCGGTAAATGAGTGGTAAATATCCAATGATTTGAGTGCCCATCTTTGTCTTCCATGGGGCACCATCTCATCGAACAATCCCGTATAATCGAACACTCGACCGGACAGCACTTCAGTTTTGACTTTGCCACATCGGCAACGTTTCCGGCGCTTCGATATAGCCGACGAAGGTTTCGAGGAATGCGGCACCGGCAGCGCCATCTATGGCTCGATGGTCCAACGACATGACGATGCGATCGAACTGGCGTAGCAGACACAGGCAACGCATCCTGGATATGTGCTCGCCGACATCGGCGAGATGGCAGCGCAGCATTCGGCGGGTCGGTTCGGCGAACCGGTGCGCGCGCATGCAGAGATGCTCGACCGCAAGCCAACCGTCTATCGCGCAGTTCTCGACCGGCTCCCCTGTCGTGAGAAGAAATGGCTGGATAGGCTGCGTCGGCCTCCCGAATACGATAGAC
>JBAUIN010000062.1:0-2267 GCA_049682975.1 Pontixanthobacter sp. | reverse complement strand
GCTCGGAACGAGGAACTTTCGTGATGAACATTACCAGAGCAATTGCCAGAACGCCGGTGAAGATGTCGCTCGCTACCGTCGCCGCAGGCGCGCTGGCATTGACATCCGCCTCCCCCGCAATGGCGCGCGACCGCGACGACGACGGTATCGGTGCCGGCGAAGTGATCGCAGGCGCCGTAATTCTGGGTGGTCTGGCCGCCATTCTTTCCAGCGGTGACCGCGATCGCGATCGTTATCGCGACGGCTATCGCTATCGCGACCGTGATTATCGACCACGTGCGCGTCAGCGTCGTGGCGGCAACGGACGCCTGGCCGTCGAGCGTTGCGTACGCGCCGTGGAGCGTGATGCGCGCCGGGCCGGGTTCCGTTACGCCAATGTAACACGCATTACCGATGTCGATCGCGAACGCCGCGGTTGGGAGATCGAAGGTCGGTTGGTTGTCGATGGCCAACGTGGTTATCGTGGCGGACGCTATAACAATCGTCGCGGATATGATCGCCGCGGCTACGATCGGGGCGACAGGGGCCGTTTCTCCTGCGACATCCGCCGTGGCCGGATCGTCGATATCGATTATGGCGGTATCCGCGGCCTTTGATAAGGCTTTAGAATAAAAGACAATTCGGCGGTTCAGGCTTACGCAAGCCTGGACCGCTTAGTTTCGCCCAGTAGGCGTCCGATCATCGGCGCATTCAATACCAAAAAAGGGGCTGTTCCATGACCCGTTTTCGCAAAATTGCCGCATCGGCGTGCGTGCTGGCCAGTGTCACCATGACTGCAACGCCCGGTATGGCCGTAGAGCTTCCGGTGACAACCGCGATGTATGTCGCACCTATATCCGTAACATCCGATGCGCCGCTATTGTGGGATGCGGAAACGGTCGATGTGAACCATCGCCGTTATCGCCATCGGCATTATCGCGGCCGTTACGATAGGGGGCGCTATTATCGTCACCGCAACCGCGGCGTGGATGCGGGGGATGTCATTGCCGGCGTGCTCATTCTGGGCGGTATTGCCGCGGTGGTCGACGCGGCGTCCAAGGGCGACCGCGACCGCGACTATCGCAATGCACCCGATTATCGCGATCGGCGTGGGCGGTACGACAACCAAAGCGGTTTGGATCGGGCGATCGATATTTGCCGCTCCGCCGTCGATCGCGACGCGCGGGTCGAGAACATCGACAGCGTCAATCGAACACGCACCGGATGGAGCGTGACCGGGACACTGTTCGATGGAGAAGGCTTCACCTGCCGCCTGAACAATAACGGCGCAGTTGACGGGATCTCCTACGGCGACGGTTTTGCGCCAGTGCAAGACAATCAAGGGGACGATGCGCAATATCGGTCTGCTTGGGCGAATGTGGGGCCGGGTGATGGTTACGCACAAACGGCTTACGTGGCGAATACGGATTTGAACGCGACGGATGACGGCCCGATGCCCGATTATCCCGGCGGACCGATCGACGGCGACATTCCTTACGCCGATCAGCCTGTGTCGGACGATACGTTCGGCGGTTGATTTTCCTCTGCGCGGAAGCCCATGCGACCCTCACGATAGCTCGGTAGGGCCAGATTGAACCGGATCGCGGCGCTGCGCAGGCTTAGGCCTGCCAGAGTGGCGACTGGCCAGGTTATGTAATCGGGCAGTCGCAGCAGCATACCGGCGACGCACAAGCCCGCCGAAAGTGTGGCGGCTGTCACGTAAAGCTCCGGTCGCATGATAATGGATGGGCGTCCCGCGACGACATCGCGGATGATACCGCCGACGCAACCGGTCACTACACCCATCAGGATCGAGGGCACCGGCGGAATGCCATAGGACATCGCCTTCGCCGAACCCAGAACCGCATAGGCGGTCAATCCGATGCCGTCCGCATAATCGAGCAGCTTCCCCTCCCACCAGCGTGTAGGGGTCAGCCAGGTCAGCATGGCTACGGCCAGACAAATTGCGGCCACCCAGGCATCCTTCACCCAGAACACAGGTGCGTCGATCAGCAGATCGCGGATCGTTCCGCCGCCGGTGCCTGTCACCAGCGCGAAAAACGCCATGGTCACGAAGGTCTGCCGTTCCTTCGCCGCCAGCAAAGCGCCGGACAGCGCAAAAATCGCCACGCCGAGCAAGTCCAGCACGTTGATAACGGGCGTGAGAATGGTCGTATCAACCGGCATGGCGCCCCCTTCGACGGCGGAACAGCAACACGCAACCCAGGATCGAGCCGATGGCAGCCAAGGCGGCGAACAGGATCAGGATCGGGTGCGAGGTATCCTCC
>JBAUIN010000061.1:0-5121 GCA_049682975.1 Pontixanthobacter sp. | reverse complement strand
CCCGGCGCAACGTCCGCCTGGAACTGATCGCGTTTGTGGGCCTGTTCGCGGCGGCGGCACTGTTGGAGCCATGGTGGTGTCTGGTCGCGATATCGGTCGGCTATCTCGCTTTCATGCCACTGGGCATCTATCGCTACGGCAAAATCAAGCGGCAGCGGGCAACGGCAAAGCAGACGTAACAGGTTTCGATACAGCCGAATTCCGACGACGTCCTAACGAGGTCGTTGCGATCGGCTTTGGCTGGGCATCCGAACGGACGAAGCGATGGCTGCGACGCTGCCATTGCAGTTCCGGCTTAGTCGCGCTTGGCGAAAGTCGCCGGTAAGCGGCCACCCACCGAAGCGTGCTATCCGCCAACGCAATTACTGCCGCAATCCCTGCCACTACCATCAAAAGAATACCGAATACCGTCATCGATCCATCCACCCGTTTCACGCACAGGTCTGTTCAAAACCTGTGGATATCTAAGCACTACGCACGAAACGCATATCGGTTTCGCTACAACGCTTGTTCTCTATATGTTCCTTTCTGTCAAGCGGTAATGATCGCCCTACCTTTTGCGTTTTATTTTACCTGGCCATTACGGGCATCTTTCGTTATGTGCCGCGCACCGTGTCGATAGCCCCCAATTCTGGTGGCGTGCGGAATTCACATGAGAAGCGCACATACCGGTGCTGCGGGAAACACATCCCTCGGTTCCAGCTTTTCAGAGGTATAACCGGAAGGAATTTAATTATGGCGGCACCTACCGTCTCGATGCAGCAATTGATCGAAGCCGGGGCCCATTTCGGGCACCAGACCCACCGTTGGAACCCGCGCATGAAGCCGTATATTTTCGGCGCGCGCAACGGTGTGCACATTATCGACCTGTCGCAGACCGTACCGCTTTTCGCGCGCGCGCTCGATTTCGTCGAATCGACCGTCCGTTCGGGCGGCAAGGTTCTGTTCGTCGGCACCAAGCGTCAGGCGCAGGAACCGATTGCGGAAGCCGCGCGCCAGAGTGGGCAGCATTTCGTCAATCACCGTTGGCTGGGCGGGATGCTGACCAACTGGAAAACCATTTCCGGTTCGATCAAACGCCTCAAGACTTTGGAAGAGCAGCTGGGCGGCGACACGTCCGGCCTGACCAAGAAAGAAGTTCTGCAGCTGACGCGTGAACGCGACAAGCTGGAACTGTCGCTTGGCGGTATCCGCGATCTGGGCGGTATCCCGGACGTGATGTTCGTAATCGACGCGAATAAGGAAGAATTGGCAATTAAGGAAGCCAACGTGTTGGGCATTCCCGTTGTCGCCGTTCTCGACACCAATGTCGATCCGTCGGGCATCGCATTCCCGATCCCCGCCAATGACGACGCGAGCCGCGCCGTTCGCATGTATTGCGATGCGATCGCTGAGGCTGCCGCATCGGGCAAGGGCGGCAATGTCGCCGATTCCGGTGTGGATGTCGGCGCGATGTCGGAACCACCGGCCGAAGCGACCGCTTAATTATTATCTACGAGGCCGCGTCATGCGTTCGGCATGCACGCGGCCCATCGCGCCGGAATGTATGGCATCCACCATCGGGCCGGCGCAGCTTTGCTATTTGAAAGGATAAAGCCATGGCTGCATTCTCAGTTGCCGATGTAAAAACCCTGCGCGAAAAAACCGGCGCGGGCATGATGGACGCCAAGAAGGCGTTGACCGAAGCGAACGGCGATATCGAAGCCGCCGTCGATGCGCTTCGTGCCAAGGGCCTCGCGACCGCACAGAAGAAATCGAGCCGTACCGCGGCGGAAGGACTGGTCGGTGTGGCCGTCGAAGGGACCAAGGGCGTTGCGGTGGAGGTTAATTCCGAAACCGATTTCGTTGCGAAGAACGACAAGTTTCAGGAATTCGTGCGCAATACGACACAAGCCGGTTTGAAAGCCGATGCCGACGACGTCGAAGCTCTGAAATCGGCTGACTATCCCGGCGGCGGCAGCGTCGCCGACAAGCTGACCGACAATATCGCGACCATCGGCGAAAACCAGCAGGTGCGCCGCATGAAAACCGTGTCCGTCGCGCAAGGTTTGGTCGTTCCTTACGTCCACAACGCCGCTGCCGAAAACCTCGGCAAGATCGGAGTGCTCGTGGCGCTGGAAAGCGAAGCGGGTGCGGATGTGCTGGAACCGTTGGGCAAGCAGCTCGCCATGCATATCGCAGCGGCCTTCCCCCAGGCGCTGGACGCCGACAGCCTCGACGCCGATCTGATCGCGCGCGAACGTGCCATTGCTTCGGAAAAAGCGTCCGAAAGCGGCAAGCCGGAAAACGTGCAGGAAAAGATGGTCGACGGCGCAGTGGCGAAATTCGCCAAGGAAAACGCGCTTCTCAGCCAGCTTTTCGTGATGGACAACAAAACGCCGATCGCGGATGTCGTTGCAAAAGCCGGCAAGGATGCGGGCAAGGAGATTGTCTTGAAAGACTATGTCCGCTTCCAGCTCGGCGAAGGCATCGAGAAAAAGCAGGAAGATTTCGCAGCGGAAGTTGCGGCGACCTTGGGTAACTGATCCGCTCGTAAAACGAACGCTTATAAGGCCGCCAAACCTTTTAAGGGTTTGGCGGCCTTTCTGTGCGATGCGGTAATACCGGTTTGTCCGCTTCCGACCCTATTAGCCGACTTTCCATTCGTAGTAGCGAACTGGCCGACCGGAGGAAGGGTGAGCTCCGGTGCCACATAGCGTTAGTCCTGAACGCTCATAGAAGTTCGCTGCACGCAAGTTCCCTTCTGCCATGCGGAGTGAAAACCCACTCGGCATCATTTCCTTAGCGTGCGACAATAGCGCTGCACCAACGCCGGATCGCTGCGCATCCGGAAGCACGAAGATTTGATCTAGCACGCCCTCGCTAAGCTTGAGCGCCAACATGCCGACAACCCGACCGCTGCGCTCTGCGAGGAATAACTTCCAATCTGACGCTAGTTCCGCGTCTATTCGCGAACGCATGGCATTGAGGGTGGGGATCTGCACACCAATTCCGTCCATTGAAGAGGCGCTCGCGTGCCAAACGGAGGCGATCTCTTCGAGATCGTCCTTTGTCGCTACTCGGATTGTTAGGCTCGGATCCATTGCTGCATTATCGGATGACAAGGGCTCAACGACAATGGCCGCTTTCCACCCAAACCCGGTCATTCTTCGATGATTGCAGATGCACCGGAAATCAAAAAATTGCGAACACGCTTGCTTGAGGCTTTCCCTTTGCGCGTTTGCAGCGGTGCGGTTAAGGACGGCGACAGCCGCCTCATTCACCGGATAATTCTGACCCATGTCAAAGCCCGATTACAAACGCATCCTCTTAAAGCTGTCCGGCGAAGTCTTGATGGGGGAGCAGGAATACGGGATCGATCCCGCCTATGTCGCGCGCCTTGCCGAAGAGGTGAAGGCAGCCAAGGATACGGGCCTTCAAATCTGCCTGGTCATCGGGGGCGGCAATATCTTTCGCGGTGTGGCGGGGGCGGCGCGGGGGCTGGACCGGACCACGGGCGATTATATGGGCATGCTCGCCACGGTGATGAATGCGCTGGCGATGCAGAATGCGCTCGAAAAAGCGGGCGTGCCGACGCGGGTGCAGTCGGCGATCCCCATGTCCTCCGTTTGCGAACCCTATATTCGTCGCCGCGCGGAACGGCATTTGGAGAAGGGCCGCATCGTCATCTTCGCCGCCGGCACCGGCAACCCGTTCTTCACTACCGATACCGGCGCGGCCCTGCGCGCAGCGGAGATGAATTGCGATGCGCTGCTGAAAGGCACCAGCGTCGATGGCGTGTATGACAGCGACCCCAAACTGTACCCCGCCGCCGAGCGGTTCGACGAAATTACTTACAGCCGGGTGCTCAACGACAATCTGAAAGTTATGGATGCGACCGCGATTGCGCTATGCCGGGAAAACAGCATTCCCATCGTCGTGTTCTCGATCCGCGAAGACGGCAACGTGGTGCGGGTGATCGAGGGCAAGGGCACGCGGACGATAGTGAAAGAGGATAGCTAAATGGCCAAATACGAAAAATCCGATATCGAACGGCGGATGCAAGGCGCGGTGGAATCGCTGAAAGGCGATCTGTCCGGTCTGCGCACGGGCCGCGCGAATACGACGCTGCTCGATCCGGTAGTGGTCGATGTGTATGGATCGCACATGCCGCTCAATCAGGTGGCAACCGTCTCCGCGCCGGAACCGCGCATGCTGTCGGTTCAGGTCTGGGACAAGGCCAATCTGGGCGCGGTCGAGAAGGGGATCGCCTACGCCAATCTCGGCCTCAATCCGATGATCGACGGACAGACCTTGCGCCTGCCGATGCCCGATCTGACCGAAGAACGGCGCAAGGATCTGGCGAAGCTGGCCGGTAAATATGCCGAAAACGCCAAAATCGCGATCCGGAACGTGCGCCGTGACGGAATGGAAGCGCTGAAGGAAGACGAGAAGAAGAAGGAAATTTCCGAAGACGACCGCAAGCGCATGGAAGACGATGTGCAGAAGATGACCGACAAATATACCGCCGAATGCGATACCGCTGCGGAAGCCAAAGAGAAAGAGATCATGACGCAGTGAGCGTATGTTCTCGCGCGTCTCTGCCGCGATCCATTTATCCGGAGCTTGTCGAAGGGTCGCATGTACTCCATTGAGTGAACCCGAAAGAGAAGGGCGGGGCTTCGACAGGCTCGGCCCGGACGGATTAGATGTCAGACACCGATCAACCTCATGCCAAACACGTCGCCATCATCATGGATGGCAATGGTCGCTGGGCGAAGCGCAAGCATCTGCCGCGCATCATGGGGCATCGCCAAGGTGTCGAGGCGGTGCGCAAGCTCGTGCGCGCAGTCGAGCCGATGGGGATCGATTGTCTGACGCTGTATGCGTTCAGCAGCGAGAATTGGAAACGGCCGGAGGACGAGGTCGGCGATCTGATGAATTTGCTGCGTAAGTTCATAAAATCCGACTTGCCGGAATTCATCGCCAACGATGTCCGACTGAAAATTATCGGCGATTACAAGTCGTTGGCGCCGGATATTGTCGAACAGCTGGAAGATGCGCTGGCGCAGACGGCAAAGGGGTCTCGCATTCTGGCGGTCGCGCTCAATTACGGATCGCAGGACGAGATCGCGCGCGCCG
>JBAUIN010000060.1:0-26176 GCA_049682975.1 Pontixanthobacter sp. | reverse complement strand
GCCTTGCGGGTCGAGGGGAGAACGGGCGCTGATGAAATTGGTATGTTGAACCGCGCATTCAACCGGATGACCGCCCAGATCGAAGCACAAACGACCGATCTGATAAAAGCCAATTCTCAACTCGATCAACGGCGCGTATTCATGGAAACGCTGTTGGAATCGACATCGGCGGGCATTGTCTCAATCGACATCGATGAGAATATCGAACTGATGAACAATACGGCGCAAACCCTGCTGCTGGGGACCATGGGTCAAGATCGCATCGGATCTTCGCTTGCCGTCGTTGCGCCACAGATTGCGCAAATGATAAAAATCGATGTCGCAAGCGATATCGTGAGCCATTCCAAGGATGGTGAGCTTCTGACGCTTGCCGTGAAAATTGCGACCACGGCGAATGGCCGGGTTATCACGTTCGAAGATATTACCCGGCAGGTTATCGATCAGCGACAGGCGGCATGGTCCGACGTTGCACGCCGGATTGCGCATGAGATCAAAAACCCACTTACGCCAATTCAGCTTGCTACCGAGAGGCTTAAGCGGCGCTATCGCAAGCAGATAACGACCGATACCGACCTGTTCGACGATCTTACCGATACGATCGTGCGACAAGTCGGCGATTTGCGGAAAATGGTCGATGAATTTTCATCTTTTGCACGCCTTCCGAAGCCCGTTTTCCGAACGGAAGACGCACTCGATCTCGTCCGTCAAAGCATCTTCTTGCAAGATGTCGCGCATCCTGAAATTACGTTTGCGTTTTCGCCGCAATGCGCCCCACGCCAAATGATGTCGTGCGATCGCCATCAGATCGGTCAGGCTCTGACGAATATTCTGAAAAACGCGGTTGAAGCAATCGAAACCAAAGCGGGAAAAACAGACGGCGACTATCAGGGGGAAGTCGACATCACGTTCGATGCGTCCCCCGATACGATCTGTATTGCGGTAATCGACAACGGTATCGGACTGCCGCAGGATCGCGATCAGATCGTCGAACCCTACGTAACGACGCGCGCCAAAGGGACCGGTCTCGGCCTCGCGATTGTGACGAAGATCGTCGAAGAACATGGCGGCGAGATGCATTTCGCCAGCACCGATCGCGGTGGTACGAAAGTCACGATCGAACTGCCGCGCGACCCGCTGACACCGCAAATGGGTGCGCATTCGTGATCGCTCCAGTCTTCTCCAAAGTTAAAGAAAGGACGGCGCAATGGCGCTAGACATCCTGATTGTCGATGATGAACGCGATATTCGCGAACTGGTCTCCGGCGTATTGAGCGATGAAGGCTATGAGTGCCGAACAGCGGGAGATAGCGCTGCTGCACTGGCCGCCGTGGACGAAAGGCGGCCGAGCCTGATCCTGCTCGACGTTTGGCTACATGGAAGCGCGATGGACGGGTTGGAAGTGCTCGACGCAGTAAAGCAGAGAGAGCCGGAACTGCCAGTCATCGTATTTTCCGGTCATGGAAACATCGACACGGCCGTTTCCGCCGTAAGTCGCGGGGCCATGGATTTCATCGAGAAACCATTTGAGTCCGAGCGTCTGTTACATTTGGTCGAACGCGCAACCGAAACGGAAAGGCTGCGCCGGGAAAACGATCGCCTACGTCGCGGGTTTGGCAAAGGCGAGGAATTTAACGGTAATTCTGCTGCCATAAACAATGTCCGCGCGACATTGAAACGCGTAGCCGCCACTGGAAGCCGAGTTCTTATCACCGGGCCGGCCGGCGCTGGTAAGGAGGTCGCTGCAAGACTCCTGCACAGTTGGAGCCAACGGGCCGATAATGCATTCGTTATCGTCAATTCTGCCCGAATTACGCCGGAGCGTTTCGAACAGGAGCTATTCGGTGAAGAGAGCCAAGGCAAGCTTGTGAGACCCGGTCTGCTCGAACTGGCCGATGGCGGGACGCTATATCTCGACGAGATCGCCGACATGCCGCTTTCGACACAGGCGCGTATCCTTCGTGTACTGACGGAACAAAGTTTCGTCAGGGTGGGGGGCACACGACAGATCGGAGTGGATGTTCGCGTCGTGTCGTCATCCGCGCGAGACTTGCAGGCGGAGATGGAGGAAAAGAATTTCAGAGAGGATTTGTTCTATCGCCTCAATGTCGTACCCGTAGCGGTACCATCTCTCGCCGACCGGCGCGATGACATACCCGCATTGACCGAACACTTTTTCACACGGCATGCCGCGGAACAGGGTATACCGGCACCGAACATTTCGGAAGAAGCCATGGCGGCGTTGCAAGCCTATGATTGGCCTGGCAATGTCAGACAATTGAGGAATGTCGTGGAAAGGACGATCATCCTTACGCCGCGGGATGAAATCAAAACAGTGGAAGCGTCTATGCTTCCAAGCGAAGTGACTGGAGGCAAACTGGGCGGTGGCGGTGGTATCGCGGCGTTGATGGGCGCCCCGCTGCGCGAAGCTCGTGAGACGTTCGAACGCGAATATTTGACCATACAGATACGGCGCTTCTCAGGAAACATTTCGAAGACCGCCGGCTTCATCGGCATGGAACGGTCCGCTTTGCACCGTAAGTTGAAGCTTCTGGGTATGGGTGATCGTAGGAACGATGATACCGAATAATCATTCCTGGATTGCAAACTAATGGGTTTGTCTCTGGTATAAAATGATACATCTTAGAATATATCGGTGAAGCATTAAGTTGGGTCACCAGAACGCAGTCGTTTCAATGAACTGCCAATAATGGAGAACAAGATGTCCGAAGGACGCACCTTATCCGCTAGACCTACTACGTCGAGCCCACCGACGGAGAAACCGGCAAAACATGCAAACTTGCAGGACGCCTTTCTGAATATTTTGCGTAAGGATAAAGTGCCGGTCACCATGTTTTTGGTGAAAGGCGTGAAACTACAAGGCGTAGTCACCTGGTTCGACAATTTCTCCATACTCCTGCGGCGTGACGGACAAACGCAGCTTGTTTATAAACATGCCGTTTCTACTATCATGCCTACGCAACCGATGGATGCGCATCAGTTTGCCAGCCAAGACAGTAGCCGTAAACAACGGTTGCTTCAGGATGTATTCCTAGGAAACGTTCGCGACGCCGATGTGCAGGTCACGATGTTTTTGGTGAACGGTGTGATGTTACAGGGTGCGATTGCTGCTTATGATCTGTTTTCCATCCTACTCGAACGGGATGGTTTCGTGCAATTGGCGTACAAGCATGCGGTTTCGACTGTGCAGCCGGATCAGCATGTCGATCTGTCCGGCGAGTGGGAAGGCGACGAAAACTGAGCTTCGATGACGATCTGATGGGCGAAGTGTCGCGCGGGGCGCGAGCGTTGGTGGTGTGTCCGCATATCCGTTCGCAACGGTACGACCTCGACGCCCAGGCGCGATTGGATGAGGCCTGTGGTTTGGCGTTGGCGATCGGGATCGTCGTATCGGACACCATGATTATCCCCGTCCGCGATGTGCGACCGAATACTTTGTTCGGGGCAGGCCAGGTCGACAACATTCGTATCGCCTGCACGCAGAACGATACGGAACTGGTTATCGTCGATGGTGCATTGTCGCCGATCCAGCAACGCAATCTCGAAGAAACTTTGAAGCTCAAAGTTATTGATCGAACCGGACTGATCCTGGAAATCTTCGGAGAACGGGCGGCGACCGCAGAGGGTCGGCTGCAGGTCGAACTGGCGCATCTCGATTATCAGCAAAGTCGGCTTGTCCGCAGCTGGACCCACCTCGAGCGGCAGCGCGGCGGTTTCGGTTTCCTGGGCGGGCCGGGCGAGACCCAGATCGAGGCCGATCGGCGACTAATCCGTCAGCGTATGTCTCGGTTACGCAAGGAACTCGAACAAGTCCGCAAAACCAGAACATTACATCGCGAAAGGCGGGGAAGGGCGCCTTGGCCGGTGATAGCATTGGTCGGGTATACGAATGCGGGCAAATCTACGCTTTTCAATCGAGTGACGGGTGCGGATGTGATGGCGGAGGACCTGCTATTCGCAACACTTGATCCAACAATGCGCGCAGTTCGGTTGCCTGGTATCGAAAAGGCGATTTTGTCTGACACGGTCGGGTTTATTTCGGACCTTCCGACGCAGTTGATTGCGGCATTTCGCGCGACTTTGGAAGAAGTCACTGCAGCCGATATCATCGTTCATGTCCGTGATATTTCTAACACCGCTACGGCTGCGCAGAAAAGTCAGGTTCTGGCGATTCTCGACGATCTTGGCGTACTCGACGAGGAGGAGGGCACAACCAACATCCCGATTGTAGAAGCTTGGAACAAATTCGATTTACTTACCGTCGAAGCGCGCGACGAACTAGGTGTGCTGGCTGACGAAGATAAGGATGTGTTCGCCATTTCCGCTGCATCGGGGGAGGGAGTGGCCAACCTCGTCGAGTATCTCGGCCATACGCTTACTGCGGATGCGACAACGCATACAATTACGGTAACCGCTTCCGAAGGACAGAAGATCGCTTGGTTGCATGCACATGGCGAAGTTCTGAATGAGCGGGAGCTGACCGATGGTGATATGGAGCCTATGTTCAAGGTAGAGGTCAAGCTGACTTCGAAAGAATTTGGCCGTTTTAAAGCACTTTAGTTCGCTTTCTCCGAACTTTTAACAGCGTCCCACAATTTTTCTTGCTGATCTATATCGAGGCGATGGAAATTTCCATCGGCCATATTCTCCATCGACTTGAAACGTCTTTCGAACTTGGCATTGGCTTTTTTGAGTACGGTTTCCGGCGAAAGACCATACGCACGTACGAGGTTGGCCACGGCGAAAAGTAGATCGCCGGCTTCTTCTGCTTGCTGCGCATGTTCAGCCGCTTCCAATTCGGAAAGTTCTTCGAGAACCTTTGCTCGCGGACCCGCTATGTCCGGCCAATCGAAACCGACCCTGCTTGCGCGTTTCTGTAATTTTTCTGCTCGCATCAAGGCGGGCAGAGCATTGGCAACGCCATCTAACGCACTAGTCGCTCCTTTTTTCTGCCTCTCGGTTTGCTTGATGTCTTCCCAGCGAGATCCGGTCATCAGACCATCTTCGGAACCGAAAATATGCGGATGTCGAGCCTCCATTTTATCCGCGATAGTGGTGGCAACAGCTTCGAAATCGAATGAACCTTGTTCACTTGCCATTTGCGCATGAAAGACAACCTGTAGCAGTAGGTCGCCCAACTCACCGCGAAGTTCGGTCATATCGCCCAGATCGATCGCATCCGCGACCTCATACGCTTCCTCAATCGTATAAGGCGCAATCGATTTAAAACTTTGTGCGCGATCCCATTCGCACCCCGTATCGGGATCACGCAACCGCTTCATAATCGATAAAAGGCGATTTAATGACTCCATTAAGACATCAGAATGATAATTAGTATTATGTTAAATAGTACGCTGGTTTGCATCGGGTTCACCATCCCATTACTGCGTCTATGAGCAATGTCGCAGCTGCGAATATGGAGCCCCATATCATTACGTAAACCAAACCCTTACGCCAGTTCATCCGGTATCCAGTGAGAGCCCCGGCCGCGAGGATCAATGCGCCGATCGCCCACGCGATGTAGATACCGTCGCTCACGCTGATAATTCCAAACCATCGTAGCCAACGATTACATTATCGGGGACTTCGTTTTGCAGCGTGCGATAGTCCATCGTTTTATCGAGATGTGTCAGCACCGTGTTTTTAACCCTGCAACGCGTGTGTAAGTCCAACGCCATCTGCAGGTTCGCATGGGTTGGATGTTTTTTGCGTTTTAAACAATCCGAAACGAGTATGTCGCAACCATCGAAAAGCTTCACCATCTCCGACGTAATTTCACTGAAGTCCGTCGCATAAACTATTGATTTACTGTCCGCCTCGAACCGAAATGCTGTGCTCTGTGCCGGACCGTGCGGCATCTGGCACCAATCGACGCCGAACCCGGCGCACATCTGTATATTCTCCAGCGTATCGAGCTGGCAGATTGTCGGGTAGCCATGCTGCCCAGCAAAAACATAGTCGAAGCGCTGTCGTAATCGTCGCACCGTTTCTTGCGAACCGAAACCCGGGATCGGTCCCTTCCGATCGAAGCGGAGGACACGCAGATCATCGATCCCGTGACAATGATCCGCATGGTCGTGCGTCCAGAATACACCGTCGATCGCGGCGATGTTGTTTGCTAAAAACTGCGCGCGTAGATCGGTCGAGGTGTCGATCAACAACCGCCGCCGATCATCGCTTTCAACTATTATCGAAACGCGCGAACGCCTATTACGTGGCTCTGCCGGGTCGCATTCACCCCAATCGTTGCCGATGCGTGGAACACCGGTGCTGGTTCCGCTGCCAAGCATTACCAATTTCATATGACTGCTTTTTTAAAAAGTTTCGTAAAGTTGCGGGTTGTGGTTTCGGCAAGTTCTTCGAAGGAAACACCACGAAGATCGGCAATGAATGCGGCGGTATCGCGGACGAAGGCCGGCTCACAGACTTTGCCGCGATTGGGAACCGGTGCGAGAAACGGACTATCGGTTTCCACCAGCAGACGATCTTCAGGAATCTTTCGCGCAAATTTCTGCAAATTCTTTGCGTTCTTGAATGTTACGATGCCCGACAGCGAGATGGTAAGGCCGAGCTTGAGCATTTCCTCACCGAAATGTTCCGAGGCTGTGAAGCAGTGGATCAATGCCGGAAAGGCCCCTTTCCCCAACTCTTCTTTCAAAATGAACGCGGTATCTTCTTCGGCATCTCGTGTGTGAATGACGACGGGCAATCCTCTTTCGCGCGCGACCTCGATATGACGGCGAAATAGGCTCTTTTGCACGTCGCGGTCGGACTTATCGTAGTGATAGTCCAGGCCGGTCTCGCCGATAGCAACCGCTTTGGGATGCTCAGCAGCGGTGAGCAAATCGTCAATCGCAAGGTCGTGATGATCGTCGGCGTTATGAGGATGCACGCCGACGCTGGCCCACACATCTTTTTCACGTGCGGCAGTTGCCAACACCTGCGCCCATTCGCTTTTTTTCGTCGAAATGTTGACGAAGCCTTTCACGCCGGCATTGCGCGCATTCTGGAGCGCTTCGTCCTGTCGGTCCGCCAACCCTTCATATTCAAGATGACAATGGCTATCGATTAACATCATACGGCCTCTGGTTCGGGAAGTTCGAGCCGGGGGAAAACGCCGATCGGTTTTTCCAATACAAAGCCCGAACTGATCAGATCAGCGAGCCAGGCCTCATTCCGAAGCGCAGCGTAATCACGTTCGTCCGGCGCAATGCCCATCTGATCAAGAAGCAAATCCGCCGCCGTCGGCACAACCGAACGCACAGCAATTGCCAAAGTACGTATTTGTTTGAACAGCGTCGTAAGAACCTGACGCATTCGCGCTTCGTCGGTCTTTTTCAAGTTCCATGGGGCCTGTTCATCGACATATTGGTTGCAGGCGAAAACTGCACGCATCCAGTGCTCGAGGCCATCACTGAACGCCAAATCTTCAAAACGCTTTCGCAAAAAATCGCAGCTTTTGGCGACTTGAGCCCCCAAAACGCGGTCCGCATCCGTTCTATCAAAATGGTCGATCAGTTTACCATCCATGTTTTTATGAACCATCGACAGGGTACGTTGCGCCAGATTGCCGAAGCTGTTCGCCAGTTCCGCGTTGCAACGGGTTACGATCGCTTCGGGTGAATATGAACCGTCCTGGCCGAACGCTACGTCGCGCATCAGGAAATATCGTAGAGAATCCACCCCGAACTTATCGGCTAATTCAATCGGGTCCGTCACATTACCAAGCGTTTTAGATTCCTTGACACCCCTGTTCAATAAAAACCCATGACCGAATATCTGTTTCGGCAGAGGTAGCCCGGCGCTCATCAAAAAAGCGGGCCAATATACTCCGTGGAACCGCATGATGTCCTTGCCGATCAGATGTAGATCGGCAGGCCAGAATGCTTCCCAATCATCTGTTTGCTCTGGATAACCTAATCCTGTGAGATAATTCGTCAGCGCATCGACCCACACATACATGACATGATCGGCACTATCGGGAACCGGCACTCCCCAATCGAAGCTGGTCCGCGATATGGAAAGATCCCGCAATCCGCCCGATACGAACGAAATCATTTCATTGCGGCGACTGTCGGGTCGAAGGAATTCAGGGTGATCGCGATAAAGATCGAGCAAGCGGTCCTGATATTTCGACAGGCGGAAAAACCAGCTCTCTTCAATGGTCCATTCGACCGGAGTGCCCTGTGGCGAGAGTTTTTCTTCGCTCTCCCCCTCAACCAATTCTTTTTCGTCGTAATAGGCCTCGTCGCGGACGGAATACCACCCTTCGTAGCGATCCAGATAGAGATCGCCTGCCTTCTCCATCGCTTTCCAAAGGGTTTGACTGGCGTGATGATGATCGTTCTCGACGGTGCGAATGAACCGATCATATTGTACATTCAAAGACGCGCACATCTCTTTGAAATGCGTAGACATCTCGTCGGCTAGCGCGCGGGCCGTCTTACCTTGTTCCGCCGCCTTGCGCGCCATTTTCAAGCCATGCTCATCGGTGCCCGTCTGGAACCGTACCTTCTTGCCCTGCGCCCGTTGAAAACGCGCGATGACATCGGCAGCGATCGCTTCATAAGCGTGGCCGATGTGTGGTTTCCCATTGGGGTAGCTGATCGCGGTGGTGATATAATACGGGTCAGACATGTGCATTCGCCGTAGAGGGGGCCGCGGATGCGAGCAAGGTTCCGATCTCGGCAATTAAAAGCGCGGTATCGAAATTATACACCGGCATTTGCGCAGTTAATTTTACCATTTCGGAATGCGCATCGACGAACTTCGGAAAAGCAGACGGATGCACATTCCCAACTTCGTTGGCCAGCACGCGACGCGCTAGGTTGAGAACCGCGAGCATTCTATCGCGATCCGGCCGACTGCCGATCGCAAGCGTCAATTTCGAACGATGTGTGTGATCCGCGTCTCGCGTTTTCACGATCGCCTGCATACTGGTGTATATCTTGCCGAGTTCGCGGTCGAGAAAATCGATCGCGGTGCCCGGCGATCCGGTGGCGGCTGCGGCTTCGCGATCGGCAATGGCAGCCTCCGGGCGTTCTTTACCGAGCAAAACCAGCATTTGATCATGCGATAAGGTAGGAAAGCGTAAGGTGCGGCAGCGCGAACGTATCGTTGGCAGCAATTTCGCGGGGCTATGCGCTATTAAAATGAAATATGTGCCTTGCGGCGGTTCTTCCAAGCTTTTGAGTAACGCATTCGATGCGGCCGGCTCCATTACGTCCGCCGGATCGATTATAACGGCGCGCTTATTGCCCATGGTAGGTCTCGTCGTGAGCCGTTGCTGCATCGCTCTGATTTGGCTAACAGGAATATTACGCTTTGTCTCAAAAGGCTTGCCGTCGGCGCGCTTCCTTTCTTCCTTATCGTCCTTCGGATGTCGGTCGAGGACGAGTATGTCGGGATGGTTCGCCATATCCGAATGACTCGCACTATCCGTAATCAGCTCGCCTGCTGCTGCCAACGCAAAGTCACGTTTGCCCAACCCCTTGCGACCGGTCAGCATCCACGCATGATGCATCCTGTCGTTTCGTACGGCCTCGCGCCACTCACGCCAGGCAAAATCATGGGCGTCATGGTTCATATCGGGCCGTCGAACCGCTGCAGCACGGCTGACCGAATTTCGCGTTGAATATCGTCGATCGATCGGTCGCCATCGATGACGATGTACCGCGCGGGTTCGTCCTCAGCGAACTGGCAGAAGCTTGCGGCAACATTTGCATGATAGGCATCGGTCCGCCCCCCTATTGCATCCGTTCGGCCACCATCACGCCGGGATAGCCGTGCGCGGGTCAGGTCGGGCGACGCGTCGATAAAAATGATGCAGTCCGGGCGTAATCCGCCAGAACCCAATTCGTGGAGATCGGTAATCGCGCGATCACCCAATCGCCCGGCCCCACCCTGATAAGCGCGACTTGAATCAAGAAACCGGTCGCAAATTACCCAAGTGCCTTCGATCAGAGCGGGCTGTATCAATTTCGCGACATGATCGGAACGAGCGGCGGCAAATAGCAAAGCTTCGGCCTCGACATTCCACCCTTCGCCGGGCGGATCGAGCAACAGTTTGCGGATTGCTTCGGCGCCGGAAGTTCCGCCTGGTTCGCGGGTAAGTAAACATTTGCGTCCTCCGGCAACCAAAGCCTCGAGCAGCAATTTGGCTTGGGTGCTTTTACCGCTCCCCTCGCCGCCTTCGAATGCAATGAAAACTCCGTTCGTCATTCAACCCACTCGCGGAACGCATTCGTTATACGTTGACCGACGCCTGCTTCCGCTACGTTGTCCGAGGCGACGAGGGGAATGGACGCCAAAGTCTTGCCGCCCTGTCGTAGTTCCAATGTCGCAACGCTTTGCCCAGCGTCGAGCGGTGCTTCCAGCGGCCCGGCGTATCTAACTGATCCGCGGACATCGCCGGATTGGCCTTTAGAAAGAGCTAACGAAACATCGTCACGTGGCTGCAAACCAACAGAACTCGAGGCGCCGTTCTGGACCTTGGCATAGGCGACGATATCGGCCTTCCGTAATACAGATTTCCGCTCAAAGGCGGCGAACCCCCATTCCATGAAGTCGCGACTTGCCTGCGTTCGCGCCGGGCTGCCATCGACACCGGCCACCACCATAATCAGCCGTTGACCCGCGCGTTTTGCACTTCCGACGAAGCCATGGCCGGCCTGCCGTGTATAGCCCGTCTTAATGCCATCCGCACCTTCGACGATGCCGCTTATTGGATCATGGTTGGCTTGTGCAAAACCGTTGTGCCGCATGCCGTTACGCCCGAAATAACGACTATATAGGTAAGGATGACGCTGGATGAGTAAACGCGAAAGGCGCATCAAATCGCTCGCCGTGGTAAACGTGCCGCCGGCGTCGGGCCAGCCATTGGGCGTTCCGAAATGGCTGTCGCGCATACCAATCCGGCGTGCCATTTCATTCATGCGCGCGGTCCATGCATCAATCGATCCTGCCGCGCCTTCCGCAAGAGCAGCGCTGCCATCATTCGCCGAAACCGAGGCGATGCCCTTCAACAGGTCGTCCACAGTGGTGAGTTCACGCGGGATCAGAAACATGGTCGACCCAGTACGGTACCAATCGTCGGCAGCGCCCTTGGACAGAGCAAACTTCTGATCGAACCGTAACTCCCCGCTTTTGATCATTTCGAATGCGAGGAAGGCGGTCATTATTTTGGTAATCGACGCAGGAATAAAGCGCCGATTGGCATCTTTAGCGAACAGAACCTGGCCGGTATCGCCATCGATCATCATCGCGATTTGCGCATCGCGAACCAAATGCTCGGCATCCGGATCGAACTGTGCGAAAGCCGATGTTCCGGTCATGAGCCCGGTGATTGCAATAAGGCGAAAAACCCATTTCATTGTTGCGCGCCTGCCGCCTTTTCGCAAAATTATCGCGCTATTTCATCCGCGAGCAATCCGACGCTCATCGCGTAATAATTCGAACAATTATATTCGAGGATCACACGGTAATTCGCGGTTAGCAACCAAGCGTTTCGCCCCGGTCCATCGGGTTGAAAGAACGACGCCATGACGTCGTCGGCAAGATATTGTTGCGGCTGAACGCCCAAACGCCGCCATTCGGCCACGGTTTTCCATTGACTGTGTCGCTCATGAACGCGGGGGCATACGGGGGCCATGATCTCGTTATCGATTGCCGCCCTATCCAGATTGGCGGGCACCGATGCGCGCACACCCCAGGGTTGTCCCCGCCGCCATCCGGAATCCTGAAAATACCGCGCGATCGACGCCAAAGTGTCGGCACGGTTGTTGAAAATGTCCGCACGTCCATCGCCGTCGCCATCGGTAGCCAGGCGCAGATAAACACTAGGCAAGAACTGCGGATTGCCAAAAGCGCCGGCCCAGCTACCGACCAGATCATCGCGCGAATATCCCGTATCGGCGACCTTCATCAAGGCCAGCCATTCCCCTTCGAACAGATCACGCCGTCGCCCTTCCCAGGCCAGCGTAGCCAGTGATCGCGACAGGTCGAAATTGCCTTTATAGCCGCCGTAATTCGTTTCATGTCCCCATATCGCCATCAGGATTTCCGACGGAACACCGTATTCGGCCTCGACTCGCTGGCGGATCGCGCTGGTCGCGGCATACATGCTTCGCCCGCGACTGATCCGGGTGGGATTTACATGCGTGTCGATATAGGGGGCCAGCGCCGGATAGCCGGTACGCGTAGGGCTTCCCGGCTGACCGCGATCGAGTTGGATCACACGCTGGTTCGGGGTAAGACCCGCAGTCATGCGGCGGATCGTCTGCTCGCTCACGCCCTCCCCCCGCGCCTTCGCAATCAGCAATTGCAAATAGGAATCGAAAGACAGGTTCTGCGCCTGCGCCGGAATGGTCGTGGACGATAAAGTCAGTGCGGCAAGCGCCGCGAATAGAGAACGATATTGCATGTTTGCTCTCGTGTCAGAATATGGCTGAACCGCAAGTGGATATCGACATCGCGATTGCAAAAATACGCGTCCAGCCCGTGCGATCTATGGTGACAAGCCGTCCGATGCTGGCTAGCGAAGCTTGGCAGCGGACAGGTGGCAGAGTGGTCGAATGCACCGGTCTTGAAAACCGGCGTGCGCGTAAACGTACCGTGGGTTCGAATCCCACCCTGTCCGCCATTTATTCAATCTTAGGTAGCAAAAAAACCAAACGCAAAACAGCCATTCAAACTTGTTGCAGTCGCCTTTTGAGCCTCACCTGTCTGAACGACTACAGCAACCCGTAATACCGCTCGAAGAACCCTGTGAGTTTTTCCATCACGGATAGTTTCCGAGACGCGTGCTTTCCCCCTTTTGCGAATCGCGAAACCGGCGGGAGGATTTTTGTTATAGCCACCCCCGACATTGGGATGGCACCATCCCTGAATGCGTTTTCGATGAAGTCGCGTGTTTCTTCTCCATTCAAACCTTCGTCAGCGATGATACCCTCAAGTTCGCTGTCTTTCCGAGCGGCCAAAAATGACCGCCATTGCGCATCTACCTTTGATCTGGATGAGACGGAGGCGACAAACTGCTCGATCAGATCCTTCTTGTTCCGCAACGAGGGGCTGGAATTAATTGCGCGGTGTATCGTTGCGAGAATTTCCTTGTCCTCGCCAGACCCCTTTGAGGCTAGATAGCGCTCTACCAGCATCAGGATGTAGTCGACGTTAATCTCGACCTGCTTGACCAGTTCGATCTCGAATACCACGTCATCGTTGATGGCTTCACGGTCCGCTTCTGAGGTGCGCCGGAAGTCAGCGTAGAAGTTGAGATACAGGCTAAGGTAATCCTGGAATTCACGCTGTGTCAGGATCTCGTTTCCGGCGAAATCGTCGAACGCTGTTAGGATATTCTTCAGTCGCAGAATTGCCCCAAATAGCTTGATGAATGCTTTTTGGGCGGTTTCCCCAATGATTGGCTGGTCAAGCGCGAAATCGGCTCTTAACTTGGCAACCAAGCTTTCGTATTCATCATAATACTCGGCATATGGTTTCAGAAGGACAATGCCTTTGGCATCCTTGTTACCGAACAAGGCGAGGGCGTCGTTGGTTTCCTCCTCGAGATCACGGAAGGACACGATATTTCCGTAGGTCTTGACTGTCCGTCTTCAGATAATTTGAGAAAGTAGGCAGTTTAAAACAGGTGAGTGTTTGGGATCATCTGTTGGTTGATATTATGCGGCAAGCTTGCGGTGTTGCAAGCGCCTTTGCTCGATGGTTTTACGTTTGATCCTTTCTCGCTGTTGGATGATGGTTTCCGCCCTGCCGAAGTAGGCGTCTGCGGGTGTGACGTTCTTCAGGCTCTCGTGATAGCGCTGATGATTGTAATGTTCGACGAACGCCTCGACCTGCGCTTCCAGATCGCCGGGCAGGAAGTAGTTTTCCAGCAGGATGCGGTTCTTGAGCGTTTGGTGCCAGCGCTCGATCTTGCCCTGCGTTTGCGGATGGAACGGAGCGCCGCGAACGTGGCGCATATCCTTTTCCGCGAGATAGTCCGCCAGTTCGCCGGCCACGTAACTTGGTCCATTGTCGCTAAGCAGGCGCGGTTTGTGCAGCACATGCGCCTGGTCGCAGCCAGAGGCCGCCAAGGCCAGTTCCAGCGTATCGGTCACGTCCTCGGCGCGCATTGTCGTACACAGCTTCCAGGCAATGATATAGCGCGAGTAATCGTCGAGGATCGTCGATAGGTAATACCAGCCCCAGCCAATGATCTTCAGATAGGTAAAGTCCGTCTGCCACAGCTGGTTGGGCGCTGTCGTCTTATCCTTGAACTCGCTGGCGGCCTTCATCACGATGAAGTTCGGACTGGTAATCAGATCATGCGCCTTGAGCAGGCGGTAAACGCTGGCTTCGGACACGAAGTAGCGGCGTTCATCGGTGAACGTCACCGCTAGCTCTCTGGGGCTTAGTTCACAGCGCTCCAGCGCCATCTCGAGGATCTGACCCTGCACATCATCCGGGATCCGGTTCCAGGCACGGCGAGGACCTGACCGCCGGTCCTCCAGCGCATCTTCACCGAACCGCTGATAGATATCATACCAGCGGTAAAAGGTTGGCCGAGCGATGCCCAGCCTGTCCAGCGTCTGCTTCGCTGGAAGGTGGCTTTTCTCGACCAGTCTGATGATCTCGAGCTTTTCTGAGACAGGATATCTCATTCTTCGTCTCCCCTATCCCCGATCATGCTTTTTTTGAGCAGGCGCATCTCCAGCGTCTGTTCGGCCACAACCTCCTTCAGATCGCGGGTCTCACGGCGCAGTTCGCGCACTTCATCCGTATTGGCAGCGCGCGATGTATCGCCAGCGAGCCTGCGTTTTCCGGCTTCCATGAAGTCCTTCGACCATTTGTAATACACGCCCTGCGCGATGCCTTCACGTCGGCACAGCTCGGCGATGCTATCTTCGCCGCGAAGGCCTTCCAGCACGATCCGGATCTTCTCCTCCGCACTATACTGCTTGCGGGTCGCCCGGCGGATGTCTTTAACTACCGCGTGCGCGGGCGCCTTTGAGTGTTTTGCGTTCATTTCCGTTCCTTACAGTCACTGCAACGAACCCAAAACACTCACTTATTTCATGCAGCCAATCTGTCTATTGAACGCTGACGGGGGACAATCGAGATTTGATCTTACGCGGTCGAGAAGGTCAGGATCTTCCGGATCGCTGCCAAGCCGAGTTATTGTCAGCTTCGCCAGCTCCAGAGTCGAAATGGGCGCTGTTAAATCACGGATGATATCGAAAGCCGTGTTTGTCGTTGCGCCATGTTCCCATGGCAAACGCTGCCGGTTTGTTTTTTGCGGAACGATTTTCGCGGGGTCCCACTCCGGATCAAGCTCGGACATAAGGATTTCGGTGGCATCGGTCAGCACGCCTACGCGCTCGAGACGCCGCTTCTTTTCATCGAGACTTTCATAAGCCTCTTCGATTTGCTTAATGTCTTTGTCGAGCTGCACACGCTCAGCGAGCATATTGGCGTTTAAGGCCAATTTTGTAATTTCCGATAGCCATCCTACAACCGCAGATACATCGTTATCGTTGATTCGGGAACCGATGTGCAATTGGTTTTTCTGCTCCATAAGATTGCATTTATTCGTCCGATAATTATATCAACGCATATTCGCGCTTGGATCTGTAACATGGTCGACATCGTGTCGCCAAGACCGTGCTATCGCCCGGAAATTCGAGCGGGCTAAGCACTACCCAGTCTAAATATGCAGTGCTTTTTCATAAGCGCTCAACACACTTTCATGCATCATTTCGCTCAAAGTGGGGTGCGGAAAAACCGTTTGCATCAATTCAATCTCGGTCGTCTCCAGCGTTTTGCCAATGGTATATCCTTGGATGAGCTCGGTCACCTCCGCCCCGATCATATGCGCCCCCAGCAATTCGCCGGTTTTCGCATCGAACACCGTTTTGATAAAACCCTGCGTTTCGCCAAGCGCGATCGCCTTGCCATTGCCGTTGAAGGGGAAGTTGCCGATTTTCACTGTATGCCCCGCTTCTTTCGCGTTTGCTTCGGTTAGGCCGACGCTGGCAACTTGCGGATGGCAATAGGTGCAACCGGGAATATTGTTTCGGTCCAGAGGGTGCGGATGAACATCTTCATTACCCAATTCCTGTGCGATCGCCTCGGCTGCCGCAACACCCTCGTGACTGGCCTTGTGGGCTAGCCATGGGCCGGGCGTGCAGTCTCCAATTGCCCACAGGCCTTCCGTTTTCGTGCGACCGAAGGGATCGATCTGAATAAAGCCGCGGTCCATATCGACCAGTTTGTCCAAACCGAGATCATCGGTGTTCGGCACGATGCCGATGGCAACGATAACGTGACTGAACTCCGTCGTTTCTACCTTACCACCCTTGTTTTTTATTTTTGCAACGACGTCCTTGTTGCGGACCTTCAAATCCTCGACACCGGCACCGGTTTCAATGGTAATACCTTGTTTCGACAGCGACTTTTCAAGAAACTGCGAAATTTCCTCATCTTCGACAGGCACGATCCGATCGAGCATTTCGACCACCGTCACATCGGCGCCCATATCGTTGTAAAAACTTGCAAATTCGATGCCGATGGCGCCGGAACCGATTACCAATAATTTCGATGGCATTTCGGGTGGCGTCATGGCGGTCCGATAGGTCCAGACGCGTTTACCATCGGCCGGGGCGAAAGGCAGGTCGCGGGCACGCGCGCCGGTTGCCACAATGACGTGTTTTGCCGTGAGCTTTTCCTCGCCCTTCGCGCCTTTAATCAGAACCTCTCGAGGGCCGGCAAGCGAACCGTCCCCGCGATGAACCGTGATCGTGTTCTTTTTCATAAGATGAGCGACGCCTTGATTGAGCTGCTTTGCGACGCCGCGACTGCGCTTCACGACCGCTTCCAAATCGGCCTCGATACCTTGCGCTTTGAGGCCATAATCTCCGGCGTTCTGCATAAAATGGAATATCTCGGCAGACCGCAAAAGCGCCTTTGTCGGAATGCAGCCCCAATTAAGACAAATTCCGCCCAACTCTTCTCGTTCGACGATGCCGACCTTCAGACCCAATTGGGCGCAACGGATTGCGGCGACATACCCCCCTGGACCGGAACCGAGCACGACGACGTCATAAGCTTCAGCCATTTAGATTAAACCTTTATGATGTATTTAACGTTATTCCGGCGCAATTTGCATGAAACTCGAATGCCGCGACAGGTTGCATTTGGGAGTTGTCATCCAATCACGCGACTAGAGCGAGCGGGTTTTCGACTGACATTTTGAAAGCCTCCATCAGCTTTGCTCCATCCACGCCGTCGATCGCGCGATGATCGAAACTGCCGGTTGCGGTCATGATCGTTGCCACGGAAAGTTCGCCATCCAGTACATATGGACGTTTCTCGCCTGCCCCGACCGCCAGGATCATGGCCTGGGGCGGATTGATAACGGCGTCGAATTGTTTCGTGCCGAACATACCCAAATTGGAAAGGCTCGCCGTCCCACCTTGATATTCTTGCGGTTGCAATTTTCCGTCACGCGCCTTGCTAGCCAAACTCTTCATTTCGGTTGAGATCTGCGAAACCGCCTTGCCGCCGGCGTCTTTTACGATCGGAGTGATTAGGCCGCTCGGCGCTGCAACCGCGACCGAAACGTCGGCGCGGCTATACTTCCGCAAGATATTGCCGCCATAGCTTACATTGCATTGGGGAACCTGTTGCAGCGCCTTGGCCAATGCCTTGATCAACAGATCATTGACCGAAAGTTTGATATCCTGCGCGTCCAACGCCTCATTCAACTGTTTGCGCAAATCCAGCAACGCATCGAGTTGAATATCGACGGTAAGGTAAATATGCGGAATGGTCTGTTTGGCTTCGGTCAAGCGGCGCGCAATTACCTTGCGGACATTGCCGAGCTTTTCGTCCTCATGCGGAATGTCGAAATCGGGGAGTTCGGCGGATTGTGCGCTGGATGTATTCCTGGCGTCATCTTCCTTGGTTAAGTCGGCCGGTTTCGCCGAGGCAGGTTCAGCGTTTTCGACGTCAGCCTTTACGATGCGGCCATTCGGTCCCGATCCCCTAATGTTCGCGAGATCGATATCACCATTTGCGGCAATTCGTCGTGCGAGCGGGGAGGCAATAATCCGCTTACTGGAATTGCGGATTTGCTTTGGAGGTGCGGAATGCTGTGACGGCTGCGGCACATCGGAAGCCGCTTCATCTTTCGTATTCTCGTGTAAATCGGTTGACGATGCTTCCGACGTTGTCTTGGCAGCCGCCTCGGACCCGCCCTGCGCTTTACTATCGTCATTCTGCGAGGTCGGTTCGGGCGCAGCCGCTTTTGCATCTTCGACCGATTCGCCTTCCTCGGCAAGCATCGCGATAACAGTGCCGACTTGCACGCCTTCCGTCCCCTCATCCACCATAATGGAAGCGATCGTACCTTCGTCCACGGCCTCGAATTCCATCGTCGCCTTATCGGTTTCGATTTCCGCCATGATGTCGCCCGACGATACGCTGTCCCCTTCTTTCACGAGCCACTTGGCCAAGGTGCCTTCCTCCATTGTGGGGGAAAGCGCGGGCATTTTAATGGCGGTAGGCATGGGTCGCGTCTGATCCTGTATTGCGGCTGTTCCTTCTCTGACGATGTTACCGTCATCGGGCAAGGTTCTTGCGCGGCGCGGTCAATCGTAAGATATACGCGCCTTCAACCGAAAAGTCGGGCTGTTACCGGGAGAATACATGCGGGTATATCTGGTCATTATGGACGATACGGCGGAAGCGCGCAAAGCCTTGCGCTTTGCATCCCGCCGCGCGCTGGCAACCGGTGGCGGAGTGCATATTCTGGCGTTGGTGGCGAAACAGAACTTCAATGCATTCGGCGCCGTGCAGGCGACGATCGAACAGGAAGCCCGCGATCGGGCCGAAGTGATAGCCAGCAGCGCAGCAGGCAATTTGCTGGCCGAAAGCGGAAAGATGCCCACGATTACAGTGAAAATCGGTGAAGGCCATACGGTTATCAAGGAATATCTCAACGACCATCCCGAGGTAGCGGCCCTTGTTCTGGGTTCGTCCGATGAAGGGGCGCCCGGTCCTCTTATAACGCATTTCTCTGCGCATTCGGGAACGTTGCCTTGCCCGCTTTACATCGTTCCGGGCGGCTTCAGCGCAGAGGAAATCGACCGTTTGACGCAATAGGCTTGTACGTCGCCACTCCGTCTGCGGTCAGTGCTTTTTGCTTTGATGGCGAATATTTCCGGGGCGCCCGCGTTGGTTTGGTTTGCGTTTAGCCTTATCGCTATCCGACTTGCCGGATTTGTTTTTGGCACCCTTCCCTTTCTTAGCCTTGCCATTCGTGGAGCTATGCTTGACCTTCGGTTTTCCGCCACGTCGCGGTGCGGGTCGTCGTCCGCGTGCTTCTATCACATTCCCATCCGCGTCCAAAGGTACGAATTTGAGCGCGCCCGTAAGCGGGTTTGCCTCGCCCAATTTCAACTTCAGCGTATCGCCCGGTGCATAAGTAGTCCCGCTGCGTTCGCCTGTCAGGGTTTGCGCGGTTTCATCATACTGGAAATAATCCGAACCCAATGTCGAAACCGGCACCAGACCGTCCCCACCGAGCCCCACGATAGTTGCAAAAAATCCGAAAGACTGCACACCGGTGATGCGCGTATCGAACGTTTCACCGACACGACCAGAAAGCCACGCAGCGACATATCGGTCGATCGTGTCACGCTCTGCCTCCATAGCACGCCGTTCCGTCTTGCTGATGGCATCGGAGATTTTAGCCATATTGCTGCGATCCATATCCGATAGGCCGGAACGCGATGGCAAATCGCCTTTCGGTTTCGGCTGTTCCAACTTGTAGGCATCGACCAGGGATCGATGGACCAGCAAGTCAGCGTAGCGGCGGATCGGCGATGTAAAGTGGGCGTAGGACGAAAGCGCCAGGCCAAAATGCCCTGCATTGGCCGGTCCGTAATAAGCTTGCGTTTGAGTGCGCAGGACCGCTTCCATAACCTGCGCTTTTTCCGATTCTTCAGTCACGTCCTTCAGCATGCGATTGAACAGGCCGGGTGTTATCACCTGCCCCAGCGCCAGCTTTCTGCCGAAAGTTTCGAGGTATTCCCGTAGCGCGACCAGCTTTTCCCGACCCGGCGTTTCATGCACGCGATAGACGACCGGTGCGCTTTTCTTCTCGAGTGCCTGCGCCGCCGCGACGTTCGCCACGATCATGAAATCTTCGACGACCCGATGCGCGTCCAACCGCTCGCGAACTGCAATTTCTTCGATCTTGCCTTCGTCGTTCAACACGACCCGGCGTTCGGGAAGATCGAGAGCCAAGGGATCACGAGCATCTCGCGCCTTGGCCAGAACTTCCCAGCAGTCCCACAGATGCCGGAGATTTTGTGCCGCCTTGCCGTCGTCGATACGCTGTTGCGCATCTTCATACGCAATAACTTCGTTGATCTGGACGATGGCACGGGTGAACAGCGTACCGGTAATCTTACCCTCGGCGGAGATGTCGACATGACAGGCCATGGCAGCGCGCCCTTCCCCCTGGCGCAATGAGCAGATTTCGGCACTCAAGATTTCCGGCAGCATCGGGACGACACGATCCGGGAAGTAAACGGAATTCCCGCGTTTTCGCGCCTCTTTATCCAATGCGCCACCGGGCCGAACGTAGTAGCTGACATCGGCGATCGCGATGACCGCTTTGAACCCGCCCGATTCATCGGGTTCGGCCCAAATCGCATCGTCGTGATCGCGTGCATCGGCAGGATCGATGGCTACGATTGGAAGGTGGCGCAAATCTTCACGTTGATCCACATCCAACGGCAGATCGGCGGCAATCTGAGCTTCATCCAATGTTTCTTTGGAAAAGACGTTTGGTATACCGTGTTTGGAAATCGCAATCAGGCTGAATGCTTTTGGCGCCAAAGGATCGCCCAGCACCTCCACGACGTTGACGCCCGCACGCGCACCGCGACCGGCGGCTTCTGTAAGAACGAGTTGCCCGACTTCGGCGCCCCCCAGATCGGCAATCGGGGAGGAATTGCGAATTTTCTTGTCGATCGGCGCGAGCCACGCTTTACCGTTACCGTCCATCTCGACGACCCCCATCATACCTTCGGTACGCGGGGGCAGTTTCTTCATGACCTGCGCCTGCCAGCCATTGCCTACTTCTTCGGTCCGCGCGAGAATACGATCGCCGACCTTCAGCGCCGCATGACGCCCCTTGCTCTTCTTATCTTCGCGCACACGCAGCCTTGGCGGAGTTGTTCCGTCATCGGGCTGCCATGCATCGGGAATGGCAATCGGTTCGTCATCCTCGAGATCGACCACGCGCAAAGTCGTAACTTTCGGTATGCCACCCATCCGGTGATAGGCCGTACGCTTCCCGTCGATCAGCCCTTCTTCCGCCATGTCTTTCAACAGGCGTTTGAGAGCGATCTTGTCCTGGCCTTTCAAACCGAAGGCTTTGCCGATTTCCCGCTTACCCACGATAGAATCGGAGGATTGAATAAATTCGAGCACCTGCTCACGCGATGGCAGGGCGGATTGGTTTTTGGATGGCTTGCGAGACATTTTCTTGGTCATGCGCCGCCTATGAACGCGGTATTAGTCGCTGTCACCCTCTGCCGCAGTACCTTCGATCGGTAGGAAGGCTCCTGCCGGAACGGCGCTGGAGACCGGGCTGCAATCGCCTGCTGCCGTGCAGGACGAAACGCCGAAGATCCAGTCGTCGCCGCGAACACCCTCCAGCTTCGCACTGGTCGCTGCGGCTTTTTCGATCACTGGCACGTCCCGCCAATACGGCTCGTCCGGACGGCGCTGCCAAATGGTATAGGAGAAGGCACCGGGCACAGGCTCCCACGCAAGTTGCGTGAAGGTTCGCACGGCGGCTTGCGCTGTCGGTGCGGGAGGCATCGGCGCGCGCGCAAGTTTCTCAGCTGCGCGTACGTTCAAGCGGACGGCTTTGGTGAGATAGCCGAAATCCATTTCATCTTTCGTATCGCCGTAAACGATGCCATCTTCGGTCCGCAGATCCTGATGCTGATGCTCATAATCCTCGACCGCGACGGAAAAACGTATTGCGGGATAGCCTTTTTCGAGAAACGGTATCTGGTCGCCGCCCCGGCCCATGCGGTCGGTACGCCATATCTGACGGACATCCAAGCCTGCAGCATCACTCTCAGCCACATCGTCCAACCAGCGGGAGAGATTGCGCGACGGGCTGTCGTTCTCACCGCCATCGCGGCGTTGTTCCGCGCGAATTTCATCGGTCAGGTCGGCGCGCGGTCCTTCGGAAAACACGCGAATATGTTCGGCATCGCAATAGCCATCCGATCCACAGCTCCCGCCGACAATATCGTTGTTCAACACCGCCTTGACAGTCCATCCCTGTTGTTCCGCATAGTCGGCCATTAAGCGTCCGCCATACAGGCCTTGCTCTTCGCCCGATAACAGTGCGTAAACAATAGTCGTTGGGTATTTGTGTTGCGACAGAACGCGCGCCGCCTCGATTGCAAGTGCCGTACCGGACGCGTCGTCATTGGCACCCGGCGCATCGCTGGTGAAATCGGAAACATCGGTGACGCGGCTATCGATATGCCCTTGAATGATTGTTACTTCATCGGGCCGCTCCGTCCCGCGTTGAATGGCCACCACATTGACGAGCCGTGTGGGAACCGGAATGCGCCGCCCTTCGACCATACGTTCTGGCAACACGATTTCGAGACAACCGCCGCATGCTTGCGATGCTTGACGAAATTGTGCTTCGCCCCAACGACGGGCGGCGCCGATGCCTCGTTTCGGATCGTCCTGAACCGACATGGTATGCCGAGTGCCGAAGCCGACCAGTGCGTCGATGTCCGATTTCAACCGATCCTGCGAAACCGCATCGACAGCCGATACCATATCGGAATGATGATTGGCGAAGGCGGGCATGGAAATAGCTGCGACAGCGAGCGGGATCAAATACTTCATGACCTGATATTCGCGCAGCCAAACGTATTTAGCAAGCTCGGTTCGTTAGGGAGGATCAATACGCGCGCGCGACGTAAATTCTTTCGACTGCCGGATCGCCGGTAAAAATGCAGACGCCTTCGGATACTGCGCCGTCCACGGGAACATTTCGGATCGTAACCTTCATCGTTTTGAGCTGTTCTATAACTTGGATCAGAGCATTACCCGTCGGTTTGGCCCAAGCGACTTCCGCCCATCCCGGGAATTTTACATCATCGTGGAAGAACTGACGCAATTCTTCCAACGTGGTGATATCGCACGTAATATTCCCATCGCGACTGGCACGCGCATTCTCGAACATCGTTGTTTGAATGTCCTGCAATAAGGCGGGGATCTGTTCGGGCGCGTCGGCCACTTGCGGTGCGGAAAAATTCGGCTTGCCATTCTCGGCCCATAAGCTGTCGCGACGAAGCAGACTGACAACGCCCCCATCCATGTCGCGGCCGCCGACTTCGATGATTATCGGTGCACCTTTGCGAACGTAATCCCACCGCTTTGCCGCAGCTTTCCCCGGCTTGGTATCCAAGGCAACCCGCACACGTTCCCCAAAAGCATGCTTCACCGCGACTGCATCGCGCAGCTTTTCACAATAATCGAGCAACGCGGCGTCTTCATCCTTTCCGCGTAGCATCGGCAGAATGACGACCTGACTTGGAGCGATCGTGGGCGGCACTTTCAATCCGTCATCGTCGCCATGGGTCATAATGACGCCACCGATCATGCGCGTCGAAACACCCCAGCTGGTGGTGTGACACAATTCCTGATCACCGTCGCGGTTCTGAAATTTGATGCCAGCCGCTTCGGAAAAATTGGTGCCGAGGTAATGCGACGTTCCTGCTTGCAAAGCTTTCCCATCCTGCATCATCGCTTCGATCGACCAGGTTTGTACCGCCCCGGGGAACCGCTCATTCTCGGGCTTTTCTCCGGCGATTACAGGCATCGCCAAATCCTCTTCGGCACAGGCGCGATAGACTTCGAGCATGCGCTGCGTGTGCGACATTGCCTCATCCGCGCTTTCATGGGCGGTATGTCCTTCCTGCCATAGAAATTCGCTGGTTCGTAAAAACATGCGTGTCCGCATTTCCCAACGCACCACATTGGCCCACTGATTGAGCTTCAACGGAAGATCGCGCCAGCTTTGAATCCATCGCGCCATCGCATCCCCGAAAATGGTTTCGGATGTGGGTCGCACGACCAGCGGTTCTTCCAGTTTCGCGTCCGGATCGGGAACGAGTTTGCCGGCATCGTCCGCAATTAGGCGATGATGTGTGACGACCGCCATCTCCTTTGCGAAACCATCGACATGCTCAGCCTCGCGTTCGAAATTCGCGAGCGGGATGAATAACGGAAAATAGCAATTATCGTGACCTGCGGCCTTAATCCGGTCGTCCAGCAATCGCTGAATACGTTCCCAAATACCCCAGCCCCACGGCTTGATGACCATGCAGCCACGCACGCCAGACTCCTCTGCAAGATCGGCGGCAGCGATGACTTCCTGGTACCAGGCAGCGAAATCGTCTTCGCGTTTGACCGACAAAGCATGGCGGATGTTGGACACTGATGATGTTCCCTGGTTATCGAAGGATAATTGATGCGACGCCCGGCTACTTGCTTAACTCGTCCAGCTTCTTTTGCATTTGCGCCATCTGGTCGCGCAGCGTGGCGATCTCGCCCTGTTCAGTGGCGGTATTATCGACAGGCGCGGCGGAATCGTTTTCGGAAGAATGCTGCGTGCTGGATTTGACGGACGGCAAGATAACTTCACCCATGGCGCGCATGACGGCCATATTGGTTTCATGCAGTTTGGCAATCGGGTGATTGTCCATCCCTTCACGCAGGGCGGCCTGAATTTTAGCCTGATTGGCGCGGAAGTTGGTCATCGTCGCTTCGAGATATTGGGGCATCATCGACTGCATGGAATTGCCATACATAGCAATCAGGTCGCGTAGAAAGCTGACCGGAAGCATGGGTTTGCCACTTGCCTCTTCCTCCATGATAATCTGCGTCAGGATCGAATGGGTGATATCGGTCCCACTCTTGGCATCGACCACTTCGAATTCGACATTGTCGCGTGTCATCTTAGCAAGATCGTCCAACGTAATATAGCTGGACGAACCGGTATTATAGAGGCGGCGATTGGCGTATTTCTTGATGGTAATCTTGCTACCATCGGCGACCTTCTTGGCCATAATGCATCCTTTATATCACGCGATTGTAATCACTAGCAGGTGCAGCATGTGCGACGCAACAAAACGTGGCTGGTTTATCGGTTCTTTGGGTGCGCTCAGTCTTTTTCGTCCGCCCAATAGCGATCGAAGCGATCCCCCAAACCGGTAAGAATTTCATATTGCGACAAGCCGGATTGGCGGGCGAGCTTCGGCAAGTCGAGCGGGAGTGAAACCCAATCGCCTTCGTCCAAATCCGGTACGTTTCGAATATCCAACGCAACCAGGTCCATCGATACCCGGCCGATCACGGGAAGCTCCGCGTCGCCGTGATAGAATATTCCAGAATTTGAAAAACTTTTCAAATATCCATCGGCATAGCCCGTAGCGATTATGGCGGTGCGCATGTTGGTTTCGGCGCGGTATGTCGCATTGTAGCCGACGCAATCACCAGGTTCGAGATTGCGTATTTGCAGTATACGGCTTTCGATCGTGGCGACGGGTCGAATAATCTCCGCCAAACCCCCTCTCGCAATACCGCCATATAGAGCCAGACCAGGTCGCGTCAGATCGAATGAAAATGAATTGCCCAGGGCAACGCCAGCACTATTGGCCAGGCTTGTTCGGCGATGCGGTATCTGATCGATCGCTGACCGAAACTTTTGCAATTGTTCGTCATTTTGCGGCGTATCTTCATCGGCCGATGCGAGATGGCTGGCCAGCGTGTCCACTTTAAGCCCGTTCCAGTCGATTGCGCGGATGGCATCTGCATCGAGACCCAATCGGTTCATTCCCGAATTTACCATCACGTCACACGGTCGCCCTGTTTCGCGCCACAATGCGACTTGCCGCTGCGTATTCAGCATCGGTTTCACGGGGAGCTGCGTCGCGAACGGCATGTCGTCCGGCATTACTCCGTTCAGGACCGTAATGTTCGCGTACTTTGCAACCTCGACAATTTCGGCGGCCTCTTGCCAGGTTGCAACGAAGAAATCGCGGCAGCC
>JBAUIN010000059.1:0-5337 GCA_049682975.1 Pontixanthobacter sp. | reverse complement strand
GAAATGGGCCGCATCGGCTGGGCCAGCGAAGTGTTCAACTGCTCCGCGCCCGACACCGGCAATATGGAAGTGTTCCACCGCTACGGCACGCGCCAGCAGAAGGATAAGTGGCTCGAACCGCTGATGAACGGCGAGATTCGCTCCGCTTTCTTGATGACCGAACCGCATGTCGCATCATCCGACGCGACGAACATCGAAACGCGAATCGAACGCGATGGTGACGAATATGTCATCAATGGCCGCAAATGGTGGTCCTCCGGCCTCGGCGATCCGCGCTGCAAAGTCGCGATCGTGATGGGCAAGACCGATTTCGAAGCAAACCGGCACCAGCAGCAATCGATGATCCTGATGCCGATCGAGGCGAAGGGTGTGAACATTCTGCGGCACTTGCCCGTTTTCGGTTACGACGATGCGCCGCATGGCCATATGGAAGTGGAAATGAAGGATGTGCGCGTTCCGGCAGAAAACCTCCTGCTGGGCGAAGGGCGCGGGTTCGAAATCGCACAGGGTCGCTTGGGCCCAGGCCGCATCCATCACTGCATGCGCACCATCGGCGTCGCGGAAGAAGCCATCGCCAAGATGTGCCGCCGCCTGCAGGAACGCGAGGCATTCGGAAAACCGATCTACAAACATTCGGTCTGGGAAGAACGCGTCGCACGCGCCCGCATCGATATCGACATGACGCGCCTGCTGTGCCTGAAGGCCGCCGATATGATGGACAAGGTCGGCAACAAATCCGCCAAGCAAGAAATCGCCATGATCAAGGTTCAGGCGCCCAACATGGCGCTGAAAATCATTGACGACGCGATCCAGGCGCATGGCGGCGGCGGCGTGTCGAACGATTACGGCCTAGCCAATGCCTATGCGCACCAGCGTACATTACGGTTGGCGGATGGCCCTGACGAAGTACACGCGCGCTCGATCGCCCGTATGGAATTCGCCAAACATGCGCCGATGCCGGACGATACGCAGAACGCACTCGATGGCGGGCAAGGCAGAAGCGCCAGTGCCGGCGGAGCGGCGGCGTCCGCAGCGGCGCAGTAAGGGGGGCATCGATGGCAAAGGCAGCGATCCTCGAAAAACCAGGCGAAGGCCTTACAATCGGCGACGTCGAATTGGCCGATCCCGCACCGCATGAGGTGTTGATCGACACGAAGGCATGCGGGTTATGTCATTCGGATCTTCATTTTATAGACGGTGCTTATCCTCACCCGCTCCCCACCATCCCGGGGCATGAAGCGGCAGGTGTGGTGCGTGCGGTCGGCAGCGAGGTACGAACAGTAAAGGCGGGCGATCACGTCGTATCGTGCCTGTCCGCCTTCTGCGGTCAGTGCGAATTTTGCGTGACCGGGCGCATGGCGATGTGTTTGGGCGAAGGAACGCGGCGCTCCAAATCCGCTGATTCGCGCATCACGCGATCCGGCGGTGAAACCGTGAACCAGATGCTCAACCTGTCCGCCTTTGCCGAACAGATGCTCATTCACGAAAACGCTTGTGTAACGATCGACAAAGACATGCCGCTGGATCGTGCTGCCGTGATCGGCTGCGCGGTAACCACCGGTGCGGGCACGATCTTCAACGCGTGCAAAGTGGTGCCGGGTGAAAGCGTGGCGGTGGTCGGTTGCGGGGGCGTCGGTCTGGCCGCGATAAACGCTGCGAAGATTGCCGGAGCGGGTCAGATCATCGCGGTCGACCCGCTCCCCGAAAAACGCGAATTGGCGGAGGTTTTGGGTGCGACCCATACGGTCGATGCGATGGCCGACGATGCCGCCGATCAGATCATCAAAATGTCGCGTGGCGGCGTGCATCATGCGATCGAGGCGGTAGGACGGCAAGCTGCCGCCGATCTTACCGTGAAATTGTTGCGGCGCGGGGGAACGGCCACGATCCTGGGCATGATGCCATTGGATTGTAAAGTTGGTCTGGCCGCGATGGATCTTTTGTCCGGCAAAAAACTTCAAGGTGCGATCATGGGCGCGAACCATTTTCCGGTCGATTTGCCCCGGCTTGTCGATTTCTACATGCGCGGTCTGCTCGATCTCGACACGATTATTGCCGAGCGCATCGCGCTGGACGAGATCAATGCCGGTTTCGACAAATTACGCGAAGGCCACAGCGCGCGTTCTGTCATCGTTTTCGATTGAAGAGTTGAATTATGGATTACGAAAAGGAAATGGTCGGCACGGTCGATGTGCCGGAAGCGGATCAGCTGGACGAAGCGAAGCTGACGGCGTGGATGAAGGCCAACGTCCAAGGCTTCGAAGGCCCGCTTACCCTGTCGAAGTTCAAGGGCGGGCAATCCAACCCCACCTACCGCATCGACACGCCCGCGCGATCCTATGTCCTGCGGCGTCAGCCATTCGGTAAATTGCTGCCATCGGCCCATGCGGTCGATCGCGAATATAAGGCGATGGCGGCGCTCGGCCCGACCGGCTTTCCGGTACCCAAAGCCTATGGTCTTTGCGAAGAGCCCGATGTGGTGGGATCGATGTTTTTCGTGATGAGCCTGGCCGATGGACGCAGCCTATGGGATGGCGCGTTGCCCGCATCGGACAAGGCCGAACGTACCGCTATCTATCACGCTATGATCGACACTATGGCCGATCTGCACACGACGAACGTGTCCGCAGTCGGGATGGACGATTTCGGTAAACCCACAGATTATTGCGCGCGACAGATCGCCCGCTGGTCGAAGCAATATAAGCTGTCCGAAACCGAAACCATTCCCGAAATGGACGAGCTGATCGAATGGTTGCCGACCACGATACCGCCCCAACATGCGAGCAGCATCGTGCATGGCGACTATCGCCTCGACAATCTGATTTTCCATAAGGACGAACCCGAGGTTCTGGCTGTCCTCGATTGGGAACTGTCCACGCTTGGCGATCCGATTGCCGATTTCAGCTACCTCATGCTCAACTGGGTCAATCCGGTCGATGGCCGTGCCGGTATCGAAGGACTGGATCACGATGCGCTGGGCATTCCGAGCGTGGAAGCGGCAACCGAACGCTACGTGGCGCGTACCGGCTATCCCGTGCCGCCGATGGACTGGTATTTCGCGTATAATCTCTTCCGTCTAGCCGGCATTATGCAGGGCATCAAGAAACGCGTGATCGATGGAACCGCATCCAGCAAGCATGCGCGTGAAATGTCGGACCGGGTCGTCCCATTGGTCGAGCGGTCTTACGGCTTTGCGAAACGTGCGGGGATGTAAGACCGGTTTTTAGAAGCTTTTATTCCATCTAATGGCTGCCCCCGCATCGCCGAACTCTTCGGCTGCGAAATGGCCGGGTTGGTGGCGATAAAATAGGCTGGCTGTTGTCGCACCGCCCCACAGGCTGCCACTCCATGCCAGTTCGCCCATCACTTCGCGCCCTTCCGGTGAAAGAGATAGGGTGCGGTTGCCGAAAGTCGCGCTTTGCGTCGTATAATCGTAAGCGATCGGAACATTCAGTCTGATTCCACCATTCACCACACGCAAAGGTTGCGATAGGCGGAACCCCAGCCGATCGCCGAATGCGAACACGCCTTCTCGTGCCAGATCGATCGACCATGCCTGACTGTTCAGACGCGATGTTCCCGCCGATAATCCGCTGCCGACGATACGGGTAAATCCATGACGATACGATCCGCCCAGATGCCAACCATCGGCCAATTTCAAACCAGCCTGTGCGTCTAGGAAAACCGTGTCCGCGCCGTCTACGCCCAACAGTCCGTCGAACTGCCCACCCAATACGCTGGCATCTTCCTGAAGACGCGTAACGCCCACGGCAGTCTGCATCTCGCCGAAGCGGCGATCTGCCGTTACCGTGAAGGATTGCACGCCTCGCCGATCGGCATCGAACCGCGCGTCATTCATGCGCGCCTGCTGCGCCAGCGATTGCGCATGGCCGCTTTGGGCACTGACGGTTACACCCAGTTTCCCGAATTTGTGACGTAGGGCAAATGCCGCATCGCTGCTGCGCACGAAGCCTGTGTCGCCGCCCGCCGCACCGGTAATGAGAAATGCCGGACGATCGATGCCCTGCAGACCGGCGACCAGCCCCGCTTCCCCTTGTGAAAACCCGAAAGCCAACTGTGTATCGGGTGCCAGTTTCGTTACGATCCGCGCCGCAAGAACACGTGCCTGTTCGGCATCGTTCGATGTCAGCTGCAACGGGTTCACCGCCGATTGACCGGGCGCATTGGCAATCGTGAAAGCCATCGATACCGGCCCTGCCCCACCCTGAATTCTGCGCGAGCCGCCACCAATAGCCTGCAAAAGACGCGGCTGAAGCGCGGCGGATCGAAGCTGCCCGCCCAGATCAGCATTATACGCCCGATCGTATCGGTCGGTAATCACGGTCGGGATGCTTGCCGTGGAAAGCGCATCGCCCATTGCCGCCGACCCGGTGCCGCTGACGGCATCCAAAGCGATTAAGGTTTCCGTACCCGCTAAAGACGTCGTGCCGCTGGGTTGCAGGGCGGCAGCGATATCCAAGATGCCGGTACCGTAGATTTCGTCCGTCCCGGCTGCCCCCGCATCGCGCGCGGAATCGAGCAGGATTTCGACGATCTGCGTTCCGGTCAGATTGGGGAACGCCTGCGCCAACAGGGCCACCGCGCCCGCAACTTGTGGGGCAGAAAAACTCGTGCCGGAAAACAGAGTGACGAAGCGATCGCCTTTCTCATCCATCGTCACACGCAGCGTGCCATCTTCATAGGTGCAGCAAATACGCTGACCACGCGCGGTCAGATAAGATGCGGCGAGACTGCCCGCACGATTACTGAACGGCGAGATCGTGCCGTTATCATCGACCGATCCCACGATAATTACATTGTCGCCACCGGCTGCCAACAGGCCGGCGGCGAAAGGGTCCGGCCGATCGGGGTCGATACCGCTCTCAGTCGATTCTCCATCATTCCCAGCGGAAACCACGATGACCAGACCTGCAGCCGCGGCGCGCGCAATCGCCTGGCTCAGCGTGCCGGTCGGCGCGCTGCCGCCCAGACTGATATTGATAACCGTCGCGCCGGATCGGACCGCCTGATCCACCCCTTGTGCAATATCGCGATCGCCGAACTGGCACCCATCCAGCGTTGCCTCCGTCTCGGTCGCGCATGAACCGGGTTGATCCGCGCGCAGAGCCAGAATGCGCGAACCGTACGCGATGCCGACTACCCCGGTATTGTCCCGCGCCGCCGCCGCGACCAACGCAATGTTGGTACCGTGATCGTCATCCGCGTCGAAGGTTCCGTTGCCGGCGACATCGGTAGAATCGGGATGGATGCGGCCTGCAAATTCGGGACTGTCCGCATCGATCCCAGTGTCGATGATCGCAATGGTACTGCCCCGCC
>JBAUIN010000058.1:0-3736 GCA_049682975.1 Pontixanthobacter sp. | reverse complement strand
CATTTCGGCAGCAAGGATGGTCTGATTAGCGCATTGTTGGAATATCTGGCGATTTTATACTCGAACGAACTCGACATGACATTTTCGCACGAGCCGCCTGCCGATCGGCGCGAATGCATCGTCCGGTCGTTGAAAACCGCCCGCACCGAGGCATTCCGGCCATTCATGCGCATATGGTGGGAAATCGTCGCCGCGGCGGCAAACGGGGATACAGCCTATCGCGAGAACGCGGACATAATGGCCGCGCGATTGCTGCAATGGTTCGAAGACCACATGCCAATGGGCGATCCCGATCCCCAAAGCGGTGCGAAACTGTTGTTCACCCTGACCGAGGGTGCGATGATGTTGGATGCGCTCGGTCGCGGCGACATCGCCGATGCGGGCATTGCGGCTGCCGATCTCTAGCATGCTTGGCACGCGGTTCGTGCCACTCTAAGCGGATCGACATGAAGAAGACCACCGGAACCGACCGCACGATCACGCAACAATGGCGGCCCGCCACCCAGGCCATTCGCGGCGGCACGTGGCGCAGCGAACATGGCGAGACGAGCGAGGCGCTATTCCTGACCAGCGGCTATACCTATGACGATGCCGCCACCGTTGCTGCGCGTTTCGCGGGCGACGATCCGGGCATGACCTATTCCCGCCTGCAGAACCCCACCACGGCCATGCTGGAAGAACGCATCGCGCTGATGGAAGGGGCGGAGGCGTGCCGCGCGCAGGCCAGCGGAATGGCGGCGATGACGGCGGCGCTGCTGTGCCAGCTATCGGCAGGCGATCACTGCGTGGCGGCGCGCGCGGCGTTCGGATCATGTCGCTGGCTGGTCGACCACCTGCTGCCCCGTTTCGGGATCGAGACGACCGTGATCGACAGCGCGGACAATGCTGCGTGGGAGGCTGCGATCCGGCCTAATACCAAAGTATTCTTCTTCGAAAGTCCGGCCAATCCCACGCTCGACATCGTAGATCTGGAGCATGTCTGCGCGTTGGCGAAAGCGCATGGGATCGTATCGGTGGTGGACAATGCGTTCTGTTCGCCAGCGTTGCAGCGTCCGATGAAATTCGGCGCGGATGTGGTAGCGTATAGCGCGACAAAACTGATGGACGGGCAGGGCCGCGTGCTGGCGGGCGCGGTATGCGGGACGGAGCAATTCATCACCGAAACGCTGCTGCCGTTCCAGCGCAATACCGGCCCCAATTGCGCGCCGTTCAATGCCTGGGTCGTGCTGAAGGGGCTGGAGACGTTGTCGCTACGGGCGCACAAGCAGAGCGAAAATGCGCTCGCACTGGGCCAATTCATGGAAGAGCGCGTGGCGGAGGCGGGCGGCACCATGCTGCATCCCGGCCTGCCCAGCCACCCGCAATACGATCTCGCGCAAAAACAGATGGATGCCTGCGGTCCGATTTTCAGCTTCGTGGTTGAAGGCCGCGGGCAGGCTCATGCTATTCTCGATGCGCTGCAACTGATCGACATCAGCAACAATATCGGCGATGCGCGCAGCCTGATGTGTCATCCCGCCAGTACCACCCATGCCGGTTTGAGCGAGGACGACCGCACCGCGATGGGTGTTCACGAGGGTATGTTACGCATCAATGTCGGGCTGGAAGATGTGGCCGACATCATCGAAGATATGGACCGGGCACTATCGACTGCCGGATTATAGGGGGAAGTGATGACCAAACGCGTGGAACTGCTGTTCGATATCGTCAGCCCGAATGCCTATCTTGCTTATTGGCCGCTGAAGGATATCGCGGCGCGGCACGGGGCGGAATTGGTAGTAACGCCCGTTTTTTTGGCGGGAATGCACAAGCTTACCGGTAACGCGCCACCTTTCATTCGCGATGCGGAGGTGAAGGGGAAGAACGAATATGCCATTCTGGAAATAAACCGCTTCATCGCCGCGCACGGGCTGACCGAATATACCATGAACCCCAAATTCCCGTTCAATTCGGTGCTGTTTCAGCGCCTGCTCTGTACAGTCGAAGGACCCGAGAGACTGGAATTGGCGGACGCGCTGCTGCGGGCGGTCTGGCACGATGGCAAGGATCCGACGGCTCCCGAAGCAGTCGCTTCATCGCTGCAGGAGGCAGGTTTCGACGCGGCCCGCATGATCGAACGAACGCAGGACCCGGCGATCAGGCAAGCGCTGATGGACAACACCCAAAACGCCGTCGATCGCGGCGCTTTCGGCATTCCGACCATGTTCGTGCACGGTGCCATGTTCTTCGGCAAAGAACGGCTGGGCCAGATCGAGACGGAACTCGAACGTCAGTCGTAAACGCCTTCCGGCACGCCCGGACCCCCTTCCGCAATGAAGCGTTCGATCCGCCGCTCCAACACGGGCAGCGGCACCGATCCCAAAGCCAGAATGACATCGTGGAATTTGCGGATGTCGAATTGCTCACCCAGCGCCGCTTCCGCCTCCCCGCGCAGACGGCGTATCTGCAATTCACCAAGTTTGTAGGCCAGCGCCTGTCCCGGCCAGCTGATATAACGGTCGATCTCTGTCGCGACCTCGTGCCGCGACAACGCGGTGCGATCGCCGAGATAGGCCAGCGCGCGATCCCGGCTCCAGCCCTGTGAATGGATGCCGGTGTCGATCACCAACCGCGCCGCACGCCACATCTCGTAGGATAATCGCCCGAAGCGTTCGTAAGGCGTGCGGTAAATGCCCATCTCCTCCCCCAGAAATTCGGTATATAGTCCCCAGCCTTCGCCCATGCCGGAAAAATAGATGTTGCGGCGGAAATCCGGCGTATCGTCGCCCCCTTGCTCTCGCTGGAACGCGGCCTGGAACGAGTGGCCCGGCGCGCATTCGTGCAGGGTCAGGGCGGGAATGTTGTAAAGCGGTCGCGAGGGAAGATCGTGCGTGTTCATCTGGCAATATTCGTAACCGCCACGCCCCGCAGTGTAGAACGGTGCGATGTCGGGCGCGACAGGACGAATGGAGAACCGATGCCGCGGAAGGAAACCGAAATAATCGCCCAGCTTGCCGTCCACGCGCTTGGCGACATAGGCGGATACGCCCATTAACTCTTCGGGCGTGGCAGCAATGAACCGCGGATCGGTGCGCAGTTTTTCGTTGAACTGTGCGATCGTGCCGGAAAAATTCACCTCCGCCATGATTTCCCGCATCGCTTCCTCGATCCGCGCGACTTCGGACAGGCCGATGGCGTGAATTTCGTCGGCGCTCAGATTCAGCGTCGTATATTGCCGGATTTGCTGCGCGTAATAGGCTTCGCCATCCGGAAAGCGTTCCGCCGCAAGCGTTTGCCGGGCATTGGGCATATATTCGTCGTTAAAGAATGTCAGCAGGCGGCTGTAAGCCGGTATGATGTCGCGGCGAATGGCATCGCGCGCTTCCGCGATAATGCGCGTCCGGTCGGCTTGCGAGAACCGGTCCGGCATCTGCAGGATGGGCCCGAAAAACGGATTTTTGTCGCCATGGATTTCATACGGGATCAGGGAAGCATCGCGCCCTTCCAACGTGACTTGCGGTACGGAAAATCCGCGTTCCAGTCCGGCACGGGAATTGGCGATCTGTTCGTCGAAATAACGTGGAACGTCGCGCATCCGCCCAATGTAATCGTCATACTCCGCTACCGTCTGAAAGCCGGAGCCGGGTGCGAGATAGCTCCAGAAGTTGCTGTCGCTGTCGAACGGCATTTCCCATTCACGGAACCGCGCATCCTCGATCTGTTCGGTAAGAACACTTCGCAAAACGGCGGCGTTGAC
>JBAUIN010000057.1:0-5282 GCA_049682975.1 Pontixanthobacter sp. | reverse complement strand
ATCGAGAGAACTGTCGTCGAATTTTGCGCGAAACCCGGTGTAGCTTTCGCGATCGGTCACGTCGCAGGTCAGAATTTCGATTGCCGGGTCATGCTCGGCAGCGACTTTGTGCAACTCATCGCCTTCGCTGCGTTCCGTCGCGAACATTTTCCACCCACGATCCAAGAACTCCCGCGTCAGGCCCAGCCCGATGCCGCGCGAAGCACCTACGATCAAAATCTTTTTATCGGCCACAACCATGTATCCTTCCACCACTCGTTCTCACGATCGAAAATGATAACGGCGTTATAGGCTTCCCACGGCCCGCCCCACCACAACGCCGCACACGAACAGAAGTATCGCGGCAAGGAAGGCCATCAGCATGACTTCGCCATTCGTTCGTTCGGCGAAAAACGCGACCAGCCTGCTCTCTATATTGGTATGATCTTCGGCCCGCTTGCGACGTTCATCTTCGGACATATTCCGCTCCTGCGATCTGCGTTTTAAAAATGAAAATGGCGGCCGCACCTTGGAAAAGATGCAGCCGCCAATTCAATATTATAGACGATGATCAGGCCGCGGCTTTGTTGACGCTGCTATTGGCGATCTTGGTCATTTCCTCGTCACCGTGATAGGTGCTGTCGAGGCACTTCTGCAACTTGCGCGCATCGTCGTCGAGATCGAGGCGTTTGGCGAACGCCACCACGCAGCCATAGCCCGCGATGCCGTAGTGGGTCATGCGCTGATACTGCGTGATGATGGAGGCATCGCGCACATCGTCATTCCCAAACTCTTCGTCCAGCGTATGCGCTTTGGCTTCCTTTACCAGGCCTTCCATGCCTTTGCAATGTTCACCCGTCGGGTCGGCGTCGTGCGATTTGATGATCGCTTCCAGCGTTTCCATGCCCTGCTGAATACCCTCGACACCATTCTTCAACGCGTCCTGCAGCTTGCTGTCGGATGCGGCCTCATGCAGCTTTTTCGTAACGGCAAGCGATTGCTTGTCGGCGCTGTACATGTCCTGCAGCTGGTCGAGGTAAAGGTCTTTCAATGTGTTCATCGCCATGATGATCGTTCTCCGCTTGTGTTGGTGTATGACAGTTAAGCGGATGACGGGCCGAGGCGTTCCAAAATTTCTTTGCGTCGTGGCCGTCCGATGTACTTACGCCAGCGCATCCTCGATCGTCCGCTCCAGCATGCGGGAGGTGAACGGCTTCTCCAGCCTGGCGACGATAAATTCCGCTGCATCGTGTGGCATGTCGGCATATCCGGTGGCGAGGATCACGGGCAGATTGGGGCGAGTTTCGCGAATGCGTTTGGCCAGTTCGACGCCGCGCATGTTCGGCATGGCCTGATCGGTAACCACGCAATCCACCTCGGGATGATCGACCAATGTTGCGAGTGCTTCCGCGCCCGACGCCGCTTCCAATACGATATGCCCCATATCTTCCAGCATGCCGGCAGTGCCCATCAGTACAAGCGCATCATCATCGACCGCCAGAATGGTTTTCGTCGTAGTTGCCGGGGGCGTATCGGTGGTGTTCTGCATGTCGAATTTCATCTCATTCGCCACATCGTCGCTGTTGGCGACTGGCAGAATGATGGTGGCCACCGTCCCTTCGCCCTTTTGCGAATTCAGGGTAAATTGCCCGCCCAATTGTTTGGCGAGCCCATGCACCATCGACAGGCCGAGCCCGGTGCCCTTGCCGACCCCCTTTGTCGTGAAGAACGGATCTTTTGCCAAATCGAGAGTTTCGGCGTTCATTCCGCAACCGCTGTCGATGACGTCGATATGCAGATATGTGCCATCGGGCAGATCCGGGCAATCGCTGCATCTCACTTTGATCGCGACCGTCCCGTGGCCATCCATCGCATCGCGTGCGTTGACGCATAGATTGAGGATTGCCATCTCCAACTGATTGGCATCGACCAGAGCATACGGGTGGGCGCCGCCGCTTTCGACTAAGAGCGTTATTTCCGGGCCGAGCGAACGCTGTAGCAGCGGGGTGATGTTCGCCAGCAGATCGTCCACATCGACCGGCATCACGCGCAGATCCTGCTTACGGGCGAAGGCGAGCATGCGCTGCGTCAGGCTGGCACCGCGATCGGCGGCTTCGCGCGCATTGGCGACATATTTGCGCAAGGGCGCCTCTGTCGGCAAGCGCTGGTCGAGGATTGTCAGGCTGGAATTGATCGCCATGAGCAGATTGTTGAAATCATGCGCGATACCGCCGGTCAATTGGCCAATCGAATCCAGTTTCTGTGCCTGGCGGAGCGCGGCTTCGGTCTGTTTCAGCACCTCCGCCTTCTCATATTCGTCCGTCACGTCCCGCGCAGTTGCAAGCACCACGTCGCCATCGCGAAATACGGTGCACAAATGGCGCCGATACGTGCCATCGGCGTGCAGCATGCGGACCGTATAATCGTCCAGCCGCTCCCCCTCCACGACGCGCGCGAATTGCGCGAGTACAGCCTCGCGATCGTCGGGGTGAATGAGATCGTCGAACGGGCGACCCACTGCGATTCCGTCAGGATAATCGAGCTGCGCCTCCCAGGCCGGGTTGGTGTCGCGATAATGACCGTCCAATCCGATAATCACGTAGATGTTTTGTAGGGAGTTCCACAGCCGATCGCGCTCTTTGGTGCGTTTGGCCAGAAGGCGTTGACGCGCCTTCTTCTCATCGACCAAACGGCCCATGGCGAAGACAAGATCGTGATGGGCGATCGCAGTCCAGTCGATCCAGTGATACGTCCTATTGGCCGCCATGACGCGCAGTTCGATATTATCGGCGCTGCCATGCTCTATCGTAGCGGCAAGCCCTTCTTTCGCGATCTCCTTGTCGTTCGGATGGGCGAAATGGTCGCTCGGCATGCCGTTCACCTGTTCCTGTTCGTATCCGAGCAGGCTCGTCCACGCTGGATTGGCATCGCAATAGTTACCGTCGGGGCCGATCGTAACATATAGATCGCTGGACACTTCCCACAGCACTTTGCGCACATCGTGCACGCGTTCGCGGTCGATCGATGTCTCGGTGTTCGGGTCGTCGCCTGCCATGTGATCCTTCGCCGGCGGTGTTTCGGTTATATCGAGCACCAGTCCCGATTATCAACGAAAGCGTGTATTCAAAAGTTCCGATTTCGCTGGGTATGTTCCTGCCGCGGCAAGATTAGCGCCGACGGTATCGAAAATACCAGACTTCATGACCGAACACATTGCGCGCTTTCTTCTCGTACCGCGTTTCGCTCCAGCCGCCGGGGCGGTTTTGCCAATCTTTCGGTCCGTCGGCCAGCCATGCGAATGGCGCATCCAAACCGTGCGTAAAACGCTGCATCACCATCAGCGCATGGCGTAGATAGATGTCATGATCGGTGCCGAAGCGGAACTCGCCGCCGGTTTTCAATTTGTCCGCTATCATCCGGACCGGCCCGTCATTGACCATCCGCCTTTTCGCATGGCGCGCTTTCGGCCACGGATCTGGATGAAGCAGATATACGAAGCTGAGCGCACCATCGGGAATGCGGGCCAGCACTTCCAGTGCATCGCCCAGATGCAGCCGGACATTGTCAAGCCCGCGCTCTTCGACATGGCCCAATGCCGCCGCGACACCGTTTACGTAAGGTTCGGCGCCGATCAGGCCGTGATCGGGCAACATGTCCGCCCGATCCACCAGATGCTCGCCCGAACCGAAACCGATCTCCAGATGAAGCGGGCGCCCGTGACCCCCCGCATCGCCGAACAAAACCTCTGACGTAATTGGGCCATCGGCGGGCACTGCGATCTTCGGCAGCAGATTGTCCACCAGCCCCTGCTGATGCGGCCGCAGTTTCTTGCCGATGGACCGCCCATACAGGCGGTTCAAAGTTGTGGGGTCGCCGGGTTTGTGCGCAGTCATGGACGCGGCCTCTAAAGCGTTGTCCGCGACCCCTCAAGCGTTCAGGTTGCCCCCGAAATCACGCCGCCTCGGCTGCACTTTCGGGATCGCGCAGAACATAGCCGCGGCCCCAGACGGTTTCGATGTAATTGTCGCCGCCACAGGCATGGCTCAATTTCTTGCGCAGCTTACAGATGAACACGTCGATGATTTTCAATTCCGGTTCGTCCATGCCGCCATACAGATGGTTGAGGAACATTTCCTTCGTCAGCGTGGTACCTTTGCGTAAGGAAAGCAGTTCCAGCATCGCATATTCCTTGCCGGTCAGATGCACGCGGGCGCCATCAACTTCGACGGTCTTGGCGTCCAGATTGACCGACAGCTTGCCGGTGCGGATGACGGACTGGCTGTGCCCCTTGGACCGGCGAACCACGGCGTGGATGCGGGCGACCAGTTCTTCGCGATGGAAGGGCTTGGTCACGTAATCGTCGGCCCCGAAGCCAAAGCTGCGGATCTTGCTGTCCATTTCGGCAATGCCGGACAGGATCAGAACCGGCGTCTGCACCTTGGCGACGCGCAGTTTCTTGAGAACGTCGTAACCATGCATGTCGGGCAGATTGAGATCGAGACAGATGATGTCGTAATCGTACAGTTTACCCAGATCGAGACCTTCCTCGCCGAGATCGGTCGTGTAGACGTTGAACCCTTCGGTGGTCAGCATCAATTCGATGGCCTTGGCCGTCGTCGGTTCGTCTTCGATCAACAATACGCGCATGGCTTTCCCCTTCCGCACTTATGTTCCGTAACACTTCGCTAAGAGGTGTTGTCATGAATTAACCACACGCTTTGTCACCAAAAAAGGTTAACAATAGGTTTCGATCGTTAACACTTTATGGGTGAGCCTTTCGGGTCACACTCCATAAGGGCCGGAATACTGCCGATTTGCAGCCGATACGGCTGGCGATAAAATTTACGATTGTTGCTTTTTGTTAATTCAATGAAAGGCGCTGAGCTTCTTGGCACGGCGGCGTTCCACGCTGCTGCCGATGCCCAACGCTTCGCGATATTTGGCGACGGTGCGGCGGGCGACGTCGAACCCTTCCGCCTTCAGCAGCGTGACCAGCCTATCGTCCGACAGGATTTTCTTGGCGTCTTCGGCATCGGTCAATGCCTTGATTCGCGCTTTCACACTTTGCGACGATGCGCCGCCTTCGCCCGCTGCATCCGCCCCGACGCCGCTGGTAAAGAAATATTTCAGTTCGAACGTACCCCGGCTGCAATGCAGATATTTGTTGGAGGTGACGCGGCTGACCGTGCTTTCATGCATGTCGATCTTCTCCGCCACTTCCCGCAAGGTTAGGGGTTTCAGCGCCGATACGCCTTGCAGAAAGAACCCCTCCTGCAGTTTCACGATTTCCGCTGCGACTTTCA
>JBAUIN010000056.1:0-4092 GCA_049682975.1 Pontixanthobacter sp. | reverse complement strand
ACGAGATTGAGCAGCAGCCCAAAGGTAACCGGCACGGTATCACCTGCACCGGGCGCGTCCGGTCCGGCGATTTCTTCGTTCGCTCGTAATTGATGCCAGACGGGATTGCCGAGCTGCTTGTCGAGCGGCTGATCGGCCAATCGCTCTCGGAACTGCCAGTAATCGTCGACCGCGCGCGGGATCACGCCGACATGCAGCTGTTTGGCGCTTTTGGGATTGGGGAAGATGTAGAACCCGAGGCTTTCTTCCGTCCCATATTCGAGCCATTGTTCGATGGTCAGGCCGTTGCCTTTGGACTTCGAGATTTTCTCTCCGTTTTCGTCGAGGAACAGCTCGTAGATCAGGCCATCCGGTTTGCGCCCGCCCAGTACCGTGGCGATCTTACCGGATTGAATGCCGGTATCGGTCAGATCCTTGCCGTACATTTCGTAATCGACACCCTGCGCGACCCAGCGCATGGCGAAGTCGACCTTCCATTGCAGTTTCGCGTGGCCGCCCAACGCGCTTTGTTCGACCGTGCTGCCATCGGAATCGGTGAAGCGGATTGTGCCCGCATCGGCATCGACGACTTCGACCGGCACCTGCAACACTGCACCGGTAGTCGGGCTGATGGGCATGATCGGCGAATATGTCGCGGCCCGTTCGGCGCGAAGGGTCGGTAGCATGATATCCATGATCGCCTGATTGCGGCGCAGGACATTGCGCAGTGCATCGTCGAATGCGCCGGAATTGTAACGTTCCGACGATGCAACGAATTCATATTCGAAACCGAACCGGTCGAGAAAGGCGCGTAGCATTGCGTTGTTGTGCGCGGCGAAGCTGTCATACCTTTCGAAGGGATCGGGAATACGGCTTAATGGTTGGCCGAGATGTTCGGTCAGCATCGCCTGATTGGGCAGGTTCTCCGGAACTTTGCGCAACCCATCCATATCGTCGCTGAACGCGACCAGCCGGGTCGATGCGCCGCCGGTAAGCGCCTCGAATGCGCGGCGAACGAAGGTCGTACGCAGCACCTCCTGAAAAGTACCGATATGCGGTAGGCCGGATGGGCCGTAGCCGGTTTCGAATAGCACTGGCGCACCATCCGGTTTGCGGCCGTCTGGATAGCGCTTCAGCAATCGCTGTGCCTCCTGAAAGGGCCAGGCTTTCGAATTTCGGGCGGCTTGCATCAAGATATCGGTCATGGCCCGCGCTTTTGCCCAGCCACGTGTTCGTTGCAAGGGGCCCACATTATGATGGTACACATGTAGACACCGACGGCCATACTTTTCAAAATTATCGATTCTTGGATTTTGCAGGTACGCCAAACGGTTACAGGAAAAACGAATTTATCTAGTGTAACCTTTGCGTTTGGTCGCTCCTTTGCCACGAACCATGTTTGTAGTCTCGAGTAGCTCGAGCCTATCGACAGCATAGAAAGTAGGACAGGAGGCTATCTGGCCGCACGCTAGAAAAAAATGCGTATTTTTTGTCTCGATATAAAACAGCCATGATGGTTCTTTGCGCCTGATTGACCCAAAATCGTGACTGAACATTCGCTTCATCCATCAAAAGCGGCAACTCGCCGATGGACATGAAGACCGCGGAAACGCTGGGACATGGAGGTTAATAGCCGAATATTTTCACGCTTCTATCACGCTGCATTGCAACAAAATTGCCATATTTCATAGTTGGTTCGTTTCATAACTAATTGTGTTACTTAACATTTATCACTGGAACGAATAGGTTAACGAAGTGTATAGAGTGCATGGAAGGCCGAAAACAGGTTGGTTTTCCACGAGTCGCTGTCAGGTGGTATGTTAGTGACGAGACCGGTGACACTGATGGACAGGGTTAATACCATCAGTCGATCTTAACGAACGAGACCCTTGAGGAGCTAAGAAATATGAGAAAGTTTGCAACAGCAACCGCAATGGCATTGGCCACTTGCGTCATGGCTGCACCTGCAAGTGCCGCAACCGTAATCGAACTCGACGCCGGTGAAGACGGTGCATTGTCCGGTGAATTCGGCATGACCATCAACATGATGGGCGAATTCACGGAACTGTTCACCTTCGAACTGCCCGAAATGGGCACGACCGGGGCAACGATCAGCACCGTGGGAAGCGGCGTCAACAACCTCGATTTTATCGAAGTCCTGTTGAACGGCGTAGCCTTCGACCTGACCCCTAACGGTCGTGTACAGTTCGGTTCGCTCGAAGGTATTTCGACGCAGGCCGGTACGCAGAACCTGTCCGTCCGCGGTTTCTCCGCAGGTAACGGCAGCTTCGCCGGAACCATCGCGTTCGACCCCGAAGTCGCAGCTGCCGTGCCGGAGCCGTCCACTTGGGCGCTTCTGCTTCTCGGGTTTGCCGGCGTCGGTTTCTCGATGCGTCGCCGTAAGCAGGCACCGCGCGTACGTTACGATTTCGCGTAACTGCACGAATCTGAAAAAGGGGAAGCCCGGTCTCGAAAGAGGCCGGGCTTTTTCTATGGGCTTATGAAATGCTGTTGATCGGTCCATAAACATGTCGCCTACTCCCGAAATGGATCCGTAGTCGCGCAACTGCCGCTTGCCGCACGTTCCAGTTTCGTTCTAAATGCAGCCAACGTGCCTGCCCCCTTCCCTCTCCCCGCTCTTCACGCCAGCCATGCCGGAACATGGCTTTGCGATGCGCATGGCAACACGCGCGGCATCGCGAAGGGGGAAGCGATCATGGCCGCTTCCGACACGCCCGTTCTGCTATTGAATGCGCCGTTGGTGGCGAACCGGTTGGGCTATCCCGATCTTTCCGGTTTGGATTTGCTGGAACTGTTCGCGTTCGTTTTCCCCGCCCGGTTCTGTGTACCCACGCCGAAGGGACTGGCGGAGGCTTTGCAAGTGGGCATTCCGGGTAGCGACGACGCCGTGCCATTGTTGCTACAACAGGCGACCACCGCGCTGCTGGAAACATGCGAAAGCGCGAATTGGGCGCAACGCGAAGGCGCATGGTCCAGCCTACAATCGATGGCCAAACTTCGCTGGCCGTGGGCACAGTTTCTTTCCGGACATATTCCCAAACCGGCGCGGGCGGAAAAATGGCTGTTTTCCAAATTGCCCGAATGGGAAGAAACGGCGGAACGCCCCCAACCCGCGCAGATCGCCATCGGCAATTCCGATATCGCGGCGCAGCTCGATCATCTTACCGGCCGAAACGCCGAACGACGCGAAGGGCAGCAATCCTATGCACAGGCGGCAGGACAAGTGTTCGCACCGCGCAGCGAGGCCGGGCGTCCGCATGTCCTTCTCGCGCAGGCGGGTACGGGTATCGGCAAGACGTTAGGCTATCTGGCACCCGCCTCCCTGTGGTCCGGCGCCAGCAAAGGCACCGTTTGGGTGTCCACCTTCACCAAGAATTTGCAACGCCAACTGCGCACCGAAAGCGCGCGCGCTTGGCCTGAACGACGCGCCGATGGGTCGCAGCCGGTCGTCATTCGCAAGGGGCGCGAAAATTACCTGTGCCTGCTCAATCTGGAAGACGCGATGCAAGGCGGCTTCGGCGGACGCTCCGCCATTCTGGCGCAACTGGTCGCACGCTGGGCCGCCTTTTCGCGCGATGGCGATATGGTGGGCGGCGATTTACCCGGTTGGCTGGGCACGCTGTTCCGCAAACGCGGCATTACGGCACTGACCGATCAGCGCGGCGAATGCGTGTATGCCGGTTGCCCGCATTACCGCAAATGCTTCATCGAACGCGCCGCCCGCGCTTCCGCACAGGCCGATCTGGTCATCGCCAATCACGCATTGGTAATGATAAATGCCGCACGAGGTCGCGATCATGCGCAGCGCCCGACACGCATTATCTTCGACGAAGGGCATCACGTCTTTCAAGCCGCCGACAGCACCTTCGCTGCCGCGCTAACCGGGCAGGAATCCATCGAATTGCGGCGCTGGATCGTCGGCCCCGAACGCAATGCGAAGGGCCGCCGCCGGGGCCTGACCGCGCGGCTGGCCGACGTAACCAGCTATGACGAGGCGGGCAGCGAAGCGATCGACGCAGCCACGACTGCGGCCTTGTCCCTCCCGTCCGACGGTTGGTTGCAACGGCTGAATGAAAACGCCGCCTACGGACC
>JBAUIN010000055.1:0-1904 GCA_049682975.1 Pontixanthobacter sp. | reverse complement strand
CCGGCATGGCGCGGTTCCAGTCGACCAACGTCACCATCGGTCGTGACGGTATCTCAGCCATGATCGACGGTAATCTGACCATGAACGGCGTGACGCAGCCCATCAGCATCGACACGCAGTTTACCGGTGCCGGGGCCAATCCGATGAGCGATGCGGAAACGATCGGATTCGAAGGGCAAACCACCATCAGCCGATCGGCATTCGGTATCGATTATGCCGTTCCGATGGTGTCGGACGAGGTCGCATTGACGATCAGCGTCGCGTTCGAGAAAGAGTAGAACCCATGGCCGATTTCCCGCTCCCGAACATATCGCATGATCTGACGGGGCGGGTCGCGCTCGTTACCGGTGCCTCGTCCGGCTTAGGCGAACGATTTGCCAGGGTGTTGGCTTCGCAAGGTGCCGCCGTAGCATTGTGCGCCCGGCGGGTCGATCGGTTGGAAGCGCTTGCCAATGCCATCGAGCAGGAGGGCGGTCGTGCACTGCCGGTCGCGATGGATGCGATGGATGCGGAAGCCATGACGGCTGCGGTCGATACGGCGCAGGACGCCTTCGGCCTTGTCGATATTCTTATCAACAATGCGGGCGTTCCCGATGCGCGGCGGGCGCATAAAATGCCGGTCGAACTGGTCGATCAGGTGCTGGGGGTCAATCTGCGCGCGCCATGGTTGCTGGCAACGGATGTTGCTAGGCGGCTGATCGATGCGGGGAAGCCGGGCAATATCGTCAATATCAGTTCGACCGCGCATTATCGTTACGATGGCGGCGGCGCGGCGTTGTATGCAGTGACGAAAAGCGCGATCGCGCGGATGACCGAGACCCTCGCCGTCGAATGGGCGTATGCCAATATCAACGTGAACGCTATTGCGCCTGGCATGTTCGTGACCGAGATGACCGATGGCATGTTCGAACGCATCGGCGATCCGTCCGACCGCGTGGCGCGCAAACGCATTCCGGTGCCGGCGCAACTGGATTCGACGCTGCTCTATCTCGTCTCGCCTGCCAGCGAATGTGTTACCGGTGCAATCATCAAGGTAGATGATGGGCAGGCGGCGCGGATGGACCTCAAATAACTTTTTACAAACCTTGTAAATGCAACAGTCCGCGCATCCGCTCGTAGGGATGCAAAGGAAGAACTCGATGAATCCCGATCCGATATGGTTTTCCAACTGGTCGAACTTGGCCGAAATCACGCTGAGTTCGATCCTCTTCTTCGCCCTGATCGTGGTGCTGACCCTGGTGTCGGGCAAACGCACCACCAGCCAGATGAACAATTTCGACTGGATCCTGACGGTGGCCGTAGGCAGCTTGGCGGCGAGCGGTATTTTGCTGGAAACCGTCGCGATCGTCGATGCAATTATGGCGATATTGGTAATTGTCGCCTGCCAATATCTGCTGACCTGGCTCGCGGTACGCAGCGATACGGTCACGAAGATCATCAAAGATGAACCGACGCTGCTGGTCAATAAGGGCGAATATATCGACGAGGCTATGCTGCGCACTCGGGTGACGCAGGCGGAAATCAATGCCGCCTTGCGGGAAAACGGCCTGACCAAGCTGGAAGATGCGAACTGGGTCATACTCGAAACGGAAGGAACGCTTTCCGTCGTGCCGAAACAGGATATCGGCTGGAAGGATGCCAAGATGATGCAAAACGTGCAGGCGCCCGAAAAAGTCGGCTCCTAAGGCCCCGCACGTTTACAGGTCCATCCAACCCGCCTCGCGAACGTGCGGTACATTCGCGCGGGATACCGGCACCGATAGGACATCGCCGATCATGAGCGAAGTCGAGCGCCCGGAGCGGCGTGTGCCAGTGACCGCCGTTCGTGCGACCCACCAGCTGCGATGCACCTGCAAACCGCATCCGTCGGGTATTTTCGCGATCGCTTCGGACAGGCTCATCAA
>JBAUIN010000054.1:0-1970 GCA_049682975.1 Pontixanthobacter sp. | reverse complement strand
TCGCGCGCCGCGCGTGCGCCGGGTGGGGAGGAACTGTTTGCCAATGGCCCCCACATCGCCACGCGGGCATTCGAGATCGGCGATGTCGATCTGAACAAAGAAACGTCCTTCGGCTTGGAGGGCTTCGTGCGCGGCCGTGTCGGTCCGGCGACGCTTTCCGTCTCTGTATTCCAGAACTGGTTCGACGATTACATCTATCTTCAGGGTACGGCCGCGGAAGAGGACGATCTGCCGGTCTTCCAATTCCTGCAGGACGATGCCGATTATTTCGGTATCGAGGGCGAGGTGCAACTGCCCATCGTTACGGGACAGGCGTTCGGCCTGACTGCCGATCTGCGGGCGCAATATGTCGAGGCGGAACTGGACGATGGAACGCCGCTACCCCGCATTCCGCCCTTCAGCGCGCTGGCCGCATTGGAAGCCGATGCAGGTGCGTTCGATGGCCGGGTCGAGGTGCAATATTTCGCCGAGCAGAACGATGTCGCGCCTTTCGAAACCACGACCGACGATTTCACGTTCGTCAACGCATCGGTGTCGTTTGCGCCGATCCGCGGTAACGAAACCGTTCGTCTGATGCTGCAGGCAGACAATATCTTCGACGTAACCGGCCGTCGCCACACTAGCTTCACGAAGGATTTCGTGCCGCTGACCGGCCGTAATTTCCGTGTCAGCCTGCGGACGAGTTTCTGACCCGTCCGCAGCAAAACCGCGCCAAGATTAGCTTTCGACGGCGAAGCTGATTTCAGCGTGTTCTTCCAGACGTTTCACAAGGTCTTCGCCGAGAAACGCGCCCGGCGTACCGATCCCGCCATCCGCGTCGCAGGATAGCAGCGCGATCCCGGTTTCGGTGAGCATGCGGCTGGTCGAACCGTAGCCGGGATCGTATTTGCCTTTGACACCGTAATGAATGGTCTGGCCGTCCGGCATTTCGCCGATGAACAACACATCGTAAAAACCGTTCTCGCGTTCTTCGGGGGTCGGCCCCTCGCCGGGCTTGGGCGGTTTCGCGCCGAACGGGTTCTTGAGCATTTCGGCGGCGGCATTGGCGGCTTTCTTCCCCAATTCTCCCGCGCTCGTCAGCATCATTTCGTCATATTTGAAGTCTTTGCCATAGGGGTGACCGCGCAGGAAGTTGGTGCGATGCACGTTCTTCGTATTGATCGCCGCCATAATGAAGGGGGCGGCCCATTTGCCGAGGCTTTCGTCATATTGCGGAATCATTCCCGATGGCTGATCCGGCCCTTCGAAACCGGGGGTCAGGCCGAAAGGGCTTTGCAGGATCGGAATGAGTTTCGGATTCTTGGCGATGCTTTTCATCGTTTCGGTAAGGCTGGCCGCCGTGCCGCCGCTGAAGGTGCCTTGCATCGCCCGGACCCGGCCTTTGACGCGCGGTACCGGTTGGCCGAACTTCGCTTTCGCTTCCTTCTGCAGCATCCACACGCCCAAATCGAAGGGAATGGAATCGAACCCGCTGGAAAAACAGATGCGCGCCCCGCTGGCTTTGGCGAGATCGCTGTTTTTGTCGATTTGTTCGCGCATCCAGCCCGGTTCGCCGCACAGATCGGCATAATCTGTGCCTTCGCGGGCGCAGGTTTCGACCAGCGCATCGCCATATAGCTGGTACGGGCCGACGGTGGTCAGGACGACGCGCGTGCGCTTGACCATCGCGGTCAGGCTGTCCGCATCGTCCGCGTCAGCGACGATCAAAGGCGTATCTTTCGGTGCGCCGATCAGATCGCGGACATCCTCCAGTTTCGACTGGTTTCGCCCCGCCATCGCCCATTTTGGACCATCGTCGCGGCTGCCGTAATGATCGGATAGATATTCCGCGACCAGGCGGCCAGTGTAGCCCGTCGCACCATAGACGACGATATCGAATTCACGGTTTTCTTTGCTCATAACGGCTCCTTTGGATGTGCCGTTTTCATGGCTGTCCAAAGGGCCTGTGTCAAAGGCGTGTCAAAGGCGTG
>JBAUIN010000053.1:0-2023 GCA_049682975.1 Pontixanthobacter sp. | reverse complement strand
GGCGATGGTCACCTCGTCGTCGATCAACAAAGCCGGATCGACGTCCGGCCAGGCGGCATCGGCAATCAGGCTGCCATTGCCCAATGCGTCCCACGCATCCTCGGCAAGATGCGGCATCATCGGCGATGTCATTTTCAGAAGCGCGAGGATGGCTTCATTGCGCGTGACGGACGGCGCGGCTTTCTCCGTCGCGCCGGTCAGTTCGTACAGACGCGCAACCGCCTTGTTGAAGGACAGCGCCTCGATATCCTCGGCCACCGCTGCGATCGTCTGATGGGTTTTACGGGCAAGCGACTTGTCGTCGCCGCTGGCCGAAGCATCGTATTTGCCGAACAGCTTCCACAACCGATGGACGAAGCGCGAACACCCTTCGATCCCCGCTTCCGACCAGGGCAGATCGCGTTCCGGCGGACTATCCGACAGCATGAACCACCGCACCGCATCCGCGCCGTAATCGGCGATGATCGTGTCGGGATCGACCACGTTCTTCTTCGATTTCGACATTTTGACGACGCGGCCCGCGGTTACCGGTGCGCCGCCATCGATGACGGTCCAGTCGCTGCCATTCTTTTGCACCTGATCGGGCGATAGATAGCTGCCATCGCCGAGCTGATACGTTTCATGCGTCACCATGCCCTGCGTGAACAGGCTGCCGAAGGGTTCGGTTACCTCCAGCTTGCCGATCCGTGCCAGCGCCCGCGCCCAGAACCGCGCATAGAGCAGATGCAGGATCGCATGTTCGACCCCGCCGATATATTGTTCGACCGGCAGCCATTTGGCGACTTCTGCCGGATCGAAAGGGCGGTCGGCGGGCTGGCTGGCGAAGCGCAGGAAATACCAGCTGGAATCGACGAATGTGTCGAGCGTGTCCGTTTCCCGCTCCGCTTTGCCGCCGCATGTGGGGCAGTCTACATGCTTCCATGTCGGATGGCGGGCCAGCGGATTGCCGGGCGTCTGGAAATCGACATCTTCCGGCAGCGCTATCGGCAGACTGTCCTTCGGCGCGGGCACCACGCCACACGAATTGCAATGGATGAACGGAATCGGCGTTCCCCAATATCGTTGCCGCGAAACGCCCCAATCGCGCAGCCGCCAGATGGTCTGTCCCTCGCCCCAATCCTCGTCCTCCGCCCGCGCGACGATGATCGCTTTCGCCTCGTCCACGCTCTTTCCATTCAAGAAGGTGGAATTGACGAGCACGCCGTCACCACTTTCCGCCTTTGTCATGGGGGCGTCTGCGGGCGTGTCACTATCGGCAACGACGCGCAGGATCGGCAGGTCGTACTTCGTTGCAAATTCGAAATCGCGCTGGTCGTGCCCCGGCACGCCCATCACCGCACCGGTGCCGTACTGCATCAGCACGAAATTCGCGATATATACGGGCAATTCCGCACAGGTGATCGGATGTATGGCCGTCAGACCGGTGTCGAACCCCAGCTTTTCCGCCGTTTCCAGTTCCGCCGCCGTGGTGCCGCCCGCCTTGCAGGTTTCGACGAAGGCGCGCGCTTCCGCGTTGCCCGCCGCCAGGCTCTGCGCGATCGGATGGTCCGCCGCGACGGCCACGAAACTCGCGCCGAAAATCGTGTCGGGCCGAGTGGAGTAGACGGCCACCTGCTGTCCGTCGTTCAGCGCGAAAACAATCCGCAGACCCTGCGATTTACCGATCCAGTTTTCCTGCATCAGTCGGACCTTGTCAGGCCATCGGTCGAGCGTGCCCAACCCCTCCAGCAACTCATCCGCGAAATCGGTGATTTTGAGGAACCACTGGTTGAGCTTGCGCTTCTCCACCGCCGCGCCGCTGCGCCAGCCCTTGCCGTCGATCACCTGTTCGTTGGCCAACACGGTGTTGTCGACCGGGTCCCAATTGACTTCCGCTTGCTTGCGATAGACCAGCCCGGCTTCGAACAGATCGATGAACAATGCCTGTTCGTGCCCGTAATATTCGGGATCGCAGGTGGCGAATTCGCGGGACCAGTCGAGCGCGAAGCCAATACGTTTCAGCTGTTTCTTCATTGCCGCGATA
>JBAUIN010000052.1:0-12957 GCA_049682975.1 Pontixanthobacter sp. | reverse complement strand
CAGACCATGCGGCTATCGTTGAAAGCGCATCCGTTCGAGTTCCTGCGCGCGGGTTACGAGCGTGATGGTTTTACTCCGGCAGCCACTTTGCGCGATCGCAAGTTCAACGCGCCCGTCAAAGTGTCCGGTATCGTGCTGATCCGGCAGAAACCCGGCAGCGCCAAGGGGGTATGCTTCATCACGCTGGAGGATGAAGGCGGGGTCATCAATCTGGTCATCTGGCCCGATGTCATGGAACGCTACCGCAAAGTCATCATGGGCGCACGAATGATGGAAGTGCATGGCCGCATGCAGAAGGACGACGATGTAATCCACGTCGTCGCCAACCATCTGATCGACGCGACGCCCAAATTGTTGTCGCTGTCGGACGATCTCCTCGAAACCAGCGTGGCGCGTGCCGATCATGTGGTCAGCCCGCTTCCCAGTAGCCTCAACCATCACCCGCGCAATGCCAAGATCATCCCGTCGTCGCGCGATTTTCATTGAGATGACACGCCCGTAATATCCTGCCAACAGACCGGCCATGACTACGCACGATACGACTCAATCAACCGACATTGCCGGAACGCTGGAGGCGCGTTTCGCGCAGCATATCACGCTGACTTATTCCGAACGCGATGCGCTGCGTCGTTTGGAGGAAAATGCGCGGCATTACGATGCCGGCTGCGTCGTTATTGCAGAAGGCGAGGCGACCGATCGCCTGCATATAGTCGCGTCGGGCTGGCTGCATGGATCGACCGAATTGTCTGGCGGTTGCCGCCAAATTCTGCGCTTCTATTTCGTCGGCGATCTTACCGCCACATTTTCGATCGCATGGGGCGTCAGCGCAGCAACGCTCACCGCGGTCAGCGATTGCACTCTATACGAATTTTCACGCAATGCACTGGGTCAACTCTTCCGTGATCAACCGCGGCTCGGCGCGTTTTTGTACGGAATCGGCGCATCGGAACAGGTCGCCATGGCGGACCGTCTCGCCTCCGTCGGGCGTACCGACGGGATGCGGCGTGTGGGCACTCTACTGCTCGATATCCGGTCGCGATTGCGGGTGGTGGACGGCGTGAATAGCGGCGCATTCGAATTGCCGTTGACGCAGCAGGATCTGGGCGACGCGGTCGGTCTGACGAAGACGCATGTGAACCGCATCCTCAAAACGCTGGCGGAGGAAGGGCTGGTCGAACGCGACGGCAAAATCATCCGTATCGTCGATGTCGATGCCTTGATGGCGAAGGTCGATTTCAAGGATAGGCATCAGCATATCGCCGCCGATTGGCTTCCCTGAAAGCCGCGTCATTCCTTCGCCGAAAAGTTAACTATGTTACTGCCTATCGATTTTTCCTGCGAATTCAGCGGCGGAACGTGAACGCTTTGTGAACTTGCGCATTTACCCATCACGAACAGGCGGCCCAATGGGCGCCGATCGCGATGGAGAATAAAGAATGTCGGAAAAACTGGGTGTCGCTTTTATCGGTCTGGGTGGCGCCGTCGCCACGACCGCCGTCGCCGGTATCGAAATGATCAAATCGGGATCGAACAGCCTGAAGGGCTTGCCGCTTGCCGATCGCGACGTTGCAGGCATGGCGGCGTATCGCGATATAGAATTCGGCGGATGGGATCTGACCGGCGACGATCTCGGCACCTGTGCCGTCAAACACGGCGTTCTTGATCAGAACGAATTGTCGAACGGTACCGAAGCTCTCTCCTCGATGAAAGCATGGCCGGCCGTCGGCAGCACCGCCCATTGCGCGAATATCGATGGCAACAACCGAATGGCGGACGGCCATCGTGCGGCCGTCGATCAGATCAAGAGCGACCTCGATAATTTCAAGAAAGACCGCGGACTGGACCGCGTGGTGGTCATCAATCTCGCATCGACCGAAAAGATGCCTGATGCCGATGCAAAGAGTTTGGCATCCCTCGATGCCTTTCAGGAAGGGCTGGACGCGAACGATCCCGCCATCAGTCCCGCCATGCTCTATGCCTATGCCGCGATCGATTCCGACACACCCTATGCGAACTTCACACCGTCGGTCGCGGCCGATGTGGCACCATTGGCGGAATTCGCCACCCAGAGAAACGTGCCTGTCGGCGGCAAGGATGGCAAAACGGGCCAGACGTTCCTGAAAACCGTCATCGCCCCGGCGCTGCGCGAACGCTCGCTGCATGTCGATGGATGGTTCTCGACCAATATTCTCGGCAATTCCGATGGGCTGGCGTTGGACGACCCCAAATCGCTGGCTTCCAAGCTCGGAACCAAGGGTAGCGTGCTGGATGACATTCTCGGCTACAAGGTCGAGAACCACATCATCATGATCCATTATTATCCGCCGCGCGGCGACGATAAGGAAGCATGGGACAATATCGATTTGACCGGCTTTCTCGGTCAGAAAATGCAGCTGAAACTGAACTTCCTTTGTAAGGATTCCATTCTCGCCGCACCGTTGGCTATCGAAATAGCCCGCTGCATCGACCTGGCGGCGAAGCGCGATCAGGGCGGCGTTCGCGAAGAATTGAGCCTGTTTTTCAAATTGCCGCAAACCGCAAACGGGGCAGCACCGGTTCATGATTTTCCCCAACAGCAGGCGATGCTCGATAATTGGCTCACCGACGGTAAGTGATGGCCATATCACCCGCTATTCTGCCGTTGTTACGCGAACTCGGCGATCTCAAACGCATTCATTCCGCAGGGCGCGATGGATCGATTGCGACACGCATGTTCGAAGGTGGGTGGGCGGCCTGGCTGAATGGCGACGACGGTAGCGACATCGCCTATCGGTCCATGGCGGCGGCGTTGGCAGCGGCTCGGTTGGGCGATTTGGACTATGGTAAATTGCAGGAACTCGGTCTGACCGAAAAAGAATGCATTACGGTCTTGCATCGCGCGATCGACGAATTGTCCGCGCCGCTCGATCCCGAACTTTGCGGCCAGCTAAAGGACCGGGCAGGCGAGCCTGTTCGAAAGGGCCGCGAACTGCCCGGAGCCATCGTCTTTTTGCGCGATCAGCCGCGCGCAGGCGTAACCGGGCCCGGTCGCCCGCGTATCATGCTGCAACCGGAAGAAAATCACGCGGAACACAGTTTCATTGTCGCGATGTATGCCGGGTTGCTCGCCCCGTTTTACGATGCCGACCCTGCCGAAGCGTTCTGGCATGGTATGATCCATCATCTGCACAGTGCCGCGATGCCCGATGCAGGTTTCACCGGGGAGGTTCTGCTGGGCGACAGGCTGGATGGCGTGATCGAACGCGCACGGGAACTGGCGCTGGAGCAATTGTCAGAAAGCGTTGCCGCGACGTGCCGCGACCATCTCGTCGCAATTGCCGACGATACGAGCCCCGCCGCCCGCGCATTCCATGCTGCCGACGTGATCGATCGCGTGATCGAAATCGAACAGCATCTGAAACGTGGCACAGTTACGATGGATCTGGTGTTGGACGATTATGGTCTGGTGCATGACGGTCCTGTCAAATCGTTTCACGATCTGGTCCTGCGGGAAATCGGACTGCCGTGAATTGCACGTCGCCAACCACCGGTCGCACGCTGCATCACGATACGCCGCATTCGCTTACGGATGGGCAATTCGAACGCTGGCCGGTGGTCGATGGTATCCCCTATCTGCGTACCGAAAGCGAAGGATTGGTGGCACTGGCCCTCACCGAATTGGATGCGGGAAATGAGGACGCAGCTCTGGTCGCCTTGCTGACCGATCAGGACCCCTGGTGGACCGGTCCTGCAACCGATCTCGCTGAACTGCGTCAGTTGATCGCACAACGCGAAACACTGTCCTTGCGAGAGGCGATGGGGCTGCTGCGCTATGGCCCCGTCGCGGACTATTTCGCGCATCGCTGGTCCGATCCGACATTTCTGGCCGGACTCGCGATGATCGAAGCACACTGGAATGCGCCCGCCACTGCTTTCGAACTCGCCGGAGGGATCGGGCATTATTCGCGGGAATTGGCGCGGGTTGGCACCCATTGCGTTAGCGGCGATATCGTGTTCTCCAAATGTTGGCTGGCAAAGCATTGGGTCGCGCCCGATTGCGATTATGTGGTGTTCGACGCGAAAGACGATTGGCCTATCGGCAATACGCAATTCGATCTGGTGCACTGCCAGGACGCGTTTTATTTCCTTCCCGATCAGGCGCGTATGGCCGAACGATTGCGAGAAGCTACATCGAAAAACGGTGTTCTGGTAGCGGGGCATTTGCATAATGCGGATGTTGAAGGCGGCGCGTTCGGACCGGCACGATCGCCCAGCGATTGGCGAAAGCTTTTTCCCGAGGCTGTAGTTTACGATGAACGGGAATTGCGTGCCGCCTTGATCGAAACGCGCGCGCCCGCGCCGACACAATGGGCGCATGATACGAAAATCGAGGCATGGTCGATCGTCGAGAATGGCGGACCAGCGCGCATCGTCGATGGTGGCGTGGCCATCCCGCCACAAAAAGCGCAGTTGACCGCCAACCCGCTCATAGGCGAAGCAGGGCCGCGTTGGCCGTCGGACCGATATGCGAAAGAATACGGACCATCCGCGACCTGGACCCGATCCGACAGCCCCGCATCCCCTGAACGCGATCGGCGAATGGTCGATTTGCCGGAGCGATGGTGATGGCCGAACCGTTACGATGGGGCATTGTCGGCTATGGTTGGGTCGCGCGCGATTTCGTCATGCCCGCGATGCGCGCGGAAGGCCATGAACTCATCGCGATCGCCGATCCTTCGCCGGAAGCGCAATCGGCCGCCGGGACCGATGGCGTACAGGCATACGACACTCATGACGGCTTGATCGCGGATGCGAAACTAGACGCAATCTACGTGGCCACGCCCAACCATCTTCACGCCGCCCCGGCCATCGCTGCGATGGAGGCAGGAATACCGGTCTTGTGCGAAAAGCCGATGGCGGCCCGGCTCGCGGATGCGGAAAGAATAGCCGACGCGGCGCTGCGAACCGGTACCTTGTATGGAACGGCGTTCGACCAGCGGCATCATCCCGCCCATCGCGATATGGCCAAATTGATTGCCGACGGCGCGATCGGGCGGCCTATCGCCGTTCGTATTCTGTATGCTTGCTGGGTCGATCCATTGTTCGCACCCGGCGAACCGGATGCGGAAAACTGGCGCATCGCGGCGGACAAGGCCGGTGGCGGCGCGGTTATCGATCTGGCGCTGCACGGCCTCAATCTTGGGCAAATGCTGATCGGCGATCTTTGGGAACGCCTATCGATCATGTTGCAACGGCGCATTCACGACTATGCGGTCGACGATGGCGGCATGTTAAGCGGACGCGCCGCCAATGGGGCGCTTTTGTCCGCACATGTCGCTTATAATTGCCCGCAAACCTTTCCGCGCCGCCGGTTGGAGGTGTTGGGAGAAACCGGTCTGTTATGCGCCAACGACACAATGGGCCAAACAGCGGGAGGAGAGCTTACTTTGCAAACCGAGGCCGAAACCGAAAGCAAATCCATTTCATTCGATAAGGAACGATCGCCCTTCGCCGCGCAGCTCGCGGCTTTCGCCGGGGCGGTCGCCGGCGAACCGCATGAATTTTCGGCCGAGCGCGACATTGCCCTGATGCGGCTGTTCGACGCTGCACATGAGGAGGCGCGCCAATGCCTTTGAGCCATTTCGCCTGCGCGAATTGCGGTTTCTGGCAATTGCATTTCGCACCGCCCGATTGCCCGGTTTGCACCGATGTACGGAACGATCTGCCGGAAGATGGCTGGAATTTCCTGCCCGAACGTGACGTCGCCGCTGCATATAGCGGGACTTTCAGTGAAATCGCCGACGGTCTGTGGGCATTCACCACGACGCCACATTTGGGCCTAGGCGGAACAGGCTGGCTGATCGTCCGGCCCGAAGGCAATATCGCGTTCGAGGCGGCACCCTATTATTCCAAGCCCATGCTCGACAAAATTACGGAACTGGGCGGCATTCGTTATCTCGCCGCCAGTCACGCGCATGGGTATGGCGCGCTGTTTCAATTGCAGGACGCGTTCGATCCGGAAATCGTCGCCATTCATAGAGACGATCTTGGTTACACGAAGGCGTTCCGCGTGAACGCACCCTATGATAATACGCTGGAACTTGCCGCAGACTATACGCTGCATCATGTCGGCGGTCATTATGCTGGACAGGCGGCATTGCATGACGCGGTGGGCAAGCGCCTGTTTTGCGGCGACATGTTCAAGATCGACCAGAATACGGAAGGTCGCGCAACCCACGTATCCAGCCACAAAGCGTTTCATAAGGACATTCCGCTGACGCATGGCGAATTGCGATATTATCGCGACACGATTGCGCCGCTCCAATTCGATGCGGTGCTGACGCCGTTCGAATATGCACCCGAAATCGGTCGCGACCTGGCGCTGACCATTTTGGACGACGCGCTGGCCCGACCGCCGCAAGTAAGAAGGTTCGCCCTATGAACATGCATCCTATGAACAAAAACGGTTTGCCATCCGATCTGCCCGACGCGGCCCGCGCCTATCTGGAAGCTTTTCCGCCGGGCGAGATCGTCGCATTCCCGATTGATCCGATCGACCGCGTCGGCATACCGGTATGGATCGTGGCGCTGTTTCCCGAAGATCAGCCATTGTTGAACGGCGTCATGCCTTATGGTGTGGGCTATGGCGCGGATGAAGGACAGGCGATCCTGGGCGCGATGGGGGAAATCGCGGAAATGGCTTTCCCCGCTCTGTCTCTGTCGCAGCGCGAGAAAACGCGGGGATCGTACAGCTATCTGGTCGCTTCTTTGGGCGAGCGCGCGATTGCCGATCCGCTAACCCTGTGCCTGCCCGCCGGCTCGCCGGTCGATCGCGATACTCCGCTGGAATGGGTCGAGGCGGTGCGCCACGCGGATGGATCGACCGTACTCGTACCGATCGATCTGGCGGCATATAATTCGGCGGAATTGTCGCCAGGCTACCAGCCGTTCACGACGATCATTTCCAACGGCATGGGCGCCGGACCCGATTTGGATTGGGCGGTAGGACACGGTTTGTGCGAGATATTGCAGCGCGATGGCAATGGGTTGCTGTTCCGTGCCTTGGATCGAGGCATTGCCCTCGATCTGCCGGAGGATCTGCAACCCGGCGCGGCCGAACTGCTGGCGAAATACGACGATGCCGGTATTCGCCCGATCGTTAAATTCGCAACCGACGAATTCGGCATTTCGAACCTGTATTGCGTCGGCGTCGATGAACAGGGCGCGCCCGCCGAACCGATCATGGTGTCGAGTTGCGGCGAGGCGGCGCACCCCGATGCGCATGCCGCGCTGGAAAAGGCACTGACCGAATATGCCGCCAGCCGGGCGCGCAAAGCCTATGCCCACGGGAAGGACGAAAACACCCGCGCCCTGAGCCCAGAAGGCTATGTCGACCGTTTTCTCGCGCAAAGCGGCGGTGCGGCCAAAAGTTCCGATAGCCGCGCATTGGATGCGATGATCGATTGGCAAGCACGGCCGGCCCGGCAAATCCGCGAATGGCTGTCGTCCAGTATGCTTGCCGAAACGCATCGCAAACCGTTTGCCGAATTGCCGCATACCCCTTGCCCCGGACCGCGCGATCGCGGGCGGGTTGCGTTGGAACGGGTGCATGCGGCCGGGTTCGATGTCCTCTACGTCGATATGACACCCGCGGGTTGCCCTGTATCGACGGTCAAGCTGATCGTCCCGGGTATGGAGGTGGAGACGATGAGCTATTACCGCATCGGCGAACGCGGCGTGCGCAAACTGATGGAGCAGGACAGTCCGCTCATTCGGTTCGGTGAACCGCGCGGTGAATTGCAGCCGGTGCGTATGACGCCCGAAGCACTTTCCGGGTTCGGAGGACAGCCGCTGTTCGATACGCAACTGGCCGATGCCATCGTCGGCCCGCTTTACCCGCTCTATCGCGAACCGGAAGCGCATCACGCCGCTGCCGCTGCGCAGGGGCGGCGGCCATGACGCTGCGCTACGCCTACAATACCAATGGCGCAGCGAACCATCGGCTGGACGATGCGCTGCGGTTGATCGCGGATAGCGGATATGCGGGCGCGGCGATTACGCTCGATCATCACCATTGCGACCCTTCGGCCGATGATTGGCAAGGTGAAGCGGAACGCATAGCACGCTTACTCAATGATCTCGATCTGGGGGTCATCGTGGAAACCGGCGCGCGGTTCCTGCTCGATCCGCGAGCGAAGCACGAACCGACGCTGATTTCACCCGAGCCGGAAGGGCGCGACCGCCGCGTCGCCTTTCTCAACCGAGCCATCGATATTGCAGCGATATGGCAGGCCGATGCCGTCAGTTTCTGGGCCGGAGTGCCGCGGCCCGAAGTGGACCACGCAACCGCGGCCGATTGGCTGGATGAAGGTTTGGAACGTGTCCTCGATTATGCGGAAGCCCTAAAGATCGATGCTGCGTTCGAACCCGAACCGGGTATGTTGATCGAAACCTGCGGCGAATGGGCGGAACTGCATGCCAAGCATCCGCGATTGAAGCTGGCACTCGATACCGGCCATTGCATCGTAAGCCAGGACATCGATCCCGCCGACGCCGTGCGCCGATATGCCGACCACCTCGGTACGGTCGCGATCGAGGATATGAAGACGGGCGTCCACATTCACCTACCCTTCGGTGAAGGCGACATGGATATACCGGCGGTGTTGAACGCCTTGCGGGAGATCGGTTTCGAACGCTTGGTTTCGGTCGAGCTGTCGCGCGAAAGCCCCCGGGCCCATCAAGCCATCCCGGAAAGTATTGCATTTTTGGAAAGGCATGTCGCATCGTGAGAATCTGTTTCGTCAGCCGACGTTTCTTTCCCGCCATTTCCGGCATGTCGATCTATGCGATCAATCTGCTGCGTCAGTTGGTGGCAGGTGGCCACGATGTAACGATGATTAGCCAGTATCGCGGCGATGCGTTCGGTAAAGGCGTCTATGGCGGCGGACCACCTCCGGAAATTGCCGGCGTGAAGGTGATCGGGCTGGAACAATTGGGCGAACAGGAAGGCGGCGATTTCGAACGCGATATCGATACTATGGTCGCCACCATTATTCGGGAACACGAAGAGGCTCCGTTCGACATATTGCATGCCCAATACGGGTATCCGACCGGCTGGGCGACCATGATCGCGGGACAACGATTGGGATTGCCGGTGGTGGTGTCTATTCAGGGTGGCGACGGGCATTGGGTCGGATCGTGCTGCGAGACGCATCGATTGGCGATGGTGCGCGTTCTCGATCATGCGAATGCCGTGCTGATCGGCGGAGAAAGTTTTGCACGCGAAGTGCATGAGCGGCTGGGCACCGACATGGATCGGTTCACTTATGTACCGGGGGCGGTGGATACCGATCGCTTCACGCCAGCCGACAGTTCAGATGATGGTGTCGCCCGCATCCTGTATCACGGCCGCGTCGATCGGCGTAAGGGCGTCCTCGATTTCATCGAAGCATGCGACACCCTGTCGGGCGATTGGCAAGCAACGATTTCCGGCATCGGTCCCGATTTGGAACCGGCAAAGGACCTGGTCACCGAAAAGGCACTTGACGATCGGATCGCATTTACCGGTTATGCCGATTATGCGGATGTCCCGGATATCTATCGCGGGCATGATATCTTCGCGTCCCCCACCTATGCCGAAGGGTTCTCCAACACGATCCTCGAAGCGATGGCCAGCCGTCTTGCCATCGTATCCTGCCATGCCGTCGGCGTGTCCGACTGTCTGCGCGATGGCGAGAACGGGTTGCTGGTGCAGCCAGGTGATATTCGCGCGCAAGCGGGCGCTCTGCAGCGGCTGATTGGCGACCGCACCGAGCGTTCACGACTGGCCGATGCCGCGCTGGATGAATGCCGTGCGACCTATAGCTGGGATGTCGTCGGCAGTATGATCGCGCGTATCTATGCGGGCACAATCGGTGAAGGGGGGCCGACATCGTTCGGCACGGACTTACCTCACGATCCCGCGTGCCGTTTCCGCCACGAACCGCATCTGTTGTGACCCACATTCTCGCCGTATCGCCCCATCTGGACGATGCGGTCTTTTCGGCAGGCGGCGCTTTGGCGCGACATGTTGCCGAGGGCGATACAGTGACGATCCTCACGTGCTTTACCGGGAATGTCGAGCGGCCTGCCGGGTTCGCTCTGGCATGTCAGTTGGACAAGGGGCTTGGCCCGAATGTGGACTACATGGCATTGCGGCGGGCGGAAGACATGGCCGCCTGCGCCGAAATCGGTGCCGATGCGCTGCATTGGCCGTTCTTGGAAGCACCGCATCGCGGCTACACGAATGCCGGTGCGTTGTTCGAAGATCGGTTGCCGGACGATGCAATCGTCGAGCCGCTGACCGATGCGCTTTCCGAATTGTTAGGAAGGCTCGCCCCCGATCGCATCTACGGGCCCTGGGGCGTCGGTCGCCACGTGGACCATGTCGCCGTGCGCGAAGCTTTGGAACGGGTAACGGACGCAGCGAAAGTGATCTGGTGGGAGGACTATCCCTACGCCATGCAGGCGGACGCCGCGCCCGCCGACATTGTCCGGTTTGCGATCGAGGGGAAAGATGCCGAACGCAAGCTGGCGGCCGTGTTGCAATATGAAAGCCAGCTCGGCTTCCAATTCGGCGGCGCCGAGAAAGCGCGTGAGGCATTGGCGGATTGGCGACATGAAGGGTTCGCTCGCACGGACTGACCCTTGACCGCAGTTCCCATAATGTTGCGCAATCGGACGCCAAAGGCATTTCCCTGCGCTGCGATTATTCCTACAGCGCAAATATGGATCGCGCTCAGATCGTTCACGACAATTTCTGCCGCCGTGTTGCGAATGGCGACTTTCCCGCTGGACCCGCTCCTGCCGGACCGCTCGCACATACCGATGCCGTAACTATCTACCGTTCCGCCTGCCTCACCCGTGCGCTCGACCGGACGAGCCGTACGATGCAGGCGCAGGGTCAGGGTTACTACACGATCGGTTCGTCCGGGCATGAAGGCATGGCCGCCATCGCAGCGGCGCTACGCCCGACCGACATGGCTTTCCTGCATTACCGCGATGCCGCCTTTCAGATTCAGCGGGCGGAGCAGGTTCCGGGCCAAACGATCGCGTGGGACATGCTGGCCAGTTTCGCATGTCTGACCGACGATCCCATTTCCGGTGGGCGGCACAAGGTGCTGGGTTCGAAGGCGCTGAACATCCCGCCGCAAACCTCGACCATTGCCAGCCATCTGCCCAAGGCCGTCGGGGCAGCCTATTCCATCGGCCTTGCCAAACGGGTTCACCCCCAACATGCACATTTGCCCGACGATGGGATCGTCATGTGCAGTTTCGGCGACGCTTCGCTCAACCATTCGACGGCGCAGGGGGCGATCAACACATCAGGCTGGACCGCGTATCAGAATATACCGCTGCCGCTTCTATGGGTCTGCGAAGATAACGGGATCGGCATTTCCACCAAAACGCCGACCGGATGGGTTGCGGCCAATTTGCAAAGCCGCCCCGGCATCCGCTATTTCGCCTGCGACGGCACCGATATGTACGATACCTATCGCACGGCGCAGGAAGCGGCGGAATTCGTTCGGCGTCGCCGCAAACCCGCCGTGCTACATATTCGCACGATCCGCTTATATGGTCATGCAGGGGCGGATGTGCCCACGACCTACATGCCGAAAGCCGAAGTGGAGGCGGAAGAGGCGAACGATCCCCTCCTCCATTCGGTCCGCCTACTGGAACAGGCCGGGGTGCTGAACCGCGATCGAGCATTGGCGATTTACCATGACACCGCCGCACGAGTGGCGCGGATCGCCAATGAAATTTGTACACGCGATCGCTTGACCGATGCACCCGCCGTGATGGCCAGCATCGTTCCGCCCAGGCGCGCCAACCTGCCCGTGCCCAGACCCGAACCGGCGGACCGCACCGCAATATTCGGCGGCGACAGTCGGCAAATGGGCGAACCGCAGATCATGTCACGCCTTATCAACTGGGCGCTGACCGATTGCATGCTGGAACATCGCGAGATCGCGCTGATGGGTGAGGATATCGGGCGCAAGGGCGGCGTTTATGGTGTGACGCAGAAGCTGGAAAAGCGGTTCGGCCGGGCGCGGGTGATCGACACATTGCTGGATGAGCAAGCGATCCTGGGCCTTGCGATCGGGATGGCGCATAATGGGTTTCTGCCTATCCCGGAAATTCAATTCCTCGCTTATTATCACAACGCGCAGGACCAGATCCGCGGCGAGGCGGCGACGCTGCCGTTCTTCTCGAACGGTCAATACACCAATCCGATGGTCGTACGCATTGCCGGATTGGGGTATCAAAAGGGTTTCGGCGGTCATTTCCACAACGACAACAGCATTGCTGCCATTCGCGACGTGCCCGGCATCATCGTCGCCTGCCCCTCCAACGGCGCGAACGCAGCGCGCATGCTGCGCGAAGCGGTGCGACTGGCGCGTGAGGAACAGCGCATCGTCGTATTCCTCGAACCGATCGCCTTGTACGGAATGCGCGACCTGCACGAGAAGGGCGACGGACTATGGCTGCGGAGATATCCCGACCCGGCAGAGCGGCTGGAATTGGGGCAACTCACCCAGCACGGCGACGGCACGGAACTGGCGATCGTGACATTCGGCAATGGCACCTATCTATCCCTGCAGGCCCAAAAACGGCTCGCCGATGATGGCACAGCGGCAAGAGTCATCGACCTCAATTGGCTGTCCCCGCTTCCCGAAATGGCGTTGCTGCAGGCGTGCGAAGGTTGCACCGCTGTTTTGATCGTGGATGAAACGCGGCGGACGGGCGGTGTGGCGGAGGCGCTGATGACGTTGTTTACCGAGCGCGCCGGCCTACCCCATGCACGCATCGCAGCGGAGGACAGTTTCATTCCCACCGGCCCCGCCTATGCCGCCACGATGCCGTCCGCCGATACGATCGTGGCGGCTGCGCGCGATTTATTGGATAAGACGCGATGATGGATGCGCGCAAAACGGCCGT
>JBAUIN010000051.1:0-4685 GCA_049682975.1 Pontixanthobacter sp. | reverse complement strand
ATGACGGGGTTGCCCTCGTCATCGCTCATCGCTTCTGACCGCAGATTGCCGTCCTCGTCGGTGAAGACCTGCATTAGGCGTACGGGAAAGCTCTTGGCGAGATAGTCGATGACATATTCTTTGCAGTCGCAGTTTATGTCGAGCGTCGCAGCCGGAGGCGCGGGATTGCGTCGGTTCGTCATGATTTTACTCCAGATAATTGTGCGGTTGGGGCAGCGTGGCCGAAGGCTATGCCCGCTTGCGGACGTCGTTGAGCATGGCGATCAGAGTGTCTGACGGCGGCTTGAAGCGTCCAGGGCTGATTTCCGGCCCGCCATGCGCAGCCAAAATCCGCAGCTTCTCCTCTGAATCGGCGCGCAGATATGTTTCGGTGCTCTGGATGCTGGCATGTCCAAGCCATAGTGCGACCTTGCGAATATCGCCTGTCGCTGCGAGCGTGTGCATCGCGCAGGAATGACGCAATACATGCGGCGTGACTCGTTTGCGCAGCAACGACGGCTGCTTCTTTGCTGCCGCGTTGACATGTTTGGCGAGACGGAATGCGAAGCCATCGCGGGTGATGGGCTGCCCGTTCGCGTTGAGAAATACCTCGGCGACCTCAGTCTCAGGACGGATGACAAGCCATGCGCGGAGTGCGGACTGGGTCTCTTTCCATAGCGGCAAGACCCGCTCGCGACGGCCTTTACCCATGATGTGGACCGTCGAGAGCGATCGATCCGGGAAATCGCGCAGTTGCAGCGACACGAGTTCCGATACCCGAAGCCCCGCTGCATAGGTCAAGTGCAGCATAGCGCGATCGCGCGTACCGAGCCGTGTCCGAGGATCGGGCGCGTCGAGTAATGCCTTGATCTCGGCCCGGTCGAGATAATCGATCAGCGTCTTATCTGCCTTCTTGCTGGGGATCGATCGAACCCGAAGCGCCTGGTCAAGACACGCCGGAACCCGATACTCGATGTACCGGAAGAAGGATCTGATCGCAGCGAGCCTGCCATTGCGGGTCCGCACACAGCTGCCGCGCTCGACCTCGACATGGCCGAGAAAGGCCATGATCATGTCGGTGCCGAAATCCTCGATCTCGAGATCGGTCGGTCGACGCTTCAGCCGATCGGATGCGAACCGGACCAGCAGGACGAAGCAGTTGGCATAGGTCTTCACCGTATGCGGGCTTACGGCGCGTTCCCGCGGCAGATGTTCGCGCAGGAAGGCTGTGAGATGGGGAGCAAGCGCCGTCATGCCGCTTCTCCCAGATACAGATCCTCGCTCGCGGCAGCGATGTCGCGCAGCAGCACTGGCGTGGCTTCGAGATACCAGTAGGTGTTGGCGACCGAGGTGTGACCGAGATAGACACTGAGCGCGGCCATGTGATGCGTCACGGCGTCCCGGTCCGGCGAGCAGGACTCGAGCGAGCGTACGGCGAAGGTATGCCGCAAATCGTGAAGCCGCATACCTGCAGTCCCGGTTGGTCCACGATATCCGAGCTGTCGCGCCAGCCTGACGAACACGACGTGGGCGCGGACCTTATGGGGTGCTCTTCCCCGGATCGTCACGAACAGATCGTTGCCCGTGGCACCGAGCCTTGCCCGGGTTGCGAGATAGGCCTCGAGAGCCTGACGGATTGATGGCTGCAAGGCGATTAGGCGCTGCTTGCCGAACTTGCCGTCGCGGACGATCAGACCGTCTTCGACCAGATCGTCGCACTGTAGTGCTAGAGCTTCGGAAATCCTCAGACCGGTCGCCGCCAGCAGACCGAACAGGTAATGATAGGTGAAGGGACTGATCATGCCCTTGGGCGGAAGATCGAGCGCCGCCTTCATGATCGCCCGGACCTGTTCCGGTTGGATGATGTGCGGCGTTGGTCGCGGACGCTTCCCCCGGCCAAACACACCGGCGGGCGGAACCTGGTTGGCTGGATCCTCGGCATGGGCAAACAAGCAGAAGTTGCGCACGAAAGTGAAGCCGGTCCGCGCGGTGTTCTGCGAAGTCGTCGCTCGGCACCAGTCGTAGATGCGGTCGATACGGGTGTGGCTGTCTCCGAAGCCAGTCGCGTAGGTGCCGAACTTGCGAAGCAGGCGCTCCTGCTCGAAAAATTTGCGACCGAGGCTGCGATGCAAAGCGACGTACCGCGAAATCTGTGCGTTTATCATGACAGGTCTCCGGGCCAGGGTTGTGCGATCTTCAAGAGCATCGGCAGATCGGTCTTGGCGTAAATGGCGGTGGTCTCGGTCGAGCTGTGGCGCAGGATGGTCCCGATGGACTCCAGGCCTGCACCAGAGCGCAGCATGTTGGTTGCAAGCGAATGCCGGAATATGTGCGATCCGGTCGGCAGACCTTCGATCCCGCCGCGCTCGAGTGTGCGTGCAACGATGCCGGCGATCTCGGCTGACGAACTGAATGGCCGGAACGGGGCTTGCGAACGCAAGAACAGGTGCGCTTCGATGGCCGTCGGGCGGGCCGCGGCAAGATATGCCAGGATCGCGTCGCCAACACCCTGTGGCAATGGCAAACGATCCGGTCGACGCGTCTTGCCCTTGACCTTCAGATGGCCGGATCGCCAATCGATATCGTCGAGACGCATATCCCGAATATCTCCTGCTCGCAGGCCAAGTCTGGCAAGCAGGAGAATGATCGCCTTATCCCGAACTTCCACCGGCCGACCTGTCGGGCAGGCTGCAATGATCCTCTCGATCGTTGCCGGGTCGATGTAGCGCGGCAATGCCGAAAGCCGGTATCTCCGTACGGAAGGCATTGCGTGCAGCAGCGCTGGGCGGCATTGGCCTCGGCCAATAAGAAACCGAAGATAGCTCCTCATGATCGTGGCGAGCAGCGAAGCCGATCCCGGGATCTCCTTGCTGCGACGCTCGAACGCATCTCGCAGAGTGGCAGCATCCCATTGTGCCGGCGCGCCGAGCATGGGCATCAGCCGCTCAATCTCTGCCCGGTATCGCCGGATCGTCTCGTCGGTCACGCCTCGATCCTGCCTGAGCCAACCGACATATGCCGCGACCTGCGGATCTTCGACCACCTTCACCGCGACCGGAGCGATGGCGCGCCGATCACGAAGAAACTCAACGAAGTGCCGTGTGCAACGCCGCCGTCGCTTCCTGCCGGAAGTGGTCAGCTTGCCGCGCTTGCGGAAAACCGGGCACCGACAATCGTGATCGGCATACTGTTTGGTGACCGTGTCATCGACATCGGTCCATGGACATCGCGATACCCGCAGCCAGGCCGCGAAGTGCTCCGCCTCTGAACGGTAGGCTTGCGCCACCCCCTTCGCGAGTTGGAGGCCATCGATCATATGCGAATAGTCAGCAAGATGACGCCCGAGATCGTAAATCCCATCGGCTACGTCGATGTAACCCTGGTCTTCGAGAAACCGGACAAAGCGCCTGACACGCGCCGCAAGATCGGTCTTGTAGGCTGTCGCTTGCGCTGAATACCTTGGGCACCGGCATCGATGCTGCTCAAAACGGCGCACGATGCGATCATCAACCGTCCCGAGCGCAATCCCGCGTAGTCCCAGCCAACACAGAAAATGGCGGATCGCTGCGCTGTACAGGACCGCACAGGCTGTTCCCTCTTCAACCGACAGAGAGGAGAGGAATGCACTGAATAGGGCGTTAGTACTGGGCGGCTCTCCAACCCTGCTTGGTGCAGGCTGAAACGACACAAATGATCTTGTTGGCATGGTGGTTCCTTCGACATGTTGAGGTCGAAGGACCGGTAATTATCTGGAGTAAAATCATGACGAACTGACGCAATCCCGCGCCTCCGACTGCGACGCTCGACATAAACTGCGACTGCAAAGAATACGTCTAATGTTGAGCTCAGCATTAGACATATTCACGCGGGGACAAATCGATATCGAGCGCTTCGCGTTCGTCGTCAGAAAGGTCGGCGAGACGCCGGTCAAGCATGGCCTCTGACGTTGAAACCAGCTGCACGACCACCGAATTCTCCTCGCCAAGCGCTTCTTCCATGGCCGGGATAAGGCTCGGCAGTTTCATTGAAAGCAGGAGCTGCGCAAAGAAGCGCTGCTTGGTGCCTTCAAATATCGAAAGTGCAGCAGATTTTGCGTTGCGGTTCAGCGTATCGCCGCTGTCCTCCTCGACCACCCGCGTTGCCTCGAGCGCCGCTTCGAGGTTGCGGTGAATGATTGCCCAGGCCTCTGCATAGGCGTCATAGATCCGCACCTGCGCTTCGGTCAGCTTGTGCTCGAGAATATCGTACTCGACCCCGGCGAAGGACAGCGCGCGGGAAAGATAGAGGCCCTGGGCCTTGAGATCGCGTGCGACGAGCTCCATCGCTGCGACCCCGCCGGCCCGGATGTCGGTAATGAACGCCTCGTGAGTCGGGAATGCGGTTTCCGGTCCCCACAAGCCAAGCCGGGCGGTGTAACCAAGATTGGCGATATCCGATGCACCGGTGGCCGAGGCATAGAGAATGCGGGCGCGCGGCAAATTGTTTTGTATCCGGAGGCCCGCCATACCCTGCTCTGAGCCCTTGAGCTTACCGCGCGTGCTCGATGAGCCGAGGGCGTTTGCCATGGCATGCGCCTCGTCAAAGGCAATCACGCCATCAAATTCCGCAGCCGCCCAAGCGAGGATCTGGTCAAGCCGGGTATCTTCGGCGCGTCCTGACCGCAGCGTCGGGTAAGTTACGAAGAGAATACCCTCAGGCATCGTAAC
>JBAUIN010000050.1:0-6918 GCA_049682975.1 Pontixanthobacter sp. | reverse complement strand
CGCATGCGTCATGCGATATAATATCCGACCACCCGCCATTCGCCGTTCTCGCGTTCCAGCGATACGGTTTCAATAGCGGCGGTCTTGTTGGCGAAAGACGTGCGGAATTGGATGACGCGGTAGCCCGTGGGCGGGGCGGGAACGTCGACCTGGTTGCCGGTTTCGCGTGACAGCACATCGCCCAAAGGTGTGCGCACGGCTTCGGATATATCGGTCCAGCTTTCCAGCGTATTGGGCGCACGGAAGGTCGAGCCTGCTTCGGTCCAGCTCTCCTCCCAATTCGCGGCATCCACCAAAGCAATCCATTCGCGCGCGGTATTTTCGATTTCGATCTCCGTAACGGCTTCGGTGGTCGAGGCCAGTTCCGGGGGGGATACGGGATCGTACGTTGTGAGCGTGGGAGCGAGCACGAGGGCGAGCGAAGCAGCTATGATGGACATAATGGCAATTCCTCCAATGATCAATACGGGGCGTTGCCGCCCGCGCTGGCCGACATTCGGCACATTGCTGTATTCATCGCAAACACCTGCCGGGGCATCCCCCAATTCTTCGGGTACATAAGATTGGGGGTCTTCGATGCCATCCGCCGCCCCCTCCTTCGCCAATAACATACGTGCTGCGCCCCGACTGCTCGATACGTCCAGCTTGCGACGCGCGTGGCGCAGGCGTTCGTTGACCGTATGAACCGAAATATCCAATTTGCGCGCCATCGATTTGGCATCATGTCCGCGCAGGATCAGGCGAAGCGTCTGCTTCTCCTTCTCGGTCAGCGCTTGATACCCATGCGACATATTCACGCCAAATCCCGTATTGCCTCGATGACGCAGGTTAGAGAGCGACTATTTTCGCAACCACCCCAAAAAATTTGGGGTTCGACGCTGTCGGTCGGCGTAGCGCTTTCCTACAGCGCGCGGGAAGGCTTATGATGGCTTCCGCATGAAAACGATCGTGCTGCTTCGGTGACACCCCCCCCCCCGGGGGGGGGCCTGGAACCGTCACCCGCCCGGATCGACCCCAAAAGTCTTTCGGTACAAAGGCTTAATGACAAATGACCGGGGCGACACGGTGTCGCCTTCGTCACCCAAACGTAAAGCGATATGCCCCTATGAAGTTGGCCCGGATCGACATTCCCTATCACCCTCCCGTCAAACGCAGTGTCCAGATCGCGGGGCACAAAACGTCGATCAGTCTGGAACCGATATTCTGGGACATGCTGCGCGATGCGGCGGAGGCGGAACGGGTTGCGATCAATGCGCTGGTCGCGCGTATCGATGCGGAGCGGATCAAATCCAAAACCCCGCCGGGCCTGGCCGGGGCGATCCGTATCTGGCTGGTTACGCGCGCGTGAGCCGGACCTATTCCTCGCCCACCCGTTCGATATCGGCGCCAACGAGTTGCAGCTTTTCTTCCAGCCGTTCGTAACCGCGATCGAGGTGGTAGAGGCGGCGGACCTGCGTTTCGCCTTTCGCGGCCAGCCCGGCGATGACGAGGCTCATCGATGCGCGCAGATCGGTCGCCATCACTTCGGCGCCGGTCAATTGATCGACCCCGCGCACCACCGCGCTGCGCCCGTTCGTTTCGATATTCGCGCCCATCCGGCTGAGTTCGGGTACATGCATGAACCGGTTTTCGAAGATCGTTTCCTTCAGCACGCTGGTTCCTTCCGCCACGCATAGAAGCGCCATCAATTGCGCCTGCATATCGGTAGCGAGGCCGGGGAATGGGGCAGTCGTCAGATCCACGGCCTTCAATGTGCCGTTGGCGGCGATCGATATGCCCTCCTTGTCGCTCTCCACCTCGACGCCGATGTTCTTCAATGCCTGCAGGGTGGAGTTCATATCACTCGCCTCCGCTCCATCCAGTCGAACCTCGCCTCCGGTGATCGCGGCGGCGCAGGCGTAGGAGCCCGCCTCGATCCTGTCCGGCATCACCTTGTAGGTCGCGCCGTTCAATTTGCGCCGTCCGTGAATGGTCAGATCGGAGGTGCCGATCCCCTCGATCTCCGCGCCCATCGCCGCCAGCAGGCCGCACAGATCGACGATCTCCGGCTCCCGCGCGGCGTTGGTCAGGCGCGTGGTTCCGTTCGCGAGGACCGCCGTCATCAGCGCGTTCTCCGTCGCGCCGACCGACACTACTGGGAAATCGAAATCGCCGCCGGGCAACCCACCATCGGGGGCATGCGCGCGGACATAACCCTGCGCCAGTTCGATTTCCGCCCCCATGGCCTCCATCGCTTTCAAATGCAGGTCGATCGGGCGGTTGCCGATCGCACAGCCACCGGGCAGCGACACGGTGGCCTCCCCCGCCCGCGCCAGCATCGGGCCGAGTACGAGGATGGACGCGCGCATCTTGCGCACCAGATCGTATGGCGCGACGGTGGAGGTCAGATGCGCCGCCTCGAACGTGACGACGCGGCCGAATTCCTCCGGCCGTTTGCCGCGAATGCCGATGGATGTGCCGAACTGGCCCATCAGATGCTGGAACCCGTCGATATCGGCCAGCCGCGGCAGATTGCGCAGTGTCACCGGTTCTTCGGTAAGCAGTGCGCAGGGAATCAGGGTCAGTGCGGAATTTTTCGCGCCGGAGATGGGAATGCTGCCGGAAAGGCGCTGTCCGCCCCTGATGATGATCTTGTCCATCGCAGCGGTTTAGCCACAATGACCTTTCGATCAAGCGCACCGGTTCGGGACACTCCGATTGATTGGTTGACCTTGCTTCCTCGCTGGCTTTATCGCCGGTGCCATGAGCACACACAAACCCATCAAAAAAGCCGTTTTTCCCGTTGCCGGACTGGGCACGCGGTTTCTCCCCGCGACCAAAGCGATTCCCAAGGAATTGCTGCCGATCGTCGACCGCCCGCTAATCCAATATGCGGTGGACGAAGCGCGCGAAGCCGGAATCGAACAGATGATCTTCGTCACCGGGCGCGGCAAGACCGCGATCGTCGAACATTTCGACGTCGCGTTCGAACTGGAAACGACGATGGAGGAACGCGGCAAGGATATGAGCGTGCTCGATTCCAGCCGCTTCACACCGGGCGAAATCATCACCGCGCGCCAGCAGGTGCCGTTGGGTCTAGGCCATGCGATCTGGTGCGCGCGGGCCATCGTGGGCGACGATCCCTTTGCCATCCTGCTGCCCGACGAATTGATGGTTGCGCATGCCAAGAAAGAGGGGGCAGGCGGCGGAACCGGCTGCATGAAACAGATGGTCGACGCCTATAATAAGGTTGGCGGCAATCTTATCAGCGTGCTGGAGGTGCCGCGCGACGAAGTCTCCAGCTACGGCGTGATCGATCCCGGCGCGGTCGACGGATCGCTGACCGAAGTGAATGGATTGGTGGAAAAGCCGAGCGTGGATGAAGCGCCGTCGAACAAGATCGTGTCGGGCCGCTACATCCTGCAACCCGAAGTGATGCGGACCCTGGAAACGCAGGGCAAAGGCGCGGGCGGCGAGATCCAGCTGACAGACGCTATGGCGCGGATGATCGGCGATCAGCCCTTCAATGCGGTAACCTTCGAAGGCCGCCGGTTCGATTGCGGCAGCAAGCTGGGCTTCGTCGAGGCGACAGTGGCGTTGGCGCTGGAACGCGAGGATATGGGCGCCGATGTCCGCGCGATGGTCCAGCGTCTGATCGGCTGAAAACCGGTCAGGTCAGCATCAAACCGCCATCGACCGCGATGGTCTGACCCAGAATGTAACTGGCCATCGGCGATGCGAGGAACAAGGCGGCATTAGCCAGCTCTTCCGGCGCGCCTGTCCGGCCCAACGGTATGCTTTGCAATGCGGCCTTTTCCCGCTTGCCGCCATCGAACGTCACATCGGTCATCTTGGTCCGCACGAAGCCCGGTGCGATGCCGTTCACCCTTATGCCGTCGCGCGCCCATGCGACGGCCAGCGCCCGCGTCAACGCCACGACGCCCGCCTTGCTCGCGCCGTAAGCCGGATTCCCATAAGCCGCGGCGTAGGCGGATACCGAGCTGATCGTAATGAGGGAGGATTCCTCGCGCCGTTCCAGCAAAGGTTTCACCCGGCGCGCCACATCCATAACCGATGTCAGATTGACGCCGACTACTTCGTCCCAGCCTTCGGGTTCGAACTCCTGCCCGCTATATTTAACCTGCCCTTGGCTGAGGACCACGATGTCGAGCGGGTCAGGTAAATGCGCGCCGTCGATTGCCTCCCGGTCCGCCATATCGACTTGCGCGTAATCGAAACCGTCCAAAGCTGCCGCATCGTAATCCGCCGCCGACGGCCGGGTGCCCCAGACCGTCACTTCTGCGCCGCTTGCCTGAAATGCGCGGGCGATACCGTTGCCGATACCGCTCGAACCGCCGACTACGAGCGCGCGTTTGCCGGAGAAATCGAAAGCGGCGGTCATGCCGGTGTATCGGCGGCTCGGATGAATTCTTCCTTCAATTTGCGCTTGTACAATTTGCCGTTCGCCTCGCGCGGAAGATCGGGGCGGAAATCGAACATGCGGGGCAGTTTCAGGCGCGCGAGCTTCCGGGTCAGATACTCCGTAAGCTCCAGTTCGAGTGTTTCGCCGGCATCCTCCATCGACACAGGCTGCACGATGGCAACAACTTTCTCGCCCATATCAGCGCACGGGGCACCGATGACGGCCGCATCCATCACCTTATCATGCCCGACCAGCAGGTTCTCAACCTCTTGCGGATAGATATTCACGCCGCCCGATATGATCATATTGGACCGGCGGTCGGTCAAATAGAGAAAACCATCCTCGTCCAGTCGCCCGATATCGCCCAGTGTCGTCCAGCCTTGCGAATGGGTGGCATCCTTCGTTTTCGCGCGATCCTTATGATATTGGAAAGGATAGGGGCTTTCGAAGAAAATCGCGCCTTCCTCGCCCACGGCGACTTCGCCACCGTCATCGTCGCATATATGAATGGTGCCCAGGATCGCACGCCCGACCGATCCGCGATGTGTCAGCCAGTCCGGGCTGCCGATCATGGTCATGCCATTACCCTCGCTACCCGCGTAATATTCGTAAAGGATCGGCCCCCACCATTCGATCATCGCCTCCTTGATCGCGGCGGGGCAAGGCGCAGCGGCATGGATCGCATGCTGGTGGGTGGACAGATCGTATTTCGTCCGCGTTTCTTCGGGCAGTTTCAGCATGCGGACGAAATGCGTCGGCACCCATTGACTGTCGGTCACGCCATATTTCTCAATCGCGGCCAATGCCCCTTCGGGATCGAATTTTTCCATCACGACGACCGTTCCACCCAATCGGTGAATGGTGGTCGTCCAACCCAGGGGCGCTGCGTGATATAGGGGCGCAGGCGACAGGTAGATCGCACTACCATCGCCCGCGATCTGGAAGCCCAAAGTCGCCAGGCCCATCAGCGGCGTCGCAGCGTCGATCGCCGGGTCTTCGGGCGGTGCAGGCAGAATACCCTTGGGTCGTCCGGTCGTGCCGGAACTGTACAGCATGACGCGCCCGACCGATGCATCGGCGATGGGGTCTTCGGGCATCGTGGCCAGTGCCGCCTCGGCATTGCCGCCGAAAATCAGCGTGGGCATCTGCGCCCCTTCGCCTGGCAGCTCTTGCAGGATCGCATCGAATTGCCGCGAAGAAACCAGCAGCTTCGCGTCGCTATCATCCAGAATATAGGCAACTTCGCTGGCGGTCAGATGGGTCGAGATCGGGACCAGAACCAGCCCCGCCCGCTGCGATGCCCAGATCACCTCGTGATAGCGGGCATTGTTCTCCATCAAAATGCCGAAAGCGTCGCCTGCATTCAAACCTTCATCGCGAAACCAATGCGCGATGCGGTTCGCGGCCTGGTTCAGCTCGCGATAGGTGACCGTCTCACCGCTACCGGCCATGATGACAGCCGGATGATCCGGTTTGCTCTGTGCAAAATTGATGGGATGCATATGAATTCCTCTCCACCGCCCACCTTATGAACGCAGCGATACGCGGCAAGGAAATTCGACATACAAAAAAGGCCGCGACATCCATCGCGGCCTTTTTTAATTCCGATTATTGGCGCAATCCGACGCGATCAATTGCCGCCGCGTGCGGCATTCTTGTCGCCGGTGGCCAGCCTGTAGGCCTGCTGCGCCTCGGATTCGACCATGTAAGGGATGGGATTGACCGCTTTGCCGCCGATACGGACTTCGTAATGAAGATGCGGTCCGGTCGAACGGCCGGTGGAACCGACGTAACCGATAATGTCGCCTTTCTTTACACGCGCGCCGTTCTTAACGGCAATGCGCGACATGTGGGCGAAACGGGTCTGCAATTCGGCCCCGTGTTCGATCGAGACATACAGACCGTAACTGCTGAAACGCGATGCCTTGCTGACGATGCCATCGGCAGTGGCGTAGATCGGTGTGCCGGTTGCGGCAGCCAGATCGACGCCTTTATGTGCGCGCCGTCCACCGGTTACGGGATGCGTCCGCATGCCGTAATCGCTGGTCAGTGCAGCGTTGTCGAGCGGCATGCGCGATGGGATGGAAACGGTTGCGATGGGATTGGCGACGGCGGCGCTATTGCCTTCCAGAGCCTGCAAATCCGCGAACAGCGAAGAGAATTGCGCATCGCCGCGCTCCAGACCGTTCGAATTGGCATCCAGCAAACCCGCGTTCAAATCCGCGACCGGCGTAGCGATCTCGGCGGTGACCGCAGAGGTCTGCGCGACTGCCGGTGCGGCAGCAATCGAAAGCGCGCCGAACACGGAAAGTGAAAGAGCAGCCAGGCTGCGTTTGAAAGTTTTTACGACCACATTGCGTCCTTTTTATTCCGGCAAAAGCCGGGAGGATCCCTGTTGTAAAATGCGGGCAGACCCCGAATTCCGTCCTATCCGCATCCGAAGAAACAAAGGTTGGGAACCATCTGCCGCTTCGTTGGTATGCTGGATAACGTCGAAATTCTTTACGAAGCAACAG
>JBAUIN010000049.1:0-3818 GCA_049682975.1 Pontixanthobacter sp. | reverse complement strand
GGTGTCCACCTTCACCAAGAATTTGCAACGCCAACTGCGCACCGAAAGCGCGCGCGCTTGGCCTGAACGACGCGCCGATGGGTCGCAGCCGGTCGTCATTCGCAAGGGGCGCGAAAATTACCTGTGTCTGCTCAATCTGGAAGACGCGATGCAAGGCGGCTTCGGCGGACGCTCCGCCATTCTGGCGCAACTGGTCGCACGCTGGGCCGCCTTTTCGCGCGATGGCGATATGGTCGGCGGCGATTTACCCGGTTGGCTTGGCACGCTGTTTCGCAAACGCGGCATTACGGCACTAACCGATCAGCGCGGCGAATGCGTGTATGCAGGTTGCCCGCATTACCGCAAATGCTTCATCGAACGCGCCGCCCGCGCTTCCGCCCAGGCCGATCTGGTCATCGCCAATCACGCATTGGTAATGATAAATGCCGCACGAGGGCGCGATCATGCGCAGCGCCCGACGCGCATTATCTTCGACGAAGGGCATCACGTCTTTCAAGCCGCCGACAGCACCTTCGCCGCCGCGCTGACAGGGCAGGAAGCCATCGAATTACGGCGCTGGATCGTCGGCCCCGAACGCAATGCGAAGGGCCGCCGCCGGGGCCTGACCGCGCGGCTGGCCGACGTCGCCAGCTATGACGAGGCGGGCAGCGAAGCGATCGACGCAGCCACGACTGCGGCCTTGTCCCTCCCGTCCGACGGTTGGTTGCAACGGCTGAATGAAAACGCCGCCTACGGACCACTGGAAGAACTTTTCGCCAGCGTGCGCGCGGTCACCTATGCGCGCGACGAAAGCGGCGGGCAGGAAGCGGGTTACGGTATCGAGACGGAGGCGGCGCAATTGCCCGGCGATCTGGTCGAACGGGCGGGTGCGGCGCAGGTCGCTCTCGCCGCGATCCGCACGCCTTTGGTCAAGCTGGGTATGCGGCTGGAAGCGGTGATCGAGGATGCGCCCGACTGGCTCGACACGCAGGGCCGCGCGCGGATCGAAGGTGCGCGCCATTCGCTTGCCTGGCGGATCGATCTCATCGCCGCGTGGGAAGCGTTGCTGGACCGTATGGGCGGACCGGGGCAGCCGGAATTCGTCGATTGGCTGGCGGTCGATCGTTCCGACGCTCGTGAATTCGATATTGGCATTCATCGCCGCTGGCTCGACCCGATGAAGCCTTTTGCCAGAGTCGTGCTGGAACCATCGCACGGCGTCATGCTGACCTCCGCCACCCTGACGGACCGCAACGCGACGGGCGAAGATTGGGATCAGGCCATCCAAAGCAGCGGCGTGCCCCATATCGACGTGGTCCCGCAAATATCGGCGGCGGAAAGCCCCTTCGATTACGCCAACCGGGCCGAAGTGTTGATCGTGACCGACATCAAGCGCGGCGATCTTTCCGCCCTCGCCGGCGCCTATGCCCGGCTGATAGAGGCAGCGGGCGGCGGCGTGTTGGGGCTATTTACGGCGATCCGGCGGCTGCGCGTGGTTTACGGGCGGATCGCGGATCGGCTGGCGCGTGCAGGCTTGCCGCTCTTCGCGCAGCATGTCGATCCGATCGACACGGGCACGCTGGTCGATATTTTTCGCGACGATCCCAAGGCTTCGCTATTGGGCACGGATGCTTTGCGCGACGGTGTGGACGTCGCCGGCGAATCGCTGCGCTGCGTAGTGATGGAGGCGGTGCCGTGGCCCAAGCCGAACATCCTCCACCGCGCCCGCCGCGCTGCCGCAAGCGACGAAGGAGCGGGCAAAACCGGCAGCGCCTATGACGATCGGATCATCCGCGCACGGCTGGCGCAGGCATTCGGGCGGCTCATCCGTACGCGCGAGGATCGGGGGCATTTCGTGGTTCTGTCGGCGGCATTCCCCAGCCGCCTTCTCTCCGCCTTCCCCGCCGGAACGCCTGTCATACGCCTGACGCTGGAGGAGGCTTTACAAAGGGTCGCGAACGGTGTTTCGCATGACACACCAGCATCCGAAGCATCACTCGATCTGGACGAGGATCACATTTCGTTTTGAAAGCGCCCTGCACATGAAGACCCTGGCTCTGTTACGCCATGCGAAATCCGAATGGGACGATATGGGCACCCGCGATTTCGATCGGGGGTTGAACGATCGTGGACGCCGGGGCGCGCAGTTGATCGGGCGGCATATTCGGGAACACGGCATCGCATTCGACCGGCTGATCGCCAGTTCCGCCGCACGGGTCCAGCAAACGCTCGAAGCTGCACTGCCGGATGTGGAGCCGATCAGCGACAAACGGCTCTATCTCGCCAGCGTCGATACGATTATCGAAGTCGTTCAGGGGCATGCGGACGGCGCCGGTTCAGTACTGGTCGCCGGGCATAACCCCGGATTGCAGGAAATGTTGTTCGCATTGGTCGCGCCGAACAAGGAGAACTCGCTGTTCGATGCGGCCGCGACCAAATACCCGACCGCCAGTTTCGCTGTTTTCGAACTGGACATAGACGACTGGACCGATCTCGCCGCCGATTGCGGCAGGCTGGTGCATTTCAAGCGCCCACGCGATCTGGATCCGGCGCTGGGTCCGGAAACGAACTGACGCTATTGATAGGTCGCGATGAGATCGAACGTACCGCTATATTTGCCGGGCGCCTGATCGCTCGCAACGCGTAGCCGGCCACCGAACCCGATATTGATCGTGCCGGTACGTCCCAGGCGGAAGGTTTGCGGCAGATTGCGTTGTCCGCCGTTGTTACGGTTCACCTTCATCCGATCCATCCGCATCGCCACGCCTGGACCAGTCAGTGTGATGACCGGGCTGGATGTGGTCAGGCTGATCATCGTTCGCGGCTGGCCCGTCAATTCGAACTGCGCGCGCTGAAATCCGTCGGTCCCCATCGCCGTGACATTCGCATTCGTCCGACGGGCACCGGTACGTGCATGGATGCGAACCCTTCCGAAACCTGTCCCGTTCGGAACCAACGTGCCGAAATCGAGATCGGCGGTTTTGGTAATCTGCAACGGCTCCACAATCGCAGCGGCGGACGCGCCATCGGTGCTTTCCTGCGCACCAGCCGCGGGGGCAATAGCGCTGCACACCAGGGCAGCGACAAGGCATTTCGGTGCGAAACTGTACGAAGACTTGTCCATACTGGCGGCGTTACAGGTAAAATCTGCGCAGGCCGTTCGCAAAGATGGTTGCAGCTGGGTTAATGCGGCCTGCGCATTTATTTCGAACGCTATTCGCCCGTCAGCCGCCGGCGTTGCCGACGACGAAACAGGCCGCCGCCATCAATCCGCCCGCCCAGCGATTGGCACGAAACCGGGCCAATGGGTTATCCGCATCATTCACATCCAGCGTCGCGACCTGCCAGCACAGATGGGCGGCAACAGGCAGGAGCGTGAGCAATGCCATCCAGTCCGCCCGCAACAGCCAGAATGCCAGCCCCCACAAACCCACCGCCGTAAGATAGAACAGCCCAACGCCCGCCGTAACATTCTCCCCCAACCGCAAAGCGGAGGATTTGATGCCGACCAGCGCGTCGTCCTCCCGATCCTGCAAGGCGTAGATCGTGTCGTATCCGATCACCCACAGTGCGGTACCCACATAAAGCGCAGCGAGCGCATCGAGATGGTCGGACCGGATCGCGAACCATCCGACGAGCGCGCCCCAGCCGAACACGAGGCCGAGCCAGACCTGCGGCCACCAGGTGATCCGTTTCATGAACGGATAGGCCGCAACCAGCGCGATACTGGCAAGCGCAATCGACTGCGCTTCCCACCGAAGCTGCAGCAGGACCAGCAGGCCCAGGGCACACAGAGCCAGCAACCAGCCCCATGCGATCTTTTTCGACACACGGCCGCT
>JBAUIN010000048.1:0-9959 GCA_049682975.1 Pontixanthobacter sp. | reverse complement strand
TATTGCAAATCTGGATTCGGTACTGGCCAGAATGCAGGACATCGGCATGCCGCTGTTGATCCACGGCGAAGTTACCGATGACGATGTGGACATCTTCGATCGCGAGCGGGCGTTCATCGATCGCAGCTTGCGCCGGATCGTCGCGGATTTTGCGCAGCTGAAGATCGTGTTCGAACATATCACCACGCGCGACGCGGTCGCTTTCGTCGATCAAGCCGGGCCGAATGTCGCGGCGACGATCACCCCGCAACATTTGCATATCAACCGGAACGCCATGCTGGTTGGCGGTATTCGCCCGCATGCTTATTGCCTGCCCGTGGCGAAGCGGGAGGAGCATCGGTTGGCTTTGCGTAAAGCCGCGACTTCCGGTTCGGCGCAATATTTTCTGGGCACCGACAGCGCGCCGCACGCGCGGGATGCGAAGGAATCGTCTTGTGGTTGTGCGGGTATTTTCAATGCGCCTTTCGCGCTGGAAAGCTATGCCACCGTGTTCGAGGAAGAGGGCGCGCTCGACCGGTTCGAGGCGTTTGCATCGCTCAACGGACCGCGCTTTTATAGGCTGCCGGTAAATGAAAGCGTCATCACGCTGGAGAAAACGCAGATATCCATCCCGGAAACCGTGCCGGGAGACGATGCGCCGATCGTGCCGTTTCATGCAAGCGCGACATTGGGATGGAAGCTGATCTGATGCTTAGTTGCGGGCGGGTGCGGGTGCGCGCGAACGACTCCACATGTCTGACATGAATATGATCAGCGCCGTCCAGATAAGCGCGAAACACGCAAGCTGCACCGGCTGCAATTCTTCGCGAAACACGAACAGGCCGAGCAGGAAGACAATCGTCGGCGCTAGAAACTGAATGAAGCCCAATGTCGAATAGGCCATTCTGCGCGCCGCCACAGCGAAGAACAGCAATGGTACGGCAGTCAGCACGCCGCCCAGCATGATCGATAGGCTCAGCGATACGCTGACGGTGAAGCCCGATCCCGCGGGCAATCCGGCGTAATACACCACGATGGCGATCGCGAGCGGGATGAGCAGTGCCGATTCGATCGTCAGACCCGGCAGCGATCCCACTGCCACCCGTTTGCGGAGCAGGCCGTAGGTGCCGAAACTGAACGCCAGGGTCAGGCTGATCCACAAAGTGGTCAATGCCCCGGCCGACAGAATGGCCACGCCTGCTGCGGCCAGCGCGACCGCCAGCCACTGCCAGCGGCTGAGTCGTTCTTTCAGGACCAGTGTGCCTAGCAACACGTTCAGGATCGGGTTGATGTAATAGCCTAGACTAGCAGCGTAGATATGGCTGTTCTGAATTGCCCAAACATAGACGAACCAGTTGATCGCGATCAAAACCGCGCTGATGCATAGGATCGTCAGCACCTTGCGGTCGCGCAAGGCGGCAACAACTTCCGCCGCCTGTTTGCGATATGCGACGATGACGAGGCAGAAGGGCAAAGTCCAAACGATCCGCCAGGCGACGAATTCGAACGGCGGCACAGCCTTCACCAATATCAAATATAACGGCAGCAAACCCCAGATAATGTAGGCACCGAGCGCGGCGGGCAGGCCCGATGGCCGCGGCGTTTCAGGGGTGCTGGTCACCATCGGCCCCTACGCGGACGCCGGGGCAGGGGCAACCGATGCCGACAAGATGTCGCCGACATGCCCAAATTCCACTCATCGATGAAATCCACTCGGTTCGTCGCAAACTGCATTTTCTGACATCGTGGTTGCAAACTGTTCAGGAAAGTGCCGCCATATATGAATGCGCCGGACGAGAACAGGTGGATGGAACGCCCGACCAAACCGACCGCGAAAGGATTTAGCATGAAACTGCCTGCCATGAAAACCGCCGCCATTGCCTTTGCCGTTCCGGGCCTGGCCTTTGCAACTCCCGCCATCGCTGCCGACTTTGAGGCGCCGACGCAACAGATCATCGACGTAAGCACAGTCGCCGCGCACACGGTTCCCAGCGTTTTCGAAACCGACGTAAATGTAGAGCATCGTCGCAAGCGCCGCCACTCGCACCGCTACGACCGATATGATGATGATGACGACCGCCGTTATTCGCGGCGGGGCCGTTATTATGACGAACCAGTTTACCGCGACACCCGCATCTGGCGCGATCGTGACGGTCGGTATCGCTGCCGCAAGGAAGACGGCACGACCGGTCTGTTGATCGGCGGCGCGGTCGGCGGTCTGATCGGCAATGAATTGGCTGGACGTGGCGACCGTACCTTAGGCGCCATTCTGGGTGCCGCCGGCGGTGCCATTCTGGGACGTACCATCGATCGCAGCAACTCTCGCTGCCGCTAACCCCTAACAAACGACCTTCGGCTGTTTCCACCGACAGTCGCAGCGCGGTTATTTAATACCGTGGGGAACGCCCGAGCGACTAATTTGTCGTTCGGGCGTTTTTGCTGTGTGGTTCAGATGGGCGTTCTGAAGCGCGGCTGTCCATCAACTCTGCATCAGACCGACGCCGATAGTTGCGCGGGGCTGTTCCAATTCGGTGCTGGCAACCGGATAGGCGCAATAATCCGCCGCATAATAGGCCGCCGGGCGGTGATTGCCCGACAGTCCGATACCGCCGAACGGTGCCTTTGACGATGCGCCATTGGTAGGCCGGTTCCAGTTTACGATACCAGCGCGAATATTTGCCCAGAACCGGTTGTAATCCTGCGGACTGCCACCGATCAGCGACGCGGCTAGGCCGAAGCGGGTGCGGTTCGCTTCCTTGATCGCGTCGTCGAAATTCGCGACTTTGATGACCTGCAACAACGGCCCGAACAGTTCCACATCCGGTCGATCGTCCATCGATGTCGTGTCGATGATGGCAGGCGACAGGAAGGGCAGATTTTCGTTCGGCCGTTTCATATGGCGAATCGCCTTGCCGCCATTGGACAGGAAGTAGAGGAAGCTTTCGAGTAATTGTTCGGCCGCATCGTTATCGATCACGGGCCCCATAAAAGGGGCGGGATCGGCGAAGGGTTCGTCCACGATGAGCCGCTGCGTCAAGGTTTTCAAAGCATCGACGATCGGATCGTACATGCTTTCGATCACGATCAATCGCCGCGCGGCGGTGCAGCGTTGGCCCGCGCTCGTGAATGCGGATTGCACGATCAGATTGACCGCATCGTCGATTTTCGGTGTGTCGATGACTACGATCGAATTGTTGCCGCCCATTTCCAGCGCGACGATCTTGCCTGGATTGCTCGCCAACCGTTTGTTGATGGCAATGCCCGCCTGGGCCGATCCGGTAAACAGCACCCCGTCGATCCCACGGTGTGCGACCAGCGTCTTGCCCTGTTCCGGCCCGCCGATGAAGAATTGCGCGACATCCTCCGGCACGCCCGCCTCTATAAAGCACCGGATCAGCATTTCGCCGACCGCCGGTGTTTTCTCGCTGGGTTTGAAAATGACGACGTTGCCCGCGATCAGCGCGGGGACGATATGACCATTGGGAAGGTGAGCGGGAAAATTATACGGCCCGAGCACCACCATGACGCCGTGCGGTTTGTGGCGCACGGCGGCGGTGCCCTGCAAGGCGCTATCCAGCCGCTTATGCCCGGTCCGTTCGGCATAGGCGTTGATCGAAATTTCGACCTTGTTGATGACCGCCTCGACCTCCGTGCGCGCTTCCCACAGCGGTTTGCCGGTCTCTTTCGCGATCAGTTCCGCCAGTGCATCGGAAACCTTGCGCACTTCATTGGCGAAACGGCGCATCAATTCCATCCGGGTGGCAAGCGGCTTTGCGGCCCAATTGGGCCAAGCCTTACGCGCGCGGATAACTGCCGCGTCGACATCCCCGATATCGCCGCGCCACAATTCTTCGCCCGTCGCGGGCTGAAGGGAAACGATCTGGGTATCGGTTATCGTCGATGGTGCGGAATCGGGCACGGGAACGGTCCTCTAATCGTATCAGGCGTCGCGCCTCGTATGATGGCGGCTGGATGGCCGCGCCGATATGCGCCGCTTCTAGCCGGACTGTCCATAAGGTCAATCGGGCGAGCGCGTAGGAACCGTTCCTGCCAAAAATGGGGGCATGCCGTGCGCGGCACCGACCATGCGCAGGGCCGCGACCTTATCGTAAAGCGGCTGCCAATCGTCGCGCTCGTCGATATGCGACCACAGGTCTTCTACCTCTTCGATCAGCATGGACTGCGGTTCTGGCGCGTTCCAATAATCGTGACCGGGGGCACCGGGTGCGACCGGCTCGTAGCCGCACAAAGCCTCGGCCATGTCCCCGGTCGCACCGCGTCCGGCGCGGTGGCGGAAGAAGAATGCATCCGGCGTTTCGCCTGTTTCGCGCATGGTCCGCTCGCTCGCCGCGATCAGAGCACCATCGCGTTCTGGGTCGCGCTTCGGCGTGGATTGCGCGACACCCAGCCGCCAGCACCAGCGCCGCGCGATGGCGTCCATATATAGCGGGCCATACCGATCAAGCGCCGCGATCAAGGGCGGCGCATCGGCGATCAGGCGCAATGCGACGGCGAACTGCCCACAATTCCAATGCATCGCCTCCGGCTGGCGACCGAAAGCGTATAAACCGTTCCGATCGAAATAGGCGGCGGTGAAGGAAGGGTTCCATTCGGGTAGCCAGCGCCACGGCCCGTAATCGAAACTTTCGCCGCTGACATTCATATTGTCGGTGTTGAGAACGCCATGGACGAAGCCGGCGACCATGTAACTTGCCGCTAGATCGGCCATGCGTTCGACCAGATGATGCATCAGGCGAACGGCTGGTTCACCCTGACCCGGTACGTCTTTCGGCATTTCGGGTCCGGGAAATTGCGTGAGGCAATAATCGACCAATTGCTTCATTTCATCGGGGCGTTCGATGGCGAGCAATCGCTGGAACGTGCCGATACGAATATGACCGTGATTGAGGCGGATCAGAACGGCGGACCGCGTGGGCGAGGGTTCGTCGCCGCGCATCAGTTCCTCACCGGTTTCGATGATGGAGAATGTTCGCGATGTGTTGCAACCCAAGGCCTGCAGAAATTCGGTCGCCAGCAATTCGCGCACCGCGCCTTTCAACGTCAGTCTGCCATCGCCCGCGCGGCTGTAAGGTGTTTGCCCCGACCCCTTCGTGCCCAGATCGAGCAGCCGGTCCGCATCGTCGCGCATTTGTGCGAATAGGAAACCGCGTCCATCGCCGATGTCCGGATTGTAATTGTGGAATTGATGGCCGTGATATTTCAGCGCCAGCGGTTCGGGCAAATTGTCGGCCAGCGGCTCGAACCGTCCGAAATGGGCGATCCATTCCGCATCGCTCAAACCCGCCAGGCCGACTTCCTTCGCGGCTTTGTCGTTTCGGAACCGAAGCTGCGTTTGTGGGAATTGCGCAGGCTGAACCGGCGCGCCCAACCATCGTGCCAATGGAAGGATGGCGGGGTCGGGCCGGTAAGCGGTATCTTGCGGTTCGCGCTGCATCCCGCGATAGTGGTCATCGACCAGGCGAAGCGCAAGCTTTGCCGGACCGACTGCATTTGCCGAATGATTACGAGGATACGCGTTTCACCATGCATAAGGATGACGACGGTAATGGCTGGCTCGATCGGCATTGGGAAAGCCCGGATGGCCTAAAGCTGTATTTCCGCGATTACTCCGCCGATGGATCGCAGCGTGCGCAGCTGCGCCCTCCCATTATCTGCATGCACGGCCTCACGCGTAATTCGCGCGACTTTGCGAAACTGGCGGATCGGTTGCGCGGCGAATGGCGCGTGCTGGTGCCGGAAATGCGCGGGCGCGGCAAAAGCGAATATGCGGACGATTCCAGCACCTATAATCCGCTGGCCTACGTGCAGGATGTGCAGGCACTGCTGGAACAGGAAGGGATCGATCGCTTCGTGGCTATCGGCACATCGTTGGGCGGATTAATGACCATGATGCTGGCGACGATGGACCCTGACCGGATCGCCGGCGCAGTACTCAACGATATCGGTCCCGAAATCGATGCGGAGGGGCTGAACAGGATCAAGGATTATGTCGGGCAAGGCCGCAGTTATCCATCGTGGATGCATGCGGCGCGCGCGTTGCAGGAGGTTCACAACGCCGCGCATCCGACCTTCGCAATCGAGGATTGGCTGTCCATGGCGAAGCGCAATATGGTCGTGCAGCAGAACGGCCGTATCGGTTTCGATTACGATATGAGCATCGCGGATCCGTTCAACACCACCGACGGCGCGGCGCCGCCCGATCTGTGGCCCGCATTGGAGGCGTTGGGCGGACGACCGGTATTGTTTGTGCGCGGCGGCCTGTCCGATCTTCTCTCCACGACAACGATTGCCGAAATGCAGAGCCGCCTGCCCGACGCAACGCTCGCGACCATTCCCGATGTCGGCCATGCGCCGCTGCTGGAAGAGCCCGAAGCGATCCGTGCGATCGACGATTTTCTAGCGCGTATCGAATAACGCGAACGTGATATTACGCCTAACTCGCTTCATATTGGGTTCAGTGGTTGGGGGACAGGCGGGCACACTGTAATTGCATCGCCGCAATCATCGGGTAAAGACGCGATCGAGCCTGTAAACCCTGCAATTGGAAAGCGCCGAACTTGGCCCGAACACCAACCCCGACGCCCGAAAATCTTCCTGCGAACTCCGCTGCAAACAGACGGCGCGAGCGTTCTGCCGCGTCCGACGATGTGCTGGCGCGCGAAGTCGACGAGGCGGTGCGCAAGGATCAGATGTCGGATGTCGCGACGCGGTATGGAAAGCCGATCCTGGCAGTCGTCGTCCTTGGCCTCGCCGCGTTTGCGGGCTATCTCTACTGGGATGCGCAGCACGAGGGCGAATTGGAAGCGCAATCCGAAACCATCGTCAGCGCGCTCGATCAGATGGAAGCGAACAACCTCGATACCGCGCAATCGACGCTGCAACCCATTGCGGATGGCGGCATGGAAGGCGGCAAGGCGATCGCCATGATGCTGCAAGCGGGCATCGCGCAGGAAAAGGGCGACAATGCGCAGGCATCGGCCCTGTTTGCGAGCGTAGCGGATGATGCAGAAACGCCCGAAAGCCTGCGCGATCTGGCTATTATCCGATCGGTGGCGGCCGGTTACGACGACAGCACGCCTGCGGATGTCATCACCAAGTTGCAGGCGCTGGCCGTGCCGGATAATCCCTATTTTGGCAGTGCGGGCGAAATGGTCGCCATGGCGTATCTGGAACAGGGCAAGCGCAAACAGGCGGGCGAAATGTTCGCAAAAATGGCCAATGCGGACAATGTACCGGCTGGTTTGCAATCGCGGGCGCGGCGCATGGCGGGCGTCCTTGGCGTCGATGCGATCGAGGATGTCGACGCGGTGCTGGAAGAAGCCGAAGCGCAGGCAGCGGCGGCGGGACAGGCCGGCGGAAATGCGCGTCCAGCGGCACCGCAATCCGCGCCACAAACCCAGCAGCAACCGGCACCGCAGCAACCGGCACAGTGACGCGTTCACGCCTGATCCATTTCATATCGAGGACGGACTGACCGATGATCGGTACTTTCAAAACCCTATCCACCCGCGCCATTCTGGCCGCAACGCTGGTCGGCGGTCTGTCCGCATGCAGCGGCGGCCTGTTCGGCAGCGACGATCCCAAGAGCACACCGACGATCGGGGAGCGCAAACCGGTCCTGTCGCGGATCGAAAGCGGCGCGGTGGTGGATCCGGCATTGGCCGGTACGCCGGTATCGCTCCCGACCGCAACCGCCAACACCGAATGGGCACAGGCCGGCGGAAGCGCGAGCAAGTCGAACGGTCACCTCGCGCTGGCCGACAACCCCGCTCGTGTCTGGTCCGCCCAGATCGAAGGTTCGTCCAACCGGCGGCGCCTGGCCGCCGCGCCTGTGGTGGGTGGCGGCAAGCTGTTCGCCGTGGGTACGGATGGCGTCGTGCAGGCGTTCGACGCGCAGAGTGGTGCGCGCGTATGGACCTACCGGATGCGCGTGGATGATTCGTTGCAGGCTTCGGCCTTCGGCGGTGGCGCGACCTTCGATGGTAGCCGTGTCTATGCGACCAATGGCGTAGGCGAAGTTGCTGCACTCAGCGCGGATACGGGCGCGGAAATCTGGCGCGTGAAACCGGCGGGGCCGCTGCGTGGATCGCCGACCGTCGCGTTCAATTCCGTGTTCGTCATGACGCAGGATAATCAGATATATTCGCTCAATATCGCCGATGGCGTATCGCAATGGCAGGAATCGGGATCGACCTCGCAGGCGGGCGTATTCGGTGTGGCCGCACCCGCCGCGGGACAAGGTTCGGTTGTTGCGGGTTACAGTTCGGGCGAATTGGTCGCATATCGTTACGAGAATGGACGCACTTTGTGGTCCGACGCGCTGGCGCGCACCTCGATCTCGACCGAAGTTGGTGCACTCAACGATATCGACGCCGACCCGATCATCGATCAGGGCCGCGTTTATGCTTTGGGGCAGGGCGGCCGGATGGCGGCGTATGAATTGGTAACCGGCCAGCGTATCTGGGAAATTCGCGTTGCGGGTATCTCCACCCCGGCGATCGCGGGCGAGTGGATCTTCGCGTTGACCGACGATGCCCGCCTGCTCGCGATCGCTCGTTCGACCGGTAAGATCCGCTGGATCACGCAATTGCAGCGTTATCGTAATGAAAAGGACAAGGAAGGCCAGATTTTCTGGACCGGTCCCGTCCTTGCAGGCAACAATCTGTGGGTCGCCAGTACCCGCGGCCAGGTTATGAAAATCAGCGTCGGCGAAGGCGCCGCCAACCTATATGCCGACCTTAAAGCGCCGGTATCATTGGCTCCGATCGTTGCCAACCAGACGCTATATATCATGGATGACGATGGTACGATCCACGCGTACCGGTGATTTTGGCGCGAACTCAAAAACTGTATTTGTAAATTCGGTCGATATCGCCGTTCCACTCTGCGTGGTAACGATCCAATAGGCGTTGCGCCGGCACCTTTCCGCTCGCAACGATCTCGTCCAGCGTTTCCAGAAAGCCGGTTTCATTATCGCCCCCGGTGTTCAGTCGCGCGCGTGCGGAAAGCCCCGCGCGGGCAATTTTCAACACTTCGACACCCAGATCGCGCAATGTCCCGCCACCGGGTATCGCCGCATCGAGCGCGTGTTTCGGTACTGCGTTGCGCAGCGCCTCGCGCTCTTCCATCGACCAGTCTTTGACCAGATCCCATGCTGCATCCAGCGCGGTTTGATCGTATAACAGCCCGACCCAGAATGCGGGCAGCGCGCAAATGCGGCTCCATGGCCCGCCATCCGCCCCGCGCATTTCGAGGAAGCTTTTAAGGCGCACTTCCGGGAAGGCAGTAGAAAGATGGTCCCACCAATCGCTTTCCCGCGGTTTTTCGCCGGGCAGCACGGACAGTTCGCCGTTCAGGAAATCGCGAAAGTTCAGGCCCGCCGCATCGATATATTTCCCGTCGCGGAAGATGAAATACATCGGCACGTCGAGCATGTAATCGGTCCAGCGTTCGTACCCGAAGCCGTCTTCGAATACGAAAGGCAACATGCCGGTGCGGTGTGGATCGGTGTCCGACCAGATATGGCTGCGATAGGATAGATAACCGTTGGGTTTGCCTTCGGTAAACGGCGAATTGGCGAACAGTGCCGTGGCAAGCGGTTGCAGCGCCAGCCCCACGCGGAATTTCTTCGCCATGTCCGCTTCGGATGAATAATCCAGATTGACCTGAATCGTGCAGGTGCGCAGCATCATGTCGAGGCCCAAATCGCCGACGGTCGGCATATGCCGCCGCATGATGTCGTACCGCCCCTTGGGCATCATCGGCAGTTCGGCGCGCGTCTTGTCGGGCCACATGCCCAATCCCAGAAAACCAATCCCGCAATCCTTGCCGATCTGCTTCACCTGTTCCAGGTGGCGACCCGTTTCGGCGCAGGTATCATGCAGATTTTCCAACGGTGCGCCGGACAGTTCCAGCTGGCCCGCCGGTTCGAGGCTTACCGCACCATCCGCCCCCTTCAG
>JBAUIN010000047.1:0-2210 GCA_049682975.1 Pontixanthobacter sp. | reverse complement strand
TTCGGTCGTGGGAACGTCGCGAAGATCCAAGTCCTTGGCCCCGCGGGGAGTATGAACCGCGTCAACGTGTCGGCCAGTGGCCCTTCGTCCATTTTCAGCGGAACGCTGCAAAATCCGGTCTTTACTGCCGGCAGCCCTACGCTCAATCGCGGTACGCTCGTCATTTCGGAAGTGGCGGCGGCCGTTCCCGAACCGGCGACATGGGCGATGATGCTGATCGGCTTCGGCGCTATTGGTTTCAGCCTGCGCGCCCGTAAGCGGACCGTAAAAGTAAACTACGCATTCTGACAATCGCTTAAAATACGTTCGTCACGCGATTGTTATGGCCGCCCCGAACCCGCAACGGTTCGGGGCGGTTTGCGTTTTCGCTTCCGGCCATCGCGAGAAAATAGCACGTCCCAGTTGGGCGTTTCGCAAACCGCTGCTATGCGCCGCCGATGCTTCAGATAGACGGTCTTACGGTGCGCCTTGGCGGGCAGCCTATTCTTCAGCGCGCGAGTGCCTCCATTCCTTTGAACGCTCGCGTCGGACTAATCGGGCGCAATGGGGCGGGCAAATCCACCTTGATGAAAGCGATCATCGGCGAATTGGAACCGGACGAAGGCGAGATCACACGCCCATCCCGTAGTCGATTGGGCTACATGGCGCAGGAAGCGCCGACCGGTACGATGACACCGGAAGAGGCGGTGCTGGCGGCCGATACGGAACGCACCGCACTGCTCGAAGAATCCGAGAACTGCACGGATATGGAGCGGCTGGGCGATGTGCACGAACGCCTGATCGCGATCGACGCCTACAGTGCACCCGCTCGCGCCGCCAAGATTCTGACCGGTCTGGGGTTCGACGACACGATGCAGGCCCGGCCGCTCGACAGTTTTTCCGGCGGCTGGAAAATGCGTGTGGGTCTGGGTGCCCTGCTGTTTTCGCAACCCGACATTCTGCTGCTGGACGAACCGTCGAACCACCTCGATCTGGAAGCGACGCTGTGGCTGGAAAATTTTCTCAAGACCTACCCATCGACGCTGCTCGTCATCAGTCACGAACGCGATTTGCTGAACAAGGTCGTCGACCATATTCTGCATCTACAGGGCGGGCAGGTCGAACTGTATAGCGGCGGCTACGACGCGTTCGAACGTCAGCGGGCCGAACGGGCGGCACAGGCGGCGGCGGCCAAGGCCAATCAGGACGCGCAGCGCGCCCGGTTGCAGGATTATGTCGATCGCAATTCCGCCCGCGCCTCCACCGCCAAACAGGCGCAATCGCGCGCGAAGATGCTCGCCAAGATGCAGCCGATCGCGGCCCTGATGGAAGACCCCTCGCTCAGTTTCGACTTCCCCGATCCCTCCGAACTGAAATCACCGATGATCGTGACGGAAGATGTCGCAGTCGGTTATGCGAAGGATACGCCCATCCTGAAACGGTTGGGCCTGCGGATCGATGCGGATGACCGAATTGCGCTGCTGGGTCGCAACGGTAACGGCAAAACGACGCTGGCGCGCCTTCTTGCCGCGCAGCTGGAACCGATGGAAGGTGCGGTGAATGCACCGGGCAAGATGAAAGTCGGTTATTTCACGCAATACCAGGTGGAGGAACTGGCGAGCGACGATACGCCGCTCGAACTGATGACCCGCACCATGAAGGGCAAGACGCCCGGCGCAGTGCGCGGCCAGTTGGGCCGGTTCGGTTTTTCGGGAAACCGCGCGACTCAAAAGGTGGAGAAGCTGTCCGGCGGCGAACGCGCGCGGCTCGCATTGGCGCTCATCACCCGCGACGCACCGCATCTGCTCATATTGGACGAACCGACCAACCACCTCGATGTCGATGCGCGTGAGGCGCTGATCCGCGCGTTGAACGAATATTCCGGTGCCGTCATCATGATCAGCCATGACCGTCACATGGTCGAACTGACCGCCGATCGCCTGATCCTGGTCGATAATGGAACGGCCAGCGCCTACGACGGCAGTATGGACGATTACATCGATTTCGTCCTCGGCCGCAATCAGCCGAAGGGTGGTAAGAACGGGGGTAAATCGCGCAAATCGGCCAAAACACCCGAAGCCAAAGCACGCACTAAAGAGGTCCGGCTGGAAATCGGCAAGATCGAAAAACGGATGAATGCTCTGCGCAAAGATCGCGATACGATCGATCGGGCGTTGAGCGATCCCGACACCGCCGCCAAACGCTTCGCCGCCATGTCGCACGATGCGCTA
>JBAUIN010000046.1:0-12309 GCA_049682975.1 Pontixanthobacter sp. | reverse complement strand
GTGCTGGATCTATGCGCCGCACCCGGCGGAAAAACCCTGCAGCTGGCCGCCGCCGGATGGAACGTCACCGCGCTCGATATCAGCGAACGACGGTTGGAGCGTCTCCGCAAGAATCTGGAGCGCACGGGGTTGGAGGCGGAGATCGTCAAGGCCAATGCGCTGACCTACGTTCCTGCGAAACAATTCGACGCCATCCTGCTCGACGCGCCATGCACCGCGACCGGCACCGCGCGGCGTCACCCCGATGTCATCCATCGTATCGGCGAAAGGCAGATCGAAGAGCAGGCCGAATTGCAGCACGCTCTGCTCGAACGCGCCATCGACTGGCTACCCCAGGGCGGGACGCTGATCTACGCGGTATGTTCACTGGAAAGCGCAGAAGGTGAAGCGCAGGCGGAAGGCGTGTCGCTAACGCCGATACCCGTCACCGCCGAAGAACTCCCCGCCGGACTGCAACCGAGTGCCGATGGCTGGCTCCGCACCGATCCGGGAATGTTGCCGGAGGTAGGCGGTTTGGACGGGTTTTTCGTCGCGCGATGGCGCAAGTAAACTTCGATTACCGCCGATCCAGATCATCGACCGCCGCGATGAAGTTTGCGAGTTCCAGCCGCCGACGGTCCTCATTCGCAAATTCGCCATCCACGCCTAGCTGCCAGCGTAGCGAAAGACTGTCCGGCTGACGGTGGAGGGCAGTGTAGAGGTCGGCGTGGGTCTCGACCTGTTCGGTGCCGTCGGCTAGCCCCGCCTCGACCAAATCCTGCGCATCACGACGCAAAGCCGCCCCGATCTCGCCGATGGCGAGTTCGGGGTGATATTGCACACCCCAGAAAATACCGCGTTCGTGATGGATTTCGGCAGCCTGTATCGCAGTCACCGCATTGCCTGCGAGTAACGTGGCACCGTCCGGCAGGCGTTCGACTTCGTCTCCATGGAGAGCGGGCGCATCCCAAACCTTCGGCCGGCCCGCCAGCAAGGGGTGGTCTTTGCCAGCCTCGGTTGCGGTAATCCTGCGCGAGATGCCCGCTTCCATGCGCGGCTGCATCTTGCGAACCTTTCCGCCCGCCGCCGCCACTGCAACCTGCAGCCCGGCGCAGGAGCCGAAGGACGGGGTGCCGGACCGAAAGACCGTCCGCATTAAGGCAAGCTGCCGTTCGACCGCCGGGTTCGGATCATAGATGTGCAGGGGCGATCCGGTGATGAACACCGCATCGTATCGCGCGATGTCGGCAGGTTTATAGTCCCGTGCGCCTTCATCCGAAGGCTGCGCGATGGTCAGCGCACATTCGGGCGCCATTTGGCGCAACGTCGCGGCGAAGGTTTCGCCCGAGCTTTTACCGACATCGTCGCGGCGGGTCTGCCGATCCTCCGGGGTGCCGCTTTCGGCGATCAGGAAATGCGGCATGTAGGAGCAGTTCTACCGATCTACGCCTTCACCTTGTCCTGAAAGCTCTTGCGCAGTTTTGCGATCTTGGGCGGAATGACCGCGAGGCAATAGGGATTGCGCTGCCCTTCGCCATCCCAATATTCCTGATGGTAATCTTCGGCCGGATACCAGGTCGCGGTTTGCTCGCCGTCCTGCAGCCCCTCGATCGTCGTCACTGCGCCGCCATTATTATCGGCGTTCCAGCGGTCGATGGCGGCTAAAGCCTCCGCCTGCTGATCGGCGCTGAGAGGGAAGATCGCACTGCGATATTGGGTGCCGACATCGTTGCCCTGCCGGTTCAACTGGCTGGGATCGTGTGTGCCGAGAAACACGTCGTAGATTTCGGGCAGAGTGATGGTGTCGGTATCGAAGGTCACGCGAATACCCTCCGCATGGCCGGTATTGCCGGTGCAGACCTGTTTGTAGGTCGGGTCCGCCACATCGCCGCCGATATAACCGCTTTCGACTTTGCTCACTCCGATCACGTCGCGAAACACCGCTTCTGTGCACCAGAAACATCCGCCCGCGATAATTGCCTGATTGTCGTTCGCCATGATCATACATCCATTATCTACTGTGTTCGGTACTGCAGATAGGAACGGCGCGCGCCCTTGTCATCGCCCCGCCGACGCTTAAAGTGACGCGCAACCACACGAAAACCGGTTTTTTAGGAGAATATCACATGCGTTCGATCTTTACGGCCTCCGCAGCCTTGGCGGCATTGACGTTGGCCACCCCCGCTCTTGCGGATAATCACTCGGAAGGCGCGATGGCGATGGAGGCCCGGTCCCTTTCCGCCGTTCTGACCGATGCGAAACGCAGCGAGGAGGCTGTGCGCGACCAATATCGCAACCCCGCCGAAACGCTGGCTTTCTTTCAGGTTGAGCCGAACATGAACGTGGTCGAATACGGCCCCGGCGGCGGTTGGTACAGCAAAGTGCTCGCGCCCTATATCGCGCCATCGGGCCAATATATGGCGATGAACGGCGACAGCGACGGCCGCGAATATCGCGACCGCGCGCAGCAGGCGGCATCCATGGGGTGGAGCGAAAGCTTCCCAGAGCGCGTGCAGGAATGGACCGGCGTTCCCGCGACGATGGTCACTGCCTTCGAAAGCGATGAAATTCCCGAGGATGTGGCGGGCCAGGTCGACCGTGTGCTCGTGTTCCGTTCGCTTCACGGCATGCGCAATTCCAGCACGGCGGATCGCGAGATCAAGGCGATGCGCGATCTTTTGAAGGACGGGGGCATGGTCGGCGTGGTCCAGCACCGCGCCCCGGAAGATGCCAGCTACGACATGTCGAAGGGCACCCGCGGTTATCTCAAGCAATCCGACGTCATCAAGATGTTCGAATTGCAGGGCTTCGAACTCGCCGACACTTCGGAAATCAATGCCAATCCTCGCGACGACGCCAATTGGGAGGGCGGCGTGTGGACGCTGCCCCCGGTGTTGCGTTACGGCGATCAGGACCGCGCGAAATACGAAGCGATCGGCGAAAGCGACCGGATGACCCTGCTGTTCCGCAAGGTCGGCTGATCTCCCGCACTGACTAAATTTGAGCGGCGCGTTCTCATGCGAGAGCGCGCCACTTTTGCGTATTCCTGCGTCCATCAATCGTTCATGAATGTTTGCGGATGAAGCGGCTTTTTGGAGCGGGGGCGAAAGTATGATCGAATATGTGCGACCGGGTTTCGGCGATATTTCGAAGATATTTGTAATCGGCGCGACCGCCCTGCTGCTGGCGGGATGCAGCTATTCCCCCGTGGACGAACGCGGCGTCGATCGCAGCGAAACGCTCCTGTCGGTCAGCGCATCGGGCGAAGCGGACGTCACCCCGAACGAGGCGCAGTTCGAAGCCGGGATGGAAAGTTTCGGCCGCAATGCCCGGGCCGCCAGCACTGCGAACAGCGAAGCCATTGCTAAGGTGGTCGCCGCTTTGCGTGATGTCGGCGTTCCCGAGAAGGACATACAGACCCGCACCGTCGGCATTCAGCGTATCCAATGGGGCGATCGCAAGGGGCAGTATCAGGCGAGCAACGTCGTGTCGGTTACTTTGCGCAATGTCGAACGCGCGGGCGATGCCGTAACTGCGGTGAGCGAGGCGGGGGCCAATATTTTGAGCGGACCCGATCTGCGCCTGTCCGATCCCGAAAAAGCCGCCAACGCCGCCTACACCGCCGCATACAAATCGGCACGCGCACGGGCGCAGGCCTATGCCGACGCCGCCGATATGGAAATTGCGCGTGTGTTGTATATCCGCGACGCCGGCGGGCAGCAGGGCGGCCGTTATCTCTCCGGCGCGACGGCGATCGAAATGGTGCCACCGGTCAGCAATACGGCTGCGCGAACATCCATGCCCGAGCCTGAGCAGCAAGCATCGTTCAATCCGGTTCTGCCCGGTCGCACGACCAGCACGGTATCGGTGCAGGTGGACTTCGCCCTGACGCCCAAATAAACACCGATCCATGACCGAAATTACCGTCGCTGCCCTGCAATTGCCGCTCGCCGCCAAGGATGAGCGCGACAATATCGACGCGGTCGCGCAGCTGGTCGAACGCGCGGCGGGGGAAGGCGCGCAGATCGCATTACCGCCCGAATTGTTTTCCGGCGCCTATTTCTGCCGCGAGGAGGACGAGGCGCTGTTTGCGCTGGCTCGCCCGACCGCCGAACATCCCTCCGTCATTGCGATGCGCAAACTGGCGAAGAAACTACGCGTCGCTATTCCCGTCAGTTTCTTCGAACGCGATGGGCATCATTACTACAACACGATCGCGATGGTGGATGCCGATGGCGATATCATGGGCACCTATCGCAAAAGCCACATTCCCGACGGGCCTGGCTATGAGGAAAAGTTTTATTTTCGCCCCGGAAATGACGGGTTCAAGGTTTGGAAAGTCGCTGGCACGACCATCGGCGTCGGCATATGCTGGGATCAATGGTATCCCGAATGCGCGCGCGCGATGGCGCTGATGGGCGCGGAGCTGCTGTTCTACCCTACGGCCATCGGCTCCGAACCCTATGATGCGGAATTCGATACCAGCACCATGTGGCGCCGCGCGATGCAGGGGCATGCGGTGTCGAACTGCATGCCGGTAATCGCTGCGAACCGCATCGGCACGGAAGGCCCGCGGGACAGAGGCCAGCGATTTTATGGGCACAGTTTCATCACGAATGAATGGGGCGATCCGGTAAGCGAGTTCGGCGCTGAGGAAGAGGGCGTGCTGGTCGCGACGCTGGACCTGGCTTTGGCTGCAAAACACCGCGCGGGCATGGGCTTCTTCCGCGACCGCCGACCGCAGCTTTATGGCCGACTGTGCGAGGATGTCTGACGGTACATCGCAGCCGCATCGATATCTGATCGCGCTCGGTTCCAACGTTCGGCACGCGCAATACGGGTCACCGCGCGCGGTGTTACGACAGGCGGTCGGTGCGCTCGGCGATATCGGAACCATCGTTGCGGTATCTCGGACGATCGACAGCGCCCCGATAGGGCCGTCGAAGCGCCGCTATGCCAACGGCGCCGCGATTGTCGCCAGCGAATGCGAGCCTCCCGCGTTGCTGCGCACCTTGAAGAACATCGAGCGCCGGTTCGGGCATCGGCGCGGTGGGCGGTGGCAGGCCCGCACCCTCGATCTCGACATTATCCTGTGGAGCGGAGGCATGTTCGCCAGTCCGGCCCTGTCGATCCCGCATGCCGAATTTCGGCATCGGTCCTTCGTTCTCGGTCCCGCTGCCGCCATCGCGCCCGACTGGCGAGATCCGATTGGCGGCCTATCTCTGCGTCGTCTCAATGCCCGCTTGACCAAACCCCGACCTGCCCCTAGTTGACGCCCCCGGCGACACCGCCACCCAAGCCGATGCCTGACGATACCGAAGCATCGCCATGTGGGCCCTTAGCTCAGTCGGTAGAGCAACTGACTTTTAATCAGTAGGTCGCTGGTTCGAACCCAGCAGGGCTCACCACCTTTTTTCACAGGTCGAGACAGCGTAGCGTCGTTCCGGCGGGGTATCGGGCATCGCCGGGCGGGATGCGGGCGAGGGTGTCGGCGGTGGCGAGCGAACGTTGGGAGCTCGACAATTGGTTGGGCACCATCGCGATGTTTTCGCCTTGTCGCACCGCGCGGGCGAATTGTTCGCGGGGGCGTGCCGAGACGTCGGGCCCGTCCAACGTGCAGTCCTTCCAGCGAAGCGCATCGTCGAATTCACGGCCCGCGGCGGCGTAGAGGAGGGGGGCGAGAAACAGGCGGGCGGTGACGATCGCGGAAACGGGATTGCCGGGCAGGCCGAGAACATACTGGCCGCCCCCGCTCGCTGCGCACCAGACGGGTTTGCCGGGCTGCATCGCGACTTTGGCGAACAGATGCTGGAACTGGCCGCCGGCGACGCTGTGTTTCGCGAAATCGCGCGCGCCGACCGATGCGCCGCCGACCACCACCAATATGTCGCAGTTTCGCAACGAGGCGGACGCTTCGCCCTCGATCGCGGCCGCATCGTCTTTTACGCGGCGGAGGTCCGAGACAATGCCGCCCCGGTCCTGCACCAGCGCGGCGATGCCCGGCGATATGCTATCCGGAATTGTGCCGGGACGGTCCGATGCGGTGCTAGGCAAGGCCAACTCGTCACCGGTCGTCAGAATGGCAACCCGCGCGCGGCGCCAAACGGAAACCCGATCGCGGTCGGCTGCGGCTGCCACGATCAACTGGCCCGGACCGAGTAAAGCGCCCTTGGCGAGCAATGTAGTGCCCGCTTCGAAATCGGAGCCCTTCGGCCGGACCCATAATTCGTTGCCGATATCGCCGGTGATCGACAGCCTATCGCCGTCGCGTTCCGTCAACTCCTGTATGACGATCCGGTCCGCCCGTTCGGGCAAAGGCGCGCCGGTGTAAATTCGCACAGTCTGTCCGGGTCCGATCGGCGGCGCTTCGGCCATGCCCGCCGCGCTTTCGCCTGCGATGTCGAACGGGCCGGGCAAATCGGCTGCGCGGATGGCATAGCCGTCCATCGCGGAGGCATGCATGCGGGGGGAGGGCAGGCGCGCGGTAATGGCGTCCGTCAGTACATGGCCCGCCGCTTCATCGAGTGGCAGGACGATCTTTTCCAGCGGGCGGGCCATCGCCTTCAATTCGGCAATCGCTTCGTCGAACGATATCATGTGGCAGGGTCTAGCCCAGCGGGCCCTAAACGCCCAGCCACCATCGAATGACCATCGCGACTGCTCCGAGCACGCTTACACTCGCGACCCAGATGCCCGCCATCCATGCCAGTCGCTGCCATAGCGGCCTGTCGGGGGCTTCACGGTTGGTGCGCCGGGTCAATGATACCCCTCGTCGCCCGTTTTTCCGCGGAACACCCAATAGGTCCATACGGTATAGGCGATGATCATGGGCATGGTGATGGCAACCCCGATCAGCATGAAGACCTGGCTGCGTTCCGGTGCGGCAGCATCCCAGATCGTGACGCCGGGTGGCACGATATAGGGCCACATGGTCACGCCCAGACCCGCCATGCCGAGGAAGAAGAGCCCGATCGACAGCCAGAAGGGCTTGCTGTGCCGTTCCGCTTGCAACGACCGTAGCAGGATCAACGCCACGATCCCGGTCAGGATCGGCACCGGCGCGGCGAAGTAGATCTCCGGCGCGGTCAGCCAGCGCTCGGCATATTCGGTGTTGAGGAAGACGTTGTACAGGCTGACCCCGCCCATCAGCAGCAGGGTCGCCCAGGCTGCCCGCTTCGCCAGTTTGCGCGCATGGGCCTGACCTGGTCCCTCCAGCTTCCACACCAGCCAGGTACCGCCCAGCAGCGCATAGCCTGCAACGGTGCCGAGACCTGTCAGCAGGGTGTAGGGGGTCAACCAGTCGAACCAGCTACCGGCATAGGCGTTGTCGATCACTACGATGCCCTGCAGCAACGCGCCCAGCGTCATGCCCTGCGCCATCGCCGCGACGAAGCTTCCGCCGGTGAACGCCGCATCCCAGAACCCGCGATGATCGGGATCGCGCCAGCGATATTCGAACGCCACCCCGCGAAATACGAGACCGAGCAGCATGGCGATAATCAGCGGATAGGTCGCCGGAAGTACAGTCGCGTAGGCCAGTGGAAAGGCCGCGAACAATCCGCCGCCGCCCAGCACCAGCCAAGTCTCGTTGCCATCCCATACGGGCGCAATGGAATTCATCGCCCGGTCGCGTTCCGGCCCGACTTCGAATGTCGGAAACAGAATGCCGATGCCCAGATCGAATCCGTCCATCACGACATAGGCGAATATGGCGAAGGCGATGATGAACGCCCAGATCACCGTCAGATCGGCATTGACCATCACGGCACATCCTCCGGTTCGTGCTTGTCGCCTGAAAGATCGCGGCGTGTGTCGTCACTGGGGTCCTGCGTCAGACCGGGCGTGATGCCCGCGGTACGGATCGGCCCCTTATCGCCGCGCTTCACGCCTTTTTCGTAAATATGCGGCGATTTGCGCATCAGATGAAGAATATACCACACGCCCGCGCCGAAAATGGCGAAATAGACGATCACGAAAGCGATCAGCGATGTGGCCACGGCGGGTGCGTCCAGCGGAGACGCCGCTTCCGACGTGCGCATCAGATTATACACGACATAGGGCTGCCGTCCGACTTCGGTAGTGATCCACCCGGCCAGCACGGCGACGAAGCCCGATGGCCCCATCAGCAGCGCCGCACGGTGCAGCCAGGTCCATTCATACAGCCCCTTGCGCCAGCGGGCGAGAAGGCTCCACATTCCGATACCCATCATGGCAAACCCGATGCCGACCATGATGCGGAACGACCAGAACACGATGCCGACCGGCGGTTCCTCGTCATCGGCAATCGTGTCCAGCCCATCCATCGGCGCATCGAGATCGTGTTTGAGGATCAGCGACGATGCCTTGGGTATTTCGATCTTGTAATCGACGCGCTTTTCCGCGCTGTTGGGAATGCCGAACAGGATGAGCGGGGCGCCATCGGGGTGACTGTCAAAATGCCCCTCCATCGCCATCACTTTCTGCGGCTGATGCTCCAGTGTGTTCAGGCCGTGCAAATCCCCCGCAACGATTTGAATGGGCGCGACGATCGCTGCCATCCACATCGCCATGGAGAACATTTTGCGCGCATGGGCATTCGCGCGGTCTTTCAGCAGATGCCACGCCGCCACCCCGCCCACGACAAAGGCGGTCGTGAGATAGGCGGCGTTGACCGTATGGAACAGGCGATAGGGGAAGCTGGGGCTGAAGATGATGTCGATCCAGCTCGGGCCGGGCAGGAACTGGCCGTTTGCACCCATTTCGAAGCCGGTGGGCGTGTGCATCCAGCTGTTGACCGACAGGATCCATGTGGCCGACATCAGTGTGCCGAATGCAACCATCAGCGTCGCGATGAAATGCAGTTTCTTGCCAACTCGTTCCATTCCGAACAGCATGACGCCGAGAAACCCGGCCTCCAGGAAAAACGCCGTCAGCACCTCATATGCCATCAACGGCCCGAGTATCGGTCCGGTTCGGAAGGAAAAGACCGACCAGTTGGTGCCGAACTGATACGACATGACGATGCCGGAAACGACACCCATGGCGAAGGCGATGGCGAAAATCTTCACCCAATATTTGAACAGATCGAGGTAAAGCTGCTTGCCGGTTTTCAGCCACAGTCCCTCCAGCACCGCGAGATAACTCGCGAGGCCGATGGAGAAGGCCGGAAAGATGAAATGGAAGCTCACCGTGAAGGCGAACTGGATACGGGCCAGCAGCAGGGCGTCGAATTGTTCGAACATGATGCATCACTATACGACCGATAAGGCGATGAAGGGAATGTTTTGCCGACATCGTTCGATGCAAAAAGCGCAATTTGCATAATCGCGTGACATTCCGCCGCTCAGGGGGCCTATAGCAAAGCCATGTTCGATCTGCTCGCCGCCGGTTCCCATTCCGTATTGGATACTATTCAACCCGCCATCATTCTCCTCGGCCTGGGCATATTGGCGGCGCTGGCGGCGAAGCTGCTGCGGCTGAACCCGATCGTCGGCTATATCGTGTTGGGCGTGATCCTGAGTTTCGCCGGACAAGCGGACGCATTCGACGGTCCGATCGTCGCGACCCTGGCGGAAGCGGGCGTGATGTTCCTGCTGTTCAATCTGGGCCTGCATTTTTCCCTGGCGCGCATTCGGGAAGAAGCGCGCAATATCTTCGGGTTCGGTGCCTTGCAGATGATGATTGCGGGCGGCGGTTTTGCGGCATTGGGCTTTGCTTTCGGATTGTCGCCATTGGCGGCGATCGTCGGTGGGTTCGCGATGGGTTTGTCCTCCACCGCGGTCGTGATCGGCGTGGTGCGGGATCGGGATCAGGAGGACTGCCCGGTGGGCCGCGCCGCGCAGTCGATCCTGATATTTCAGGACATCGCGGCGATCGCCCTGCTGGTGGTCGCGGGCAGTCTGGGCAGCGGCGAGGCGCTGGGGCCATCGCTGGGAATGGCCGCATTGAAAGCGTTGGGCGCGTTCATCGTCGCAGCGCTGTTCGCGCGATATCTGACGGAGCCGTTATTTCGCATCGTCACCCGGATCGACAGCAGAGAGGTGTTGACCGCGACGGCCCTATTCATCGCGCTGGCGGCGGGCTGGCTGACCGGATTGGTCGGTCTGTCGCTGACCTTGGGTGCGTTTCTGGGCGGTATGGCTTTAGCCGATTCCCGCTATCGCCTGCTGGTTCAGACGGAGATCGAGGCGTTTCGGGGGCTGTTTCTCGGCTTCTTCTTCATGACCGTGGGCCTGTCGATCGACCCCGCCGTTTTGACGAGCCAATGGGTGTGGGTGCTGGGCGCAGCCGCCGCTTTGATCGTGCTGAAATGCGCGCTCAATATCGCGGCGGGGCTGGTCAATCGCTGGTCCGTACCGGGTTCGGTGCAATTGGGTTTCCTGCTGGGGCAGGGATCGGAATTCGCACTGGTGCTGTTTTCAATGCCCGCGGTCGCCCTGCTGCTGGGCGCGGATCTGATCGCGGTGGCCATATCGGCGATCGCGGTGACGATGGCGGTCACACCGCTGACCTCCGACCTGGGGCGTAACATCGCGGGTAAACTGCGGACCGGCCCGGCAGATAGCAAGATGGATGGCGAAAATGCACCAATCCTGCTGATCAATCTGGCGGAAACCGGGCGGCGCGTGGCGGATGCGATGGACGATGCGGAGATCGCCTATCTCGCCATCGAGCAGAATCAGGAACGCTTCGAACGTGCACTGGCCGATGGATATCCGGTGCATTTCGTGCCGATCGGCGATCCGCGCAGCTTTCAGGCCTTGCGGCTGGCCAGCAGGGCAGCGGTCGTGGTCACGTCGGGTTCGATGGACCGTATTCGTGAAATCGGCCCGCTCATTCGCGATTCCGCGCCCAACATACGCCGCATCATCGCCGTCGACGGCATGGACACCTATCCCGATATCGACGACGACCGGACCGAACTTTTCGATGCGTGCGAGGAAGATGGCATTGCCCGCATCGCTGCCGCCCTCCGGGCACTGTTGCGTGTCTCCACCGCCGATGAACCGATTGCCGCCTGATGCGTCTGGGCACCTGCTATTACCCAGAACATTGGCCCGAAAAACAATGGGCGGACGATGCGCGGCGGATGGTGGAAGCCGGGCTGACCCGGGTGCGGATCGGGGAATTTGCCTGGAGCAGGATCGAACCCGAACCGGGACGCTACCAATGGGACTGGCTGGATAAGGCGGTGGCGATCTTGCACAATGCGGGGCTGGGTATCATCATGGGTACGCCCACCGCCACACCGCCGAAATGGCTGGTGGACGCGAAGCCCGATATGCTGGCCGTCGATCGCGAAGGGCGGACGCGCGGGTTCGGATCGCGGCGGCATTATTGCTTCAGCCATGCCGGGTATCGCGAAGAAGCCGCGCGGATCGTTCGCGCGGTGGCGGAGCGATACGGGCGGCATCGCGGCGTGGTCATGTGGCAGACCGACAATGAATATGGCTGCCACGATACCGTGCCGAGTTATTCCGATGCGGCCCGGCGTGCTTTTCGTGCATGGCTGGCCGACCGATACGGCACGATCGCGACGCTGAACGATGCGTGGGGCAATGTGTTCTGGTCGATGGAATATCGCCATTTCGACGAAGTGGAACTGCCGAACCTGACGGTAACGGAAGCGAACCCGGCGCATTGGCTGGCGTTCCGCCGGTTCAGTTCCGATCAGGTCATCGCGTTCGACCGCGCGCAGGTCGAGATATTGCGCGAATTGTCGCCCGGCCGCGACATCATGCACAATATGATGGGCTTCGTGACCGATTACGATCATCATGCGCTGGGCGCGCAACATGATCTGGTGACGTGGGACAGCTACCCGCTCGGTTTTCTGGAAATGTTCGATTTCTCCGAGGATGAGAAGCGAGACTACGCGCGTCAGGGACATCCCGATATCGCGGCGTTCCACCACGATCTGTATCGCGGTTGCGGTACCGACGGCCGTTGGGGCGTCATTGAACAACAGCCCGGCCCGGTAAACTGGGCGCGGCACAATCCCGCGCCGCTTCCCGGCATGGTCCGGTTATGGACACTGGAAGCGATGGCGCATGGGGCGGAACTGGTCAGCTATTTCCGATGGCGGCAGGCCCCGTTCGCGCAGGAACAGATGCATGCCGGATTGTTGCGGCCCGATGGCGTGGCTGCGCCGGGGTTGGAAGAAGTGCGCGCGGTTGCGCCGGAGATCGCACGTTTGGGCGATGTCGGAGCATCCGAAAAACAGGTTGCGCTCGTCTTCGCCTACGACGCCGAGTGGGTCACGGCGATCCAGCCACAGGGCGAAGGGCTGTCGGCCCTGTGGGCGGCATTTCGCACTTACGAGGCGTTGCGCGAACTCGGTCTGAATGTCGA
>JBAUIN010000045.1:0-6548 GCA_049682975.1 Pontixanthobacter sp. | reverse complement strand
CGCGGCGACGCCCAGGGTAGTCAGGTCGGTCATTATTCGATCACCTTGGGAACGCCGAAGAACCCGTGTTCGGCGGCGGGGGCATTGGCGAGAATATCCTCGCGCCGATCGCCCCCGGTTTTGGGGTCGGCATTCACCTTGTCCGCGCGCAATCGCAAAGTGTTGGGAATGACGGCCGTCATCGGTTCGACGCCGCTGCAATCGACTTCGCCCAACTGCTCCACCCACCCCAGAATATTGTTCAGTTCCGGCACCATGCGTTTTAGTTCGTCGTCACCCATCTTGATGCGGGCGAGTGAAGCGATTTTGGCAACGGCGGCTTTATCGACGGACATTCGTATGGCCCCCTAAAGTACTTTCAAATTGACGGCAGAAACGCGGTTATTCCGCAGGCGGCGCCGGTGCGCCCTCGCCTTCAGCGCCCATCTGCTGCTGCATCATCATCTGCTGCAGGGCCGACATGCGCTGATCGAAATCCTCGCGCGCCATGAAGTCCACGACCTCAAGTTCGAACGTCAGATCGGAGCCGGGCGGGATGGGCGAACCTTCCTGCGGTTCGTCGCCATAGGCCAGTTCGGACGGTATCTCGACGAGATATTTGCCGCCCTTCTTCACCCGCTGCAATGCATCGTAGAAGCCGGGGATGGTTGCGCCTTCTTCCACCGGGAACGGATTGCCCTGCGGAAAGATGCCTTCGGGAATGGGCATGTCCTGCGATTCGTCGAACACCGTGCCATCGTCCAGCTTGCCGACATATTTCACGAACACCACATCGCCCACGCTGGCGGTTGGGCCGGTGCCCTCGGTCAGAGTTTCCATCGAAATGCCTTTGGGCGCAGCGGCCCAGGCGATCCCGGCACCGATCAGGATGGCGATGACGATGCCGATCCATAATTTGGTCAGCGATCCCTTCGCGATGGGGCGGATCGGTACGCGGGTCACTTCGGTCATGGTGTCGTCCTGATTATCGGCGAATTGGTTGAGCAGCCGAACGATAGCAAAAGGGCGCAGATTTCTCCGCGCCCTGTTAGTCGTATCGCCGCCCAAAATTCAAGCATGCTGTTCAAGCGGCAGTTTTTTTGACGTGTGGGTGCTATACCCCGTCACGCTCCATCCGCTTGCGGTCCATCTTGCGGGCACGGCGAACGGCGGCTGCTTTCTCGCGTGCGCGCTTTTCGGACGGCTTTTCATAATGGCGGCGCAGTTTCATTTCGCGATAAACGCCTTCCCGCTGCAGCTTCTTCTTGAGCGCGCGGAGGGCCTGGTCGACATTGTTATCGCGAACCATGATTTGCATAAATTCAAAAACCTCAAGACGTTGGGGCGCGAACCATACGGCCCCGCCTGATCGGGGAAGCGCCCTGAAATATAAACGAAAATGGGCCGAATCCATGACGGACCGGCTCATGCTGCATTCGCATTACCCATTCGGACGTCTTTTGGCAAGCGCAACGCTTTCCAGTGCGATGTCGTGCGGCTAAAGGTGGGCCATGTCCACAATCTCTCCCTTGGCCGCCACCGCGAATGTCGCATTGGGCGGCGCGATCGGCGCGGCACTGCGTTACCAGATCGGCCGAATGCTGACCGGATGGCTCGGCGCACCGGCGATGAGCGCCTTTCCTTGGGCCACGCTTTTCGTAAATGTCGTCGGTAGTATGGCGATGGGTCTGCTTGTCGGGGGGCTTGCTGGAGAGAGCGGCATCGGCAGTAGCAGCGATCAATGGCGTTTGCTGATCGGCGTCGGTCTGTTGGGCGGCTTCACCACCTTTTCCAGTTTCAGCCTCGAATTGATGGTGCTGATCGAACGCGGGGATATCGCGGCGGCGCTGTCTTACGCGTTCATATCGGTGGTCTCGGGTCTCACCGGCCTCTATATCGGCCTTATCGCGATGCGGGTGATGACATGAGTAAAGACGATGAACGCACGCCTGACGGTTCGGGTGCCAACCCGTGGGATGCGGCCAAATCGTCGGACAATGTTCGTCAGTTCACGATCGGGCCGGACGATGACGACATTCGGCTCGACCGCTGGTTCAAGCGCCATCTGCCGCAGATTGGTTTTGCGATGGTCAGCCGCTGGGCGCGAACCGGGCAAATCCGCATCGATGGTGGGCGCGCCAAACCCGAAGACCGCTTGCGCACCGGCCAGACCCTCCGTGTCCCTCCCGGTGGTGAAACCGGCAAACGCGGCCCACGCCAGCGTGTCGAACTGACCGACGGCGAAATTGCCGAAGCGGAATCCATGCTGATTACGCAGGACAAGGCGGCGATCGTATTGAACAAACCGCCGGGTCTGGCGACACAGGGCGGGACCGGCACCAGCCGCCATGTCGACCGCCTGCTTGACGCGTTTGCGGGCGAGGACGACCCGCGACCCCGTTTGGTTCATCGGCTGGACAAGGATACCAGCGGCGTTCTGCTGACCGCCCGTACACCCGGCAGTGCGGCGTTTTTCTCCAAGCGGTTTTCCGGTCGCTCGGCGAAGAAGATCTATTGGGCGCTGATCGTCGGCGTTCCCGAAGTGCAGGATGGCGTGATCGAAGCGCCGCTCGCCAAGCAGCCGGGCACGGGCGGCGAAAAGATGCATGTCGATGAAAAGGACGGTCAGGCGGCGAAAACCCGCTACCGCGTGGTCGATCGCGCCGGCAATCGCGCCGCCTGGGTCGAACTACAGCCCTTCACCGGGCGCACGCATCAGCTGCGCGTGCATATGGCGGCGATCGGTCATCCGATCGTGGGTGACGGCAAATATGGTGGGCCGGACGCGTTTTTGACCGGCAGCATCAGCCGCAAAATGCACCTTCATGCGCGGCGGCTGATTATCGACCATCCCGATGGCGTTCCGTTGGACGCGACCGCCCCCCTGCCCGATCATTTCGCGGCGAGTATGGAACAGCTGGGCTTCGACGAAAGTGACAGCGATGCGGAACCGGAACAGGATCGCGCACCGATGGACCGGGCGCTGAAGAAAAAAGTCGCCAAGCAGCATTCCAAACAAATCCGCCGAGATCAACGCGACGAACGGCAAAATCGCGGCAAATCCGCCGCGCCGAAAAAGAAACTCGGCAAGAAAAGCGCTGCGAAGTTTGCGAAGGGCACGGGGGCCAAGGGTCCAGGCCGGGGCAGGAACGCATCGCGGTCCGGCGGGAAGCGGTAATGGCTATAAAACTGGCCGTATTCGATTGCGATGGAACGCTCGTCGACGGGCAGGCCGGTATTTGCGAAGCGATGGAGGCGGCCTTCGACGCAGCGGGTCTGCCCCGCCCGGACCGCCACGACATCCGCCGGATCGTCGGCCTCAGCCTGCCGCAGGCCGTTGGCCTGTTGGCGCCCGATGTCGGGAAGCGCGAACGGACGATCGCGGTCGAAGCCTATAAGGAAAATTTCCGGCAAAGCCGAATGCAGGGCCGTTTGCAAGAACCGCTCTTCAACGGCATTCCTGCTCTGCTCGATCGGTTGCGTGTCGATGGCTGGTCGCTCGCGGTAGCGACGGGCAAATCGGATCGCGGCCTGTTTTCCTGTCTGTCGATACATGGTTTGAAGGACCACTTCGTTTCGCTGCAAACTGCCGATCGCCACCCGTCCAAACCCGATCCCGCCATGCTGGAAGCCGCCATGGTCGACGCTGCCGCCACCGCCGACGATACGGTCATGATCGGCGATACGACATTCGATATCGCGATGGCGAATGCGGCGGGCGTGCGGGCCGTCGGGGTCGCCTGGGGCTATCACACGGCGGAGGAACTGCTGGCCGAAGGAGCGGATGGTGTCGCGCAGGATATGCAGCAGCTGGCCGGAATGCTGCAATGACGGAGCAGCGCAGCGACGACGCACTGGCGCGCAAACGCTATTTCGCGATTGCACTGACGCGGTTGGTCGGCGCAATCCTGCTGATCGTTGCGATGGTGACATTGCGCGGAATGACCGCCGGTTCCGAAGCACTCGGCTATGCCCTGTTGCTGGCCGGTGTGGTGTTCATGCTCGTCCTCCCGCAGATCATGGTGCGTCGCTGGCGCAGCTCCAAGGACGATGGCTCCAAGGACGATGGCCCCATGAATGATGGCGCGGAATGAAGCGGTTTTACGAACACGTCACCGTGGCGGAGCGCGGCGGGGGATTTCAGCTCCTGCTCGACGAGCGCCCGATCAAGACCGCTATGGGGAAGGCGCAGCTGGTGCCATCGCGCGCTTTGGCGGAAGCGATGCGGCGCGAATGGAGCGAACAGCCACCGATCATCGATCCGGCGAAATTCATTTTCCGCGACATGGCCGACTTCGCCATCGACCTTATCAAACCTGAGCCGGCGCCGCATATCGCCAAAGTTCTCGGCTTCCTAGAAACCGATACGCTGTGCTACCGCGCCGCGCCGGAAGATGCGTTTTTTCAGCGACAGGAAGATATCTGGGAACCGCTCGTCATCGCGTTCGAGCGGAACGAAAATGTCCGGCTGGAACGCACCAGCGGCATCATGCATCGCCCGCAAGCAGCATCGACATTGAACGCGGTCCGGGAACATTTGCAGGCGTTCGATCCGTTTACGCTGGCGGCCTTCGTGAACCTTACCTCGCTATCGGCTTCTCTTATTATTGGCATGACCGCGTTATGCCACGACGCCGATCATAAGGCGTTATGGGCGGCGGCCAATCTGGAGGAAGATTGGCAGATCGAGCAATGGGGCGCGGATGCGGAAGCCACCGCCGTTCGCGCGCGGCGTACCGCCGAATTCGATAACGCGATGCGCTTCTATCACCTGCTTAACGAATAGGCCCCAATCAGAGCCACATCGTTAGCCGACCCAGGCGGCCACCTGTCCGGCAACATCGTTCGCCCCGCGATTGAGAGCTTCCCCGACGGGGCCGGCTTCGGGAAGAATGCCGGGCTGCACGCTTTCGAACCGGCGTGTCTGCACCGCCCTGTCCGGTCCGGTGCGCACCGCATCGTAACGCACCACGACGGAGCCGGTCCGTGCATCGAAACCGAATTCGCGCAACGTACCGCGCAACCGGTTTTCAGGCACGATCGCGCTTTCATCGCCATCGGTGACGAACCGGCCACTGCGCGCGCGAATGGTTTCGGCCAGCAGGCGCTGGAACAGGCGTGCCGGCTTTTCGACCCACACGGCATTCTCGACATAAGCGACGCCAGTTGCGTCGATCTGCACCGGCACGCGCGTCACGTTGAGGCTTTGCGGAGTTTCCGGTTCCATCACCGCGATGGCGTTGGCGGCCGTGCCGCTGGTCTGCGAGCCCACCGCCGCCATATCGGTAGCCGTCAGCGTCAGCAGGCTTTCGGGCGGTTCGGGCGTCAGGCTGATGCAACCGGACAGGGCCATAATGCTGCAGGCGGTAATGGCGGGTTTCAACAGGGCTTTCATAGCTCGTCCTTCAATGCCGCGGATCATATCAGTCCTCCGGTTCGTAATCGGGTAATGGCTGCGATCCGAGAAGCGAGCGTGCGCCTTCGTTTTCGAGCCGCTCCGTCACACCGCGTAGCGCCTGGCTAGTGGCTTTGAGATCACGTAAAGTGGCTTCCGCCGCGGGCAGCGTGCTTTCGGTCAACTGCCGCGTCGCAGGCCGTGTTTCCTCCAGCGTGGTCGATAGCGCATTCGCGGCATTGGAAGCAGCACCCAAAGTGCCCTTCAACTGTTCGGCCAGCGCCGCGCCTTCCTGATTGAGCAATTGGTCGGTCGATTGCGTGACTTTCTCGAACGCGTCCAATGTTTCCGCCGCTTCGTTCAGCGTCCCTTGCAACGCGACCAGAGTGCGCTCGACTTCCGGCGCCGAATTGGCGATCTGATCGGTCATGCGATCGGTGTTGGCGAGAATGCCCGAAATCGATCCCTGGTTTTCGTCCGACAAAAGCAACGTCAATCGCTCCGTCAATGTCGCCAGCCGCTCCAACAGAACGGGCGCGCTGTTCAGCAAGGCACCGATGCCGCCCGCTTGAGGGGGAATAACCGGCGCGCCCTGCGGACATGCGGTGGTTTCGCAGGTAATTGCGGGCGCGCCTTGACGCGCGCCGTCGAGAAGAATGGTCGAAACACCTGTAAACGAACCCTGGATCGTGGCGGTGGTCCCCACCAGAATGGCGACGTCCTCTTCGACCGCGATACGCACGCGGACGAATTCGGGGTCTTGCTCCGACAAAGTGATGAGCGCGACCTGCCCGACGGGGACGCCGGCGAAAGACACCTGCGATCCCTTGGCCAGACCGGACACGGCATCCTTGAAGAAGATGTCGTATTCCTTCTGTTCGCCCTTGCCCAATTGCGCCAGCCACACGATTCCCGCCGCCAGCGCCGCCAGCAGCGCCAGCGTGACGATGCCGACCCAAAGATGATTTGCCCGGGTTTCCATAATGCGTCCTTATGTGCGCCTTACGCGCCGTTTGTCCATCTTGGGCTTGGTAATGCCGCGCGATTTGCTGGAAATCGAACGACGTTCCTGGCGGTCCTGCGCCGTCTGTGCAGCGCGCCCGCGCGGGCCCATGAAATAATCCTGTATCCAGGGGTGATCGGTCGCCAGCAATTCGGGAATCGTACCGACGGC
>JBAUIN010000044.1:0-60693 GCA_049682975.1 Pontixanthobacter sp. | reverse complement strand
GCACGTCGTTCGTGTCTTCCAGCACGACACCGCATTCGAGGCCGCTGCGAACCTCGTCGACATCGTCCTTGAAGCGCCGCAGCGATGCGATGGTGGTGGCCGATACGATGACGTCGTCGCGTGTGAGGCGTGCATGCAGCCCCTTGCGGATAACGCCTTCGGTGACGAGCAAACCGGCCGCCTTGTCGCGCTTGCCGGATTTGAACACATCCTTGACTTCGGCACGGCCGACGACGTTCTCGATCTTTTCCGGGCCGAGTTCACCGGCCATTTCCTTGCCGATTTCGTCAGTGAGGTGGTAGATCACGTCGAAATATTTCATCTCGACGCCGTCGCGTTTGACCAATTCGCGCGCTTTGGGATTGGGGCGCACGTTGAAGCCGATGATCGGTGCCTTCGATGCCGCTGCCAGCGTCACGTCGCTTTCGGTAATCGCACCCACGCCCGCATGCAGCACGCGCACCTTGATGAGGTCGTTGCCGAGATTGTGCAGCGCCGTATTGATCGCCTCCACACTGCCCTGAACGTCGGCCTTCACCAATACGGGGAATTCGACCAGATCGCTTTGCAGATTGGTGAACATCGTATCGAAGCTGGTTGGTGCCAGAGCCGTGCGTTTTTCGGTCGCTTTCTCGCGGCGATATTGCGCAACTTCGCGCGCGCGCTGTTCGTTTTCGACGACGGTGAGCTGTTCACCCGCGCCCGGTACGCCGCCAAGGCCGAGGACCTCAACCGGCATGGAGGGTCCGGCTTCCTTGATTTGCTTGCCCGCATCGTTGACGACCGCGCGGACCTTACCGCTTTCGGTGCCGACAACGAAAGTATCGCCGCGCTTCAGCGTGCCGCGCGTAACCAGCACGGTTGCGACCGGGCCACGGCCCTTATCCAGCTGCGCCTCGATCACGGTGGCTTCCGCCGCACGATCCGGACGTGCCTTCAGTTCCAGCAATTCCGCCTGCAACGCAATCTTTTCGAGCAAATCGTCGAGGCCGGTGCCCTTCGTTGCGGACACTTCCACATCCTGCACATCGCCCGACATCGCTTCCACGATAACTTCCTGTTCGAGCAGGCGTTCGCGGATTTTCTGCGCGTTGGCTTCCGGCTTGTCGATCTTGTTGATCGCCACGATCATCGGCACGCCGGCGGCTTTCGTATGTTTGATCGCCTCGATCGTTTGCGGCATGATGCCGTCATCCGCTGCGACGACGAGAACGACGATATCGGTCACGTTCGCACCGCGCTGCCGCATTTCGGTAAAGGCGGCATGGCCCGGCGTGTCGAGGAAGGTGATTTTCGCCCCCTTGTCTTTGCCCGAACCCTTCGTGGTGATCTGATAGCTGCCGATGTGCTGGGTAATGCCGCCGGCTTCGCCTTTGGTCACATTCGTTCCGCGTAGCGCATCGAGCAGGCTGGTCTTACCGTGATCGACATGGCCCATGATGGTGACGACGGGCGGACGGGGCCGCAACGTCTCCTCCGGATCGGCATCTTCGACGGGTTTGATGTCCACATCGGCCTCGGACACGCGTTTAATCGTGTGGCCGAACTGTTCGACCAGCAATTCCGCAGTGTCCTGATCGATCGTCTGGTTGACGGTGACCATCATGCCCAGATTGAACAGTTCCTTCACCAGATCGGCGCCCTTCTCGGCCATCCGCTGGGCGAGTTCCTGCACGGTGATCGCTTCGGGCACGACCACGTCGCGCACCTGCTTTTCGCGCGGTTTGGACGAGCCACCACCCTGTTCGCGGCGTTCCTTTTCGCGCGCACGTTTCAGCGCGGCCAGACTGCGGGCGCGGCGGCCCTCGTCTTCGTTCAGCGCCTTGGTCACAGTCAATTTGCCCGAACGGCGCTTGTCCTTCCCTTCGTCCTTCGTGGCGCCCTTGTCCTTCTTCGGGGGGCGCTTGATTTCGGGACGGGCGACGGGCGTGAACTTGCGCGCTGCGGGCGTCGTGGTGCCCGTATCGGATGCGCCGACAGAAGCATCGGCGGCCGCATCGGCTTCGGCCTGCGCTTCCGCATTGGCGGCTTCGGCCGCCTGCTCGGCTTCCTTCGTTTCGTCTTTCGCCTGTTGCTGCGCCGCGGCTTCGGCTTCCGCTTCCGCCTTTTTATTGTCTTCCTGGTTCTGCTTTTCCTGCTCGACTGCCTGCTTCTTCTGCTCGTCGTCGCGGCGGCGGGCATCTTCCGCTAGACGCAGGCGCTCTTCTTCGGCCTCGCGCTGAAGGCGGGCGACACGTTCTTGCGGTGTCTCGTCGCTGGCGACCGGTTTCGGCTTGGGCGCAGGGGCTTTCGCGACCGGCGCGGGGGCAGGCGCGGGCGCCGGGGTCGGCTCCGGAGCAGGCGTGGGCGTCGGTGCAGGCTCTTCGCCCGGTTTGACGAGCTTACGGCGACGCTTCACCTCGACCGCCACCTTGTTAGTCCGGCCATGGCTGAAGGTCTGCTTGACCTCCGCCCCGTCGACAGGACGCTTCAGGCCGAGCGGCTTACGGGTACGTGTCGGTTTGTTGTCGTCGTCGGCCATAAAGCTCGTCTCTATCCTTCAAATCTTCAATTCATGTCGTGTGCGGCGCATCGGGCACCGCACCGGTATCTATCGGGGCTTGATCCGCCCGCAGGAAATGCATCAGTCGCGACAGGATCGCTTCGATCCGTTCGGCGGAACCGGCATCGGTCAGCGCCAGGTGAACGACGTTCTCACGGCCCAATGCCACAGACAGGGCCGCCCGGTCCAGTGGCAAGGTGATACCCCGCGCCCCGGACCCTTCCGCATCACATCCGACGCGCCACGCCTGATCCAGTTTTTTGCTGCCGTCTTCGCGCGCATCGCTGGCATGAAGCAACAGCGACACGCGCCCCATGCGGGCCTGTTCCGCAATCCGGTCCGAGCCCAAGATAAGATGTCCGGCCCGCATTTCGAGCCCCAGGCGATCGTGCAACACGCGCATCAACGCCGATTCGATCAAGTCCGGCAGATTGTCCGGCACGCTGAGCGCGGCACCCTTGAAACTGCGCGCCAGGGCACCGCGCAATTTGCCCTTCGCCATCGCCGTTTCCAGGCCTTTGCGATCCGTGCCGAGCCACGCCCCGCGACCTGGCGCACGGGCCAGGGGATCGGGCACGACCTGACCATCCGGCCCGATCGCTAGCCGCACCAGATCGTCCTTCGGCGCAGTGTCGCCGGACAATATGCAACGCCGTTCGGGCGCGGAAGCATTCTTGTGCCCCCGCCCCGTTGCCGCTTCCGTGATGGCGGAATTTACAGGCTCATGTGGTGGAGTCCGCATCGGCGGCCTCCTCGGAATCGGGTTTGGTGTCGGAGGCGGTCGCAGCACCGGCGTCGTCCTCATCCTCAAACCAATGCGCGCGGGCGGCCATGATGATCTCGTTGCCCTGCTCTTCGCTCAGGCCGTAATCGCCCAGCACGCCGCCCTTGTCCTCGGCGCGTTTGCTTTGAACATCCGCCTTCATGCGCGGGCCGTCGGTCGGAGCGGGCTGTCGACGCTTGGGTGCCTCGCGCTTTTTCGCGATCAGTTCGTCGGTGGCGAGGTCGGCCAGATCGTCCAGCGTCTTGATCCCCGCCTTGCCCAGCACGACCAGCATGCCTTCGGTCAGATGCGGCATTTCGGCCAAAGCATCCTCGACGCCCAATTCCTTGCGTTCTTCACGCGCGGTATCTTCGTGACGCTCCAGCGCCTCGGTCGCACGGCTTTGCAGTTCTTCGGCAAGATCGTCGTCGAAACCCTCGATCGCGGCGAGCTCTTCCAGCTCGACATAGGCGACCTCTTCCAGCTCGGCGAAACCTTCCGCAACCAGCAGCTGCGATAGCGTTTCATCGACATCGAGTTCTTCTTCGAACATTTTGGAGCGTTCGGAGAATTCCTTCTGCCGCTTCTCGCTCGCTTCCTCTTCGGTCATGATATCGATCTGGTGACCGGTCAGCTGGCTGGCGAGGCGCACGTTCTGCCCGCGCCGACCGATGGCGAGCGACAGCTGATCGTCCGGCACGACGACTTCGATGCGGCCCTCGTCCTCATCCAGAACGACGCGGGCGACGGTGGCGGGCTGCAGGCCGTTGACCACGAAGGTCGCCGTATCTTCCGACCAGGGAATAATGTCGATCTTTTCGCCCTGCAATTCCTGCACGACGGCCTGAACGCGGCTACCCTTCATACCGACACAGGCACCGACCGGGTCGATGGAACTGTCATGGCTGATGACGCCGATCTTAGCGCGGCTGCCGGGATCGCGAGCGGCGGCCTTGATCTCGATGATGCCGTCGTAAATTTCGGGCACTTCCTGCGCGAACAGTTTGCGCATGAAATCAGGATGCGCGCGGCTGAGGAAAATCTGCGGCCCGCGATTGTTGCGTTCCACCTTGGTAATCAGCGCACGGATACGTTCACCGACACGAACCGCCTCTCGCGGGATCTGCTGGTCGCGGCGAATGACGCCTTCCGCACGGCCGAGATTGACGATCACATGACCGAATTCGACCGATTTGATGACGCCGGTGATGACTTCGTCGTTGCGGTCCTTGAACTCTTCGAACTGCCGCTCACGCTCGGCGTCGCGGACTTTCTGGAAGATGACCTGTTTGGCGGATTGCGCATCGATACGCCCAAGATCGACCGGCGGCAGCGGATCGACGATGAAGTCGCCCAGCTTCGCATCGGCTTCCAGCTTCTGCGCGGCTTTCAGATCGACCTGCTTGAAATAATCCTCGACCTCTTCAACCACTTCGACGACACGCCACAGGCGCAGATCGCCGGTTTTCGGGTCCAGCTTCGCACGGATGTCGTTTTCGGCGCCGTAGCGGTTGCGGGCGCTTTTCTGGATCGCTTCTTCCATCGCTTCGATGACGATCGCCTTGTCGATCATCTTTTCCGAAGCGACCGCGGTTGCGATCGCGAGCAGCTCTGCCTTGTTGGCGGAAATTGCAGTGGCCATCAGTCGTCAGCCTTTTCTTCTGTATCTTCAAGAATATCCTCGGCACCGGCGGTGTCGAGCGGTTGCGTTGCGGCGATCAACTCGTCCGTCAGGACCAGCTTCGCCGAATGAATGAGGGAGCGGGGGAAAGAAACCTCTTTTCCGCCTTTATCGTCGATCGTGACCATATCATCGTCCGATATGCCGATAAGCGCCCCGCGCAAATTGCGGTGGCCATGCACTTTCTCGGTCAGCGCGATCTTGGCCTCGTGCCCCGCCCAATCCGTGAAATCCTTAGGCCGGGTCAGCGGACGGTCGATACCGGGGCTGGACACTTCCAGATGATACGCGCCGGGTACGAGGACGGTGCCTTCGTCCTCCAACGCATCCAATTTCGCGGATATGGCGCGCGAAAGGGCGGCACATTGTTCGATCAGCAACTGCCCGGTGGCGGGATCTTCCGCCATGATCTGCAACGCCTGCCCGCCATCTCCGGCTTCGGATGGCATCATTTTCACGCGTACGAGTTCGAAACCCAGCGCCTGCGCTTCGGGTCCGATCACATCATTGAGGGCTGCCAGATCGGCCATGCATTCTCCGTCGGTGAACATCGCATCGTGCAAAGAGGTTCGCTGCCGGCCCCTTTCGGCGCCAGCCCCACTCTGCACTCACAATGTCGGGATTGGTGTCAATTAGAACGCCATGGCCGGCTTTGCAACACCTCAATTATTATCGCTTAACCCATGTTTCTTAATACAATGGCGTAGCTGGTCGTAAGTCACGCCCAAGGCCTTGGCGGTCTGGCGCTGGTTCCAGCGATGTTTGCCGAGAGCATGTTCGACGATGGTGCGCTCATGCTGGTCAACCGCACCGCGAAGGTCGTCGATCGTGTCGATGTCCTGCGCGGGCGATTTCGACGGGTTCGCTTCCATTTGCTGGGCGCTGGCCACCCCGCCGGACGATTTCGGCGCAGCTTCCATGGGTTTCCACGGGCTGTCGAACGGGTCGAACTGGACATGGCCGATGGGTTCTTCCCAATTGCCCCAGCGATAGATCGCGCGCTCCACCACATTGCGCAATTCGCGCACATTGCCGGGCCAGGCGTAATCCTCCATCTCCTTGGCGACGTGGGACGCAAAGCCGGGCCAGCCCTCCCAGCCGATTTCCGCCGCCATGCGCCGCCCGAAATAATCGGCCAGCACTTCGACATCCCCTTCCCGCACGCGCAAGGGCGGCAGGGTGATAACTTCGAAGCTGAGGCGATCGAGCAAGTCCGGCCGGAAATCGCCGCGCTGCGCAGCCTGAGGCAGATCGGCGTTTGTGGCGGCCACGATGCGGACATCGACGCGCACGGGGCGCGATGATCCGATGCGTGTGACCTCCCCATATTCGACCGCGCGCAACAGCCGTTCCTGCGCCGCCATGGACAGCGTACCCAACTCGTCTAGAAACAGCGTGCCCTTATCCGCTTCCTCGAACCGTCCGGCGCGAACCTTGGTCGCACCGGTAAATGCGCCTGCCTCGTGCCCGAACAGTTCCGCCTCGATCAAGGTTTCCGGCAAGGCAGCGCAATTCATCGTGACCAGCGGTTCGCCCCAGCGTTCCGACAGACGGTGCAGTCGTTCGGCGATCAGTTCCTTGCCGGTCCCCCGCTCCCCGATTACCAAAACGGGGCGGCGCATCGGCGCGGCCTGACTGGCCCGTTCGACCGCATCCAAAAACGCGCCCGACTGGCCGATGAATTGATTTTCCCGCTCCATGCACCGATCTATAGTGAAATTTCCCGATATTTGGCAATAGGCGCCATACGACTAAAGCACACGGTTTATTATCTCTTTGATTACGCGGAACAAATCCAAACTGGCACAGCCGTTGCAGAGCGATAGTCGAACACCAACGCAGACCATTTGACCCGAAGGAACGACACCATGTTCGATCGCAATTTCCTCTCCAGCAAACTCGGCAAAGCGTCCTGCGCCTGCGTTACCGCCATGTGCCTGTTCGTGGCGATCAGCACGCAAATGAACCTCACCCCCGCCAGCGCCTACACCGCATCGGAAGCGGAAGGTATGATCGGTATCGTCCATATGGTCGAACTGGCATGAGCGCCTCGGGACCGGACGACAGGCTGATACCGGAACGCAAACCGTCCCGTCTGCAGGCGGAAGTCGAACGGTTGCGCACCAGCCCCACGCCGACCGCCGACCCCACGATAAACGCCAAGACAACGTCCGATATCAAATCCGACTGGGATGATATTGCCAACCTTTTCAAAACCGGAGCACCCTTGATGGGAATATTCAGCCGAACCCGTGATATCATCGCCGCCAATTTCAACGACATGCTCGATAATGCCGACGATCCGGCGAAGATGATCCGCATGATCATCCTCGAAATGGAGGAAACGCTGGTCGAAGTGCGCGCCAGTGCCGCGCGCACTATCGCCGACCAGAAGGAAATGCACCGTCACAGCGTGAAGCTGGACAAGCTGCAGGCCGATTGGGGCGAGAAAGCGCAATTGGCATTGAGCAAGGATCGCGAAGATCTAGCGCGTGCCGCTCTGGTCGAGCGTAAGAAAGCCGCCGACATGTCGGAGCAATTACGCGCGGAAATCACCGTGCTGGACGATGCGTTGCGCGCTTACGAAAAAGACATCGACAAATTGCAGAACCGCCTGCGCGAAGCTCGTAGCCGTCAGACCGCCATCGCGGCTCGTCTGGAAAGCGCGGAAAACCGGGTCAAGCTACGCACGCTGATGAGTACCGAGCGAGTCGACGACGCCCTGTCGCGCTTCGATCAGCTGGAGCGGCATGTGGATCATGCGGAAGGCCGGGCGGAGGCCATGAATATGGACAAGGGCGGCCCGCCCAGCCTGTCCGACGAGATCGCCGCGCTGGAAGGTGCGGACAAGGTCGATGCGGAACTGGAAGAAATGAAACGCGCGCTGGGTAAGCCCGCGCCGGATACGAAGGATTGAAGACATGGATTTTCCCAGCGAAATAATCGTCATACCCGTACTGTTCATCGCCCTGCCGTGGCTCATCATGCACTACATGACGAAATGGAAAACTGCCGGCACCATCACCAACGATGACGAGCAATTGCTGGATGAATTGTACCATCTGGCGAAGCGGTTGGACGACCGGATGGACACGGTCGAGCGCCTGGTCGCGTCCGACAATCCCGAATATCGCCCCGCAAAGCTGATGCACGATCACGATCGGGACAACCAGAAACTGCAGGAACTCGATCGCATGATCGCCGAAAAGAAGGAGAACGCCCGATGACCAGCGAACGCACCACACTTTACCGTGACAAGCAGAACGCGAAACTGATGGGCGTTTGCGCGGGGATCGCGGATTATACGGGCGTCAATGTCCTGTGGATCCGCCTCGCCACTATATTGATGGTCGTGACCGGCGCCTTGAGCCCGGTGGTTCTGCCCCTGTATTTCCTGGCGGGCCTGCTGCTGAACAAGAAACCGTCCCATCTCTATGTCGCGCCGGAAGAACAGAAATACTGGCAGGGCGTACGCCAATCGCCGCAGCGCACGGCGCGGGAAATCCGCAGCCGGATGCGCGATGTGGATCGCCGCCTTGCCGAAGTGGAAGATTTCTACGTCACAAGCAATCCGCGTTTGAATGCCGAGATCGAGCGGCTGCGCTGACAGAGTTACTTACCGGGGAGAATGCGAATGTTCGATTGGGCCTACCTCATTCCACTGGCACCGTTCCTGATGGTCGCCTTTATCGTCTGGACGCAGTCGCGCACCAAGCTCGAAGAAAAGCGGTTGAAAGCCACCGCGGAAGGCAGTGCCGAAAAGGCCGCCCAATATGCCAGCCAGATCACGCATCTCGAAGATCGGGTGCAGGTTCTGGAACGCATCGTTACCGACCGCGGATACGATGTGGCCACCCAAATCGAGGCATTGCGCGATACCCGCGACGTGGAACACACCGATGCCGGCACACCGCTCAATATCGCGAAGAAGGAGAAAATATAATGCAAAGCTTCGATTTCATACCGTATATCCCGTGGTTGATCGGCGGCGGGCTCGCTATCGGTTTGGCGGGAACCTGGGGATGGGTTCATACGACCAAGCTGAAGATCGCCAATGGCTACCCGCTCGAAGGCATGTGGGGGCAATCGCTCAAACCTTCGACGGACGGCCAAACCGCGCAGCGCGTTGCCTTGCTGACGAAGGAAAATGCCGAATTGCGCGCGGAACTGGGCTCGATGAAAGACAGGCTCGGCAATGTCGAGCGGATCGTCACCGATAGCGGCTATCAGTTGACGCACGAGATCAACACGTTGCGTGATTTAGGGCGCGACTCCGAGCGAGATCGGGCATTCGATCAAGCAGGGGCGAATTGATGAGTTCATGGGCGTTCGTTGCGATCGTTGCGATCATCATCTGGGGATTGGTCCAGATGACAAAGGCCCGCGACCGGTCGTCCAGCCGGAAGGATCTGGACGGCGATGCAGCAGGCACCGATCCGGCCGAAGCGGAACGCGAAATTCAGGAATTACGCGAACGTATCCGCGTGCTGGAACGCATCGCCACCGATGCCAACACCACCGAAGCGCGCGAGATCAAGGCGATCTCCGACGAAATCGACCGGTTGCGGGACAAATAGGCGGAATTGGAAGAGAGGCACAGCGATCATGACCGAACAAATCATCATTTCGAGTGGAATCATCATCGCCGTGACCATCGTGGCTCTCATCGGATTGAAGGCGTGGCAGGACTGGATCGCGCTTAAATCCCGCGAACTCGACCGGACGGGAAATGGTATCGGCGAGATCGACGGTGGCGCATCCTATGGCACTGCGCGTATCGAAATCGCCGATCTGAAAGAACGCATCCGCCAGTTGGAAGCGATCGCGCGCGGGGTGGATTTGTAGGCGACAGGCATTACATCGGCTCTTCTCCAGGATCGTCATTGCGAGGAGCGCAGCGACGAAGCTATCCAGGGGCGACAGCGAACAATGCCCTGGATTGCTTCGCTCCGCTCGTAATGACGGTTCGGTAATTTTGCGCAGTTTAGACGACATCCGCGAAGAATATGAATTTCTGGAAGGCGATGAACGCTATCGTCTGCTGATCGAATTGGGGCGCGAGTTGGACATGATGCCCGATGCGCTCAAAACCGACGCGACGCTGGTGCGCGGTTGTTCGGCCAGCGTTTGGGTCTATCCCACCGATGCGGAGGATCGCCTGCATTTTCTGGCCGACAGCAATGCGGCAATTACCAAAGGTATCGTGGCGCTCGTCATCGCCGCCGTGCAGGATCAGCCCGCCGATAAAGTCGCGGCGATGGACGTAACCGGCGCGCTCGATCCGTTCGATCTGAAGAACCAGTTGAGCTCCAACCGGACGCAGGGCATTCCCAACATGATCGCGCTGGTGAAAGAACACGCCACCCGCATCGCAAGCGCCTGACCCCGTGCGCCCGCTTTTTTTCGCGGGCGGACTGATTAGCGTGGCGCTGGGTGCGATCGGCGCAGTGCTGCCGATCATGCCGACGGTGCCGTTCCTGTTGTTGGCGGTGTTCTGTTTTGCGCGAAGCAATCCCGCATGGGAACAGCGCATTCTCGATCACCCCACCTGGGGCCCCCAAGTGCGCGACTGGCGGGAGCGGCGGGCGATTTCGCGCAAATCAAAGACCTTGGCAATACTGGCAATGACGGCGGGCGCGGTGTTCACCTGGTACACGCTGGGCGCGCCGTATTACTATATTTCGCTTGCGATCTTAATCATTTGCGGCGGCTGGATTGCGACGCGCGCGGAATAAAATGCAGGAACGCAACGCTATGCCAGTCATTTTACGCGCATAGACGGACCGATTTGGTCCCGCGCAAAAGGAAAAGACTGCATGTCCATTATCACATTACTCGCGACGATCTTTATTCCACCTTTGGGTGTGGCCCTGAAACATGGCGTTGGGGGCACTGCACTACTCAATCTCGTGCTGACCCTGCTCGGTTTCATTCCCGGCCTGATCCATGGATTGTATGTAAATTACGCCTGAGCCAAATCGGCGAAGGGAAACGTGATAAGCGTCGGAGCTATCAGGTTCCGGCGCTTTCGCGTATCTGGGCGACCCCCGCTTCCTTCTGACGCTTCAATTCCGCCTTCAATCGTGCCGGATCGCGGGCGAATACGAAGCCGAAGCTGACGCCGCCCTCCTTGCCGATAGTGGCGTGATGCAAACGGTGGGCCTGCACCAATCGTTTCGCGTAACCACGCTTCGGTGTCCATTTCCAGAAACGGCGATGCACCAACCCGTCATGAATGAGCGTGTAGATCACCCCGTATAAAGTGATGCCGAATGCCGCCCACCATAGCGCATCGGAATAGAGGTAGCCGATGACGAACATTACGAACACGATCCCGCCGAATACGACGGCATAAAGATCGTTCTTTTCCAGCGCATTGTCGTGCGGTTCGTGATGGTCGCGATGCCAGCCCCAGCCCCATCCGTGCATGATGTATTTATGCGCCCACCATGCGAAAATCTCCATGCCGATTACGGAAACGGCAACGATGGCGAGGATTGTCAAAACATTCATACCGACACCTCACGATGCACCGCGCCGCGTTTTCTGGGCAGCGCCCACCAGGGCGTATCGGGGTGGATATGATGTTCCCGGTGATACCCGAAATGGAAGCAGGTCGCCAAACTCAACAGACTGCCGAACGTCTCGCTACGGGCGTTATGCCGGTCGGCGAAGGCTTCACCATTATGATGGTGCGGGCGATAGGTGCCGAAATAGAATAGCTGGATCGACGATGCGATCGCCGGCATTGCGTATAGGAGAAGGATGTTCGCCACCGGCACGTCGAACACCGCCCAGTAAACCGCCGCGACGCAGCCCACGAACAGCGCCGACCCGATACCGAAATACCGTTTCAGGAATGTCGTATACCATGGCCAGAAACGGTCGGGATGATGCTCGTCGAAATCGGGATCGCCCGCCCGGCCCGCCAGCTTGTGATGATCGAAATGGGCGGCACGCATCTTGCGATACGAAAAGCCGGCGTAAAGAAACAGCAACGCTGTGCCGATCACCGAATTGATTCGCCCACCCTTCGGCACTAGCGAACCGTGCATCGCATCGTGACTGACGATGAACAGCCCGACCGATAGCCAGCATAGCAATGCCGCGATCAGCAGTGCGAAGGGTGCCGTCGCCCAAGTCAGATCGAAAACGAACATCGCATAGATGTGCAGGGTTAGCCACGCGCCGACGATGCACATTGCCAACGCCAGGCCGATAGCGGCCTGGCGATCCTGCAGTCGGATAAGGGCGCTCTTTGGGTTCACGCCGTCAGTATAGCGGAATTGCGCGACGCGGGCAAAGCGCATCTCATCAATCCTCGCTAGCATTATCCTTGTTCGGGAAGAAGAATTTCGCGACCTCTTCCCCGATACGCGCCGGGCGTAATGTTTCTGCATCGATGCAGCACCAGCTCGACTGGATTTCGGCCAGCACTTCCCCGCCGCGTTCGATTACGGTGTTGTAGAATGCCCGTGCGCCTTTGGTACGCTCCAGCACGGTGCGCGCGACCACGTCGTCTTCCAGAAACGCCGGTTTGCGGTAAGTGATCTCGTGCTTCAGCGCGACCCAGGCGCGGCTCGCCACCGCATCCGCCGGAGCGATGTTGCGCCAGTGCGACAGCACCGCATCCTGCACCCAGCCGAGATAGCGGGCATTGTTCACATGCCCCATGAAATCGATATCGGCCGGGAGAATCTTGATCGGGAAAGTGTAGGGAGCTGCTGACATGGGTGTTAATTAGGCATAGAAACGTTTCTATACCATGACTGATATTTGGTTCTGGCCGAAATACTTGCCACCGCCGCGCTATCGCCGCTAGTTTTTGCCGCATGTCCAGCAAACCGCGCACCTTGTACGAAAAAATTTGGGACGCGCATGTCGTGGAGCGGCGGGAGGATGGCACCTGCCTGCTTTTTATCGACCGTCATCTGGTGCACGAGGTTACCAGCCCGCAGGCGTTCGAGGCGCTGCGGCAGGCGGGCCGGGGAGTTCGGCGCCCCGATCTGACGCTGGCCGTACCCGACCATAATCTGCCGACCACGCCGCGCACCGATGCGAACGGCAAGGCATTGCCCATCGCCGATCCACAAAGCGCCGCGCAGCTGGCCGCGCTGGAAGCGAATGCGCCCGCTTTCGGCATACGCTACATCGATGCGAATGCGCGTGAACAGGGCATCGTGCACGTGGTTGGCCCGGAACAGGGCTTCTCCCTGCCCGGCTCCACCATCGTCTGCGGCGATTCCCATACCGCGGCGCATGGCGGATTGGGCGCGCTCGCATTCGGCATCGGCACCAGCGAGGTCGAGCATGTGCTGGCGACGCAGACATTGCTGCTGAAGCAATCGAAAACCATGGAGGTGGCGGTCATCGGCAAACTCGCCCCCGGCGTCACGTCGAAGGATCTGATCCTGCATATCATCGGTGAAGTCGGCACGGCGGGCGGGACCGGTCATGTCATCGAGTATCGCGGCGAAGTGTTCGATGCGATGAGCGTCGAAAGCCGTTTGACCGTGTGCAATATGTCGATCGAAGCGGGTGCGCGCGCGGGTCTGATCGCGCCTGACGATACGACGTTTGCCTACCTCAAGAACCGCCCATACGCGCCCCAGGGCGGTGAATGGGAGGCGGCGGTGTCGTGGTGGCGCTCATTGGCGACCGATCCTGGCGCACAGTTCGACAAGCGGGTGGAGATCGACGCGGCGCAGGTCGAACCGACCATCACCTGGGGCACCAGCCCGGAAGATACGATCGCCATCGGTGGAACCGTGCCCGATCCGGCGCAATTCGACGATCCGTCGAAACAGGATGCGGCGCGCAAGAGCCTCGACTACATGGGGCTCACCGTCGGCCAGAAACTGACCGACGTGCCGGTGCAGAATATTTTTATCGGCAGCTGCACCAACAGCCGGATCGAGGATCTGCGCGCTGCCGCCAATGTGCTGCGCGGGCGGCGCAAGGCGGATAATGTCACCTGGGCCATCGTCGTTCCAGGATCGGGTTTGGTGAAGCATCAGGCGGAAGAGGAAGGACTGGACCGCGTATTCAAGGATGCCGGGCTGGAATGGCGCGAACCGGGGTGCTCCGCCTGCCTGGGCATGAACCCCGACAAAGTGCCGCCGGGTGAACGCTGCGCCAGCACCAGCAACCGCAATTTCGTCGGCCGTCAGGGTCCGGGTGCCCGCACTCATCTGATGAGCCCCGCCATGGCCGCCGCCGCCGCCGTGACCGGGCATCTGACCGACGTGCGCGAATTGATAAAATCGCGATAAGGCCTTGCCTCGCACAACGCCGCCTTTCATGACATGGCCATGACGAAAAAGATCCCCACCTCCATCGCCGGTGCCACCGCCATGGGCGCTGCCGCCATCGGTTCCGCCGCCATCGCTGCCGCATTGCTTTACAAATCGAAGCGCAAGGAAACGAAAGCGCCGAACCACGAGACACCCAGCGGCGAACCGCCGCAGACGGATTGATGGGCATTCGATGAAAGCGATCCAGACCGTCCAGGGCCGGGCCATCCCGTTCGGTGCGAAGAACGTCGATACCGACGTGATCATTCCGGCGCGCTGGCTGAAGACGATTCGTCGTGAAGGGTTGGGCGAAGGCGCGTTCGAAACCATCCGCGCGAAAGACGGCAATGTGTTCGACGATCCCGCATTCGCCGATGCACCGATCCTGATTGCAGGCGACAATTTCGGCTGTGGCTCCAGCCGCGAACATGCCGCCTGGGCGCTATTGGATATGGGCATTACCGCCGTCATCGCGCCGAGTTTCTCCGACATATTTGCCAGCAATGCGTTCAAGAACGGCATTCTGGCGGTCGAGCTTCCGCAGGATCAGATCGACCGCCTTATGGAGGTCGCTCAGACCGATTCCATCGCGATCGATCTCGATACGCAGACCGTCACCACGCCGTTCCAGGATCGTTTCACCTTCGAGATCGACCCGTTCCGCAAGGATTGCCTTATGCGCGGATTGGACGAGGTTGGCCTTACGCTGGAACGCGACGCGGCCATTGCGCATTATGAAGACTTTTACGCCAGCCAGCTTCCGTGGCTGTCCAAGACCCTGGCGCACCCGATGGAGAAAACCGCATGAAAGCCCTGTTGTCGAAAGAAACCGGCGGACCCGAAACTTTGGTGGTCGAGGATATTGCCGAACCCATACCCGGTAAAGGCGAGGTTCTGATCGACGTGGCCGCCTGCGCGATCAATTTCCCCGATACGCTGATTATTCGCGATATGTATCAGTTCAAACCCGAACGCCCCTTCGCGCCGGGCGGCGAGATTTCCGGAACGATTGCGGCTCTGGGTGAAGGCGTAACAGGCTGGAAAGTCGGCGCGCGCGTTTTGGCCGGGATCGGTCATGGCGGATTGCAGCAAAAAGTCATCGCGCCAGCAAACAGGCTGTTCAGCGTGCCCGATTTCGTCGACCTTCCCGAAGCGTCCGCTCTTCTGATGACCTATGGCACTACTATCCATGCGCTGAAGGATCGCGGCGACATCAAGAAGGGCGACACGATGTTGGTTCTGGGCGCCGCGGGCGGCGTCGGCCTGTCCGCCGTCGAACTCGGCAAGGCGTACGGTGCGCGCGTGATTGCCGCCGTTTCGAGCGAAGAGAAGGGCGAGGCGGCACGCAAGGCCGGGGCGGACGATGTCGTCATTTACCCACGCGCCCCGTTCGACAAGGATACGTCCAAGGAATTGGCGAAGGCGTTCAAGGATGCCGTCGGCCCCGATGGTGCCGACATCGTTTACGATATAGTCGGTGGCGATTATTCAGAACCGGCCCTGCGGTCGATCGCATGGGAGGGGCGGTTTCTGGTCATCGGCTTCCCGGCGGGCATAGCCAAGATGCCGCTCAATTTGACGCTTCTGAAGAGCTGCGACATTCGCGGTGTGTTTTGGGGCGCGTTCACCGCCCGCGAACCGCGCAAGAACGAAGGCAACATCGCCGAACTGTTCCGCCTTTGGAAAGAGGGCAAGATCAGCCCGCTTATCAGCGAAACCTACCCGCTTACCCATGCGCATGAAGCCATCACGAAGCTGGAAAATCGCGGCGCGATCGGCAAGCTCGTCGTGACCATGAAGGACTGATGGCAACGCTTGCCGCACGCTTGGGGGCCGCCTATTACCGAAGGCCCACACACTTTCGGAAAGACGCAACATGACCGATTTCAACGACCGCAAAAAGGGCGAAGAAGCCAAATATGCGATGGACGAGGAAACTGCGTTTCGCGTCGCGGCCCGGCGCAATCGCCTGCTCGGCCATTGGGCTGCGGAAAAGATGAACCTGACGCCGGAAGAAACCGATGCCTATGCCAAAGCGGTAATGCAGGCCGATTTCGAAGAAGCGGGCGATGAAGATGTCGTGCGCAAGCTGGTGGGCGATCTGACCGCTGCCGATGTCGAGATCGACGAAGCGGGCGTTCGCGCGGCTCTCGACGCCAAAACGATCGAGGCCCGCCGCCAATTGATGAGCGAGTCCTGATCCGATGCCGATGTCCGGTTCCGAAATCGAAGCCATGATCGTCGATGCGCTGCCCGGTGCCCAGGTGGTGATGACCGACCTAGCCGGTGATAACGACCATTGGGCCGCGAAAGTCACCGCCCCGCAATTTGCCGGACAAAGCCGGGTCAAGCAGCACAAGATGGTATATGACGCGCTGGATGGTAAAATGGGCGGCGTACTGCATGCCTTGCAACTGACGACTGCCGTTCCCACTTCCTAAGCATTCAGGAATTACGCAAGATTTTCGTAGGGGAACCCATCATGTCCGACGCCACTGCCAACGCCAATGACCGCATTTCGAAAACCGTTCAGGAAAACGATGTCGTGTTGTTCATGAAAGGCACGCCATTATTTCCGCAATGCGGTTTTTCCAGCAAGGCGGTGGCCATTCTGGAACATTGCGGCGTCGGCTTCGAAAGCGTGGATGTGTTGCAGGACATGGAAATAAGGCAAGGAATCAAAGCCTATTCCGACTGGCCGACCATCCCGCAGCTTTACGTGAAAGGCGAATTCGTCGGCGGCAGCGATATCATGATGGAAATGTTCGAAGCGGGCGAATTGAAACAAATGATGGACGAAAAGAACGTCGCCCCTGCGGAGCAGTAAGTCGCTATAATACGGTCGTTCGATCATCGTTCGATCCAAGAAAAAAGCCCGGCACGCATTCGCGTAGCCGGGCTTTATCTTTTGTGACGAAACCAAGGACCAGGAAGGTTCCGCCAGTTACGAAGTTTCTACGTCGGTGCGCAGACCAGGTGACATGCCAACCATAATGCAGGTGCCGTGCCAAACTTTACGAACTGGCATTTTCCTAGCGACCCAATGGTTAAGACAAAGTTAAAGCCTGCCGAACTGTAAACCACACCGACATCGACAGGGTTGTCGCCGCATTGCTTCATAGTTTCGGAGAGCCGACTACAATTGTAGCTTGGCATCGCTTAGGCGCTGCGCCACACTCGCGCATGATGACAAAATCTTCCGACGATACCAACCGGCCCGCCAGTCCCGACGGTATTCCCGCGGCCACGCTGGTTATTTTTCGCCAATCGCAGAATGGCGGTCCGCCTGAATTGCTGATGGTCACCCGTTCGCGCAAAATGTCCTTCGCCGGCGGCGCGGCGGTGTTTCCCGGCGGGCGGGTCGATCCCGAAGATTACGATCTTGCGGAACATCTGCCCGGCGATCTGCCCATCGACGAAGCCGCACATCGCATCGCCGCCATTCGCGAAACGTTGGAAGAAACGGGGCTGGTCGTCGGGCTGACCGGTCGGATCGATGCGGAGGCGGCACGCAATGCACGGCAGATGTTGCTCGATCAACGCGCTCTGGCGCCCGTTCTCGCGAGCATGCAATGGACCGTGGATTTCAGCGCCATCCTGCCGTTCAGCCGCTGGTTCCCCAAGAACGAGAAACTGTCGCGTGTGTTCGATACCCGTTTTTATTGTGCCGATCTGGGTACGGGCGCAGTCGATATCACGGTCGATGCGACCGAGAATACCAAACTGTATTGGATCACTGCGCAACAGGCACTGGACGACGCGGATGCAGGCAAGCTGACGTTGATCTACCCCACTCGCCGTAATCTGGAGCGGTTGGCACAATTCGCCGATTTCGGCGCAGCGGCTGCCAGCTGTACGCAATTCGGCGCAAAGATGATTACGCCCATTCTCGAAGACCGCGACGGCGAACGCTGGCTCTCCATCCGCGACGATGCGGGCTATCCGATCACCGGCGAACGCCTCGACAGCGCGATGCGGGGCTAGGTTACGCATAGGGTAGTAAATTCATGGCGCGCCCGGCAGGACTGTCTTCGCCCTTGCGGGCTCGTTCGTCTTCGCTACGCTCCGACTTCGAACCGTTCGATCCTTCGATGATCCGCCACCTGTCGAACCACCCTGTCGGGTGGTCCGCCAGTGTCCGGTTGCAATAGCCCTGCACCTCGTTGTCGAGGAAGCCCGATAATTTGCACGCAAAACATTTGCACGCTCTTGCACCTATCTACCCACTAAATTTGCATTCGTTGCACCTACCGATCAACAAGGCAGGTTTTACGGGCCGCTACGATCGCTGTATGTGAAAGGCGGATCGAGCTTTTCGGACTCGGTGATGTTGGGGCTGTCCGGTCAGACACGGCAAATGCTATGCGTCCTGTCCAATCTCATGAGATAGAACACTGGACCGATCAGGACACCGAAGATCCGTGTGCTGCTATCTCGACCCAGTCGCATCTCGAAAACCTCGTGCCCCTTGTCGAACCCTTTCGGATGAATTTTCTTCTTCATTTGCTCCTGACTGGCGAGCTTGCAGCACAGCGAATGATGGTGCGTGAGTTGCTCCAATGTCAGTTTTCGCAGCTTCACCACCAGATCACTGAACTTCTTCAGTTCGATCGGCGTCCATTCACCGAAGCACTCGGCGCCGGGCATGTAATGTTTCAAGCTGATGGAAACCTTCTCCTTCAACGAGGAGCGGGAATTTTCCAGGACGTCCTTGGCCTGCGCTTTTCCGGACTGGATCGATCTTTTCCTCTTACGCGACATTTTCTTCGATCTTCCCTTGGTAGTAGTCGGTCATCGCTTCATGTGCGATGACCTTGTGGCATGCCATGTCGTCGGCTTGTCCTATGCGTTCCTTGGCCCACGGGCCGTCCGGGATGGTGGCAAGCGTGCGGAGAAGTTTTTCATCACAATCTTCATATTCTTCCGCGACCGCTTCAAGTATTTCGAGCGGTAGTCCCGAGATCACTCGCTGTGTATTTATCGCTGGGATGGTGGCTGAATTCATGCGTTCGAAGCGGTCGAAGACTGCCGGAACCGTCGGCCCAAGGGCCCAGGCTTCGATCTCGTCCGCAAAAAGCGGGCGTCCGGTTTCGGCCAGATGCCATGCTTGCGCGAAATAGACGAGGTCTAGCACCTCGTGCATGGTGATCGTTTCCAGTTTGGTTTCGTCTACGCGGTTGATGAACCAGTCCGCTACGTCGTTTGCGCTCAGGGGGCTCTTCTTACCCATGCCGTCTTCCATTTTTTTCCATTCCTTTGTTTAACTTCAAACCCTGAATCTGAAGTAAAAGGACTTTTTCCCTTATGCTGCGAACGGTCGTTTACAGGACTGGATTTCGAAACCCGCGATGATCCGACTTTTTCCTCCTTTCTAATAATTTTGGATCGATTACGCGTCAGTCTGCCGTCATTTCGTCGAGAAACCATTCTGTAGCGCGATCACGGTCGAACCCGGCGGCCCCGTGGTTCGGTATCTGAACTTTCTGGGCATCACAGTAAGCTTTCTGCGTCGACACGTTTCTTCGCAAGGCTAGTTCGCCCGTAGTGATATGCGATCGTCCGATGGCAAGGATGTTCGCCAAAGTGAGCGCTGTGCCCCCAGAACTTTCTTTCCAGCTCTTGTCTGAAAAGAGTGCCGTCGATTGTGCCGAACCCAGGTTCAGTATCTCTCCAGCATCGATCCTCGGCAGCGGTTCATTCGGTCCAAGCTTGTGCGGATTTCGATTTTCCGCACGGAAGCCCTCGATGAGCGGTAAGTCCTTGATGCTTATGAGAACGCCATTAATGAGGAAACGTTTGCTCGGTCGCGATTCAAATTTCACCGATCCGTCAAGAAGCGCGCCGAATATGGCGTCCCATGGTTTCAGTCGTCCCCCTATGACCTTGATCGCACTCGACAGCGGAATCGTCTTTCCCTTTATGACGCGAGCCTTCGACTGTAACAGTTCGAGGAAATCGTCGAACGAATGTCCTGCTATCTGCGGTTCCCTATAGCGAGCCTCGAAGAATGGATGCGCGAGTAAATCGAATCTGCCTGCGTCGATCAATTGGAAAATCCCATATCGCGATATTCCGAGCATCTCGGAAACCGAACCTATGGAGCGATGCTCCGCAATGCCGCGTGAAACCAGCTCGACCTCATTGCGATCGAGCTGGGGTTGCAAGCGCCCGAGTTTGTCCAGAACCAGACGTGACGACATAGCGCCATTCCTGCGGATCTGTGCCAATCCGGCAGTGTGCCACCCCAATTCTACTGTCGCGGGTTTGAGGCCGATGGTTGCCCTGACTATCGTATCGCGTTGGGGTCCCGTGGTATCTATCGTGTCTCGCAATTCCTTGGAAATTATCGCCAGTTCTCCCGACGCGCTGGCCATGTTCGTTCCATTGACGAAACTGGTCGTCGCTCGCGCATTTCCGTCGGAATGTTTGACGGTCCGCGAATTGAGTTTAGCCAAGGCGTGTTCTTCGAAACCATGAGGCCAATCTCGCATGATGTTCCATGCTCCGCTCACGGCCCTGGCCACCTTGACGGCGTCCACCAGATGCAGCTTCTTCATGAACCGTTTGAGGTCGGGGTCCACGAAGGTTAGCAGCCTGATTAGCAGTTCCGCGGCGATCTGCCCGTCTTGACCTTTGATACGTTCAGGAAGGCTTTTCAGTGCCTCTTTACGGTTGTTTGGGACGAACAGCATGGCGGCTGACCTCATCTCGGTAAGCATGTCCGAAGGCAACCGTTCGACCCGAACCTCCTTCAGATCCGCCACACAATGCTCGCAGAAGTCGACACCCAGCGTCTTCCGCCAGCGCAATGATGACCCCGTACACTCCGGGTTCCGGCAGGTGCTCGTTAGTATCTCGCCGGTTTCGAGACATGCAGGTAGCAATCGCAGGTCCCACAGTTCCCGATGGTATGGCGCTATCTTCAGTCCTGCGGGTGAGAATCTACGTTCGCGCTTTTCGATGATCGTGGTCGGTAGGATCAATCCGTTGAATAGGGTCCGACCATGTTCGATGCCCCGATCAGCGATGAGGGGCCTTGATCGTTTGATTAGCTCCTTCGGATCGACTTCCATCTCGTCGGCAAGCAATCGCAGCTGGGCTTCGTCGGCTGCTTCCGCCGAAGGTCTGTTGCCGTAATGGGCCCCTGCGAACCGGGTGACGTCCAGCATCCGGTCCAACCAGACACCTTCGGCCCAACGCGCAACGGCCCCGTTGAAGGATTCGTCAGGATAGAATGAGAACGCGTCGCCTTTGTGAAAGGACACGGTCATCCTGCACCGCCAAAACTGCTGTCATTCGGGACTTTGCGATTGAAAGGGTTTTTACCGATCCGTTCATTCGCGACCGACCAGTCATCTACGGCGTTCGACAGATCTCGACGTGTGATGGCCCTACGACCCTCCCGGGTGATGGCGATCACGGCGGTTTCGACGATACGGCTGAACTGCCCGATCAGTCCATTTGAAGATTCCAGAAGGAGTTGCGCGATATCTTCATCGGCGAACCCCGATTTGTGGTCGGTGATGTTCGCATCGACCAATGCCTGGTCGAACCTTTCGGCGAATTCCATGAATTCTTGGCTGTCCATGTCCCACCTCAGTGGTGGTATGTAGACAGGACTATCGAACCGGTTCTTGAGATCTGGGCATCCGTCGAAGATGCTTTTAGCGTCCTGTTTGCCCACGAATGCTACGGCGCAATCCCCAGAGTCCATGATGTCGAGAATTTTCGCCGCGATTATCGGACTGATCGTAGGCCTTCGGCCAGCACGCTGGAATTCATCGAATACGATGATGGAGATGCGCTTTTTGCGAATTTCGTTACGGGCCCGATCCCACCGTTTTGCTGCGCTGAGGCTCATTGGTTTAGGCACTTGCAGGCCGGTCAGGATGTCACCGGCCAGAGAACCGATTGTTCCATCGGGGTCAAGCTTGACATAGCAGGCACACATGCCGCCGTTACCGTAGGCTTGTGAGGCGTTATGTTCTTCATTCGTCTTGTCGACGAAAATGCGTGTTTGGGAGCTTTTGCCAGAAAAGCTGCTTCCAAGAAGAACGGTGGCGGGTTGCCCCAACCCCGCTTCTCGCAATGCTTCAGCGCTGCAAAGAATCTCGTCTAGCGCATCGACGAAATCGATTTGCGGTTCGAACGGCAGATGAATGCTGCGCACGATTACGCGTCTTTCCGAAATGAGATTACGGATCTTGGCTTTTGTGGATTTCGCTTTCGTATTGGAATTATGGCCGATCGTCGGTGCGACGGGGGCATCATGGTCTGGATCGTCGCGATAGTCTTCTGGTTCGTAGGGCATTGATGTTCTCCTGTGGAACGATGGTGTCACCTCCCCCTCGGTCTGCGCCGAAGGGGAGGAGATTTGGTTCACTTACGGGCGCGGCGCCGGGGGTTGCTGACGATGCGCTCTTCGCCTTGCGCTTCCGGCGTCGGTGAGGCCTTCCGGGGCTTACCCGCCGTCCGGTGGTCCTGATGTCCCGTGCGCGGTTTGCGGGTGGTTGGCAGTGCCGGCCGATCCGAAAGGATCTCGGCATCCAGTGCGGTCAGGGACGAGACGTCGTGAGTGATGAAATCATCGGTCGTCACGACCTTCGAGAAATCGGTATCGAGACTGACGAGATTTCCGGTTATGGCCCTGATACGGGGAACGTCATATAGAATGGCGAGTGTCTGGCGTTTGCGCGCCTCAGCTCCCGGAGTGATGTTCTTGATCGCCGCAATGCGTTCGGCGCGTGCAGCCATGCGCTCCGCTTCCGTGTTGAAACCCGCCGGTGCTGTTTCATCCGGATCCCCCGAAAGCCGCCGCCAGACCTTCTTGTCGCCATCGTCAAATTGATCGATCACGGTATCGTCATCGGCCGGAACGCTCCTCTTCGTGCGCTTCCTTGCCGTTTCTTTCGGTGGTGCTGTGGCGTCACGCTTCGCCAAATCGACCAGTTCCTTGTGGAACCACAGCGGCATTCCGTCCGAGTAGGTCTCATCTGCGCATTTCAGTGTGACGTATGAGTTTGTTTCCTTGTCCAGCACATGGATGACGCTGATGTCGTCTGGGTCGTATTTGACCTTCGTATGGACAGTGGCATCCACACGCTTCTGACGGCGTGGTTCAAACTTCAGGTTGTTGTCGATCAGTCGCTTGCATTCCGCGGTGCCTTCGTAGCGAAGCCCGTCGAAAATGCGCACGCCGCTCTTCCTGACCTGGACGTTGAGTTTGACTTCGAATGTTTCCAGCCTGAAGCGTCGCAGGTCCCGCATGACGTCGATGCCATGCTTGTTCGCGGATTTCTGGAAGACCAGGGCCGGCTGGAGGTCATTCAACCCTTCATGCGGTTCGGTGTGGTACTCAGCGCAAGCCTTGTTACCGAGCGCCTCGATTTCGTCCGTCAGGACGCAGGCGAGGTCTTCCCCGTCATGCTTGGCGCGCCGATTGTATTCGATCGTCATCGAATGGCCCGGAAGGTTTTCTAGCATCTTGCGCTGGAACGTTCCGAAGGCGCGTTCCACGATCGCCCTGTAGCGCGGACTCCTGATGGGTCCGAAATGCACCGAGAATGAGCCGCACTTCGCAGCATCCTCGAAGCTCTTGCAGCGGAACTCCATCGCGTTGTCGAGATAGATCTCGGTTGCATGACCGCAGATGCGTTTGAGGATTGGATAGCGTTTGGCATCCTTCGGCGGCGGGCGCTTCGGCAGGTTCATACGCCGAATGCATTCGATGACGGTCCAGTAGCTGGGTGCTCTGTAGGTGATGACGAAGGCGAGGATCGCTCGGCTGTGGACGTCGATCGCAAGCGTCAGCCATGGGCGCCCTCCGACGATATCGTGTTCTTCGTCTACGAGAAGAAACGCATCGAGCCGGGTGTGGTCGATGATGACCTTTTCAAGGACCCTGCTTGCTTTGAGCGGGGGCCCGGCTCCGCGCATGGCGGAGTCGACCATCGCCTTGCCATCCTTGGCCTCAACCGTATCCGACCCTTCGAGCGCGATGCACTGCCTGCGGAAGGTGTCGTACGAAAACAGGGGATAGGGCTCTGTCGGTTTTGCATAAGTTGCCGACCTGCCTTCGTTGACCGCGATCAGTTCGGTCATCGCGGCTCCATGCGAGGTTTTCATGCATGTCTTGTTCTGCACGCATTCCAGTGCATGCTTGATCCTGATTTCGAGCGCCGCGTTCTGGTCCTGAGGACGGCGCGCGACGTTTCCGTTCAGCCGCGCCATCAGACGCGGCGGGCGATCGCCGGGCTTTCCCCTTTCCATCCGCCAGCGCTTAATCGTAATCGGCTTGTCGTGATCTCCGAATTCGTTCTGCAGTTCTGGCGTCCACAGCTTCTTCAAGCCCCGGCCGATCGCTTTGACGCCGTTCTTCACACCGTTCTCATCGAGCAGTTCGACTTGTGCGATGACCTTTCGGATACCCGGATCGATCGCCTCGAGATCCGACATGTCCCATTCCGCGACCCCTGCCAGCGCACGGGCGGGAATGATGTTCGCAGGAATCTCGACCTCGATGCGCCCTTCGATGACGAGCCGGTCGAAATCATCCTCGGTCGGTAGGACGGTCCCGCCTTTGCCATCAGGAATAACGAACATTTGTCCGGTATTGGCGTCCATCATCATGAGGCGTCCCGGAATGTTCCGCGCAGGCGGCTGATGCGGTGCGCCGTCGATGTTGATGAGCGTGCCAGCAGGATAGTTGTAGCGCGGCAGTGTTTCATTCGTTGTGGTCTTACTCATGGTTATTCTCCACCTGAGCAGGACGTGCGTCGACGTTCAGCCGACCGCAGGACACGATCCCGGTTTTGCCGGGGCCTGCGATCCCGGAAGGGGAAGCGGATCCTCCGCTTCCCGATTTCGTGATGCTGTCCGCCGCTGCGACGGAACCGGTTAGGTCATTCGAAAATGACGCCCGGACGATAGTTGACCGGCCCCTCTGGACCCGTAGCGTCGGTGAGCGGGAATCCCTTCTCAGACGATGCTAATCGTTTGAGGTCTTCCATCATGCGGACATGCTGTGATTCGCTCATCGTCCGCGTCATGAGCACCTTTCCGCCGCACGTCAGCCGCATGGTCACCTCGTCGTTCTTGCGCATGTTCTTCTCCAACTTATTTTCTGGTTCGATTATCTGGTATTGAGCCGATACCAGGGATCATCGGGTTCCAGTTCGGGAGCGACCTTCACGCTGGTGACCAGGCGCGAGTTCTCATCGATCGTCGCGATGGCGCGGACTGGAGCCGGTGTGGTGTTTTTCGCGCTGCCTACTTCCGGGAAGAAGAATGCAAGCGGTGTGGTGTGGACGATGTGCTTATTTTTCTCGGTATCGGGCATGGTCGGGTTCCTCTCAGTGAATGCGAAGGGGTGTGGCATCGGACAGACGCGCGCGAAGGTCGATCTCGACCCGGCGCTGCACCGTCAGGCCTTGGATGATGGCAGCACCGCGCACGGGGTTCAGCGGCTCGATGATGTTCGCCAGCTCGCCATAGGTGGTGTCCTGACCATGTTTGATGGAGAAATTCTCGAATCGGCCGAGGTATTTCGGATCGATTGTCACGAACCGCCTCGAGGCGAACAGTTCGACGTTGTCGCGATGGTGGCGATTGACAGCGATCTCATCGGCCATGACGAGCCGGAACCTCTTTCCCATCCGTCTGCAGACCTCTCTGGCTCCTGCGAGTTTGAGAAGGTAGTCCGGGTCCTCCAGCTGCCGATCGCTCTTCTTGATCTCCCAGAGTTCGTCGGGGCCTCGGTATCGCGAAACAAGCAGATCCGCATACCATTCGAACCAGGCGTCACCGATGCGGAAACGCAGCAGGCAAGGTTCGCTCTGAGCCCATTCGATGGTGAAGTCGCATTCGGCCAAGAGAAGCGCCTGTCGCTGCGTCTTGCCTTCCCAATGCTGGAGCAGCCTCCTTTTTCTGCTGGGCCACCAGCCGTTCTCATGCGCCAGTTTGCCGCTGAATGTCCTGATCGATCCGCCGTTGCTGGTGGTGATCATCTCCCCCATCATTTTGACGCGGTCGTCCTCCAACATCGCGATCTGGGCTGAATCGACGATGCGAGTGAGGTCGGGACGGAAGCTTTCGTCCAGCAATTCCTTGTCCAACTCAGCGCCTCGAACGGCAATCTGCGACAATGGAATGCGCACCAGGGATTTTTCCCCATCACTTGGAATGATCATCGGCGGTATCCTGAAGAACTGAGGCAGCGTCGTAGTGGGGAGACTATGATGTTCGCACTGGGGAGCCGTTGCCGAATGACCCGGCTCCCCAGAGACGACCTATCAGAGGTCGTCGGACGTGAGGATTTCGTCGGTCACATCCGGATCGTCCATGCGGCCAAGAACGCGCCACTGTTTGTGTCCGTCGTCGGTATAGCCTTCGAAGATCTGGATGATGCCGTTGTCGATGTTGTGATCGCCGATGCTAGGGACCGTGCGATCGTGGTAGGTGGAAACGCGTGGGCGCCGGACAGGGTAGCTTCCCGGCATATGAAGTGGTGCATGCGTACGCTTCGGATCGCGATGGTGATGTATGTTCATGTTACGCTCTTTCTTCGCTCGATTAGGCAAACCGACTTGTTTGCGCTGGCAATTCCTGGCGTCGCCTGTATGATTAAGGCACTCCAAGGTGGAACAGTTATAAGCGAAGGTGAATGAATGTCAATAGAGAGCACTGCATTACGGAACAATCGGCTGTGAGTATTTCTTCGTCCGACGGCGGAAAGGTATCGCCGATAGACCGGTTGGCCGAGGAGGACCGAGCCCTATTGGCTTCTTTGGCGAAGCCTTTGCGATCGCAGGTCGAGAAGAGGGTCGTTTCCTTGACGAGGTTGGCGGATGAGGAGGTGTCGGTGAAGGATGCAGTCGCTGATTCGGGTATGAGCCGGACCTCGTTTCACCGCTTACGGCACAGCTGGTCGCCGGGTGACCCTATCGACGTCCTGGTGCCTTATATGACCCGAGCGGCGCGAACCGGGCAGAAGGGCAAGGTCGGCTCGGCACTGGCTGGAGAGAATACGGCCCGTGACAACGTAGAAGGAAAGAGCTCGCAAAAAGAACCCGCTCGCAAACGGGTTGGCGGTTCTGACGAACAAACCGGTCTGAAAGCTTGCGCGCGGGAGTTGGCGATAGCCGATCCAGCCGCCACGAACGGAGAGCTGGCCCGCAGACTGGTGGAGACAATGCCAAAGGGAACGGCATCGGTGCGGACCGCCACTGTGCTTTTCCAGCGGATGCGTCGAGAAATGCGTCGCGATCCAGACAACATACGCATCAATTACGGTTCACAGATCGTGGCGGATTTCACCGCCATCGATATGACCATCGCCGGACCGGATGATGACGAGCCGGCTCTCGCGTCATTCATAGTGGAGCGTTCGACATCGCTTATTCTCGGAGCTGGTGTAGCCTATCGGTCGAGAGCGCTTGCCATGCAGAAGCTCACCCTGCTGGAGGCCCGCAATTTCATCGGTCGCGAGCGGATCGATGTTTCATCGCAAGGCCCGGTCCGGATGCAGTTTGTTCTGGGCGAAGGTGACAGCGGCGAAACCTTCTGGCTTGATCATCCTCATTCAATATCTGCAAACGACCTTCGCATCGAATTCATAGCTGATGGTCCTCGGCGTTTCGGTCGTCGGCTGATCGCTACGGTGGGTCCTCGGATCGGTCGTCTGGTCATTCGTTCAGGCAGCACCTCGATCAGCAGTTCGGCAAAGGTGAGGCCGAATAGGTTCCTAGGGACTGCCTTAGATCTCAATAGCGCGAATGCCTTGGTCAACTTGGAAGTCGAAAAATGGAATGCCCCGATCTTGGACCTGATAAGGTCCACTATTCCTTCAGAGGAATTGTCGGAAGCAGGCGCGATGATCCAGGCTTTGGATGCCGCTGAAGCGCACTTGTTTCTTCGAAAGGAGGATATTCTGCGGAAATGAGGGCTTTCCGATCCAATGGTTCGCGATGGCTGATTGAACTGCCATGCCAGCCGTGACGGAGCCTACTCGGAACGAATACGGTCGCGGATCAGTTCTTCTGCTTCGCTTACGGTCATTCCAGCCCCGGACGTGGGCTTCAGCTGGTATAGTTGGGGTGTAATTGAATTTTTTCGTATGGTGATTTTATAACCCGCGATCCAACGTCCGATCAGAGCCAGCACCGCCCTTCCGTTTCCGCGTTTGCGTAATGGTATAGCGTCTTGCGCCAAAGCACCTTTCGGAAGCATTTCGCCAATCGCGGTCATGCCGGACTTGGCAAGCCATTTTCCGAGGTCATGCCACTGGGATGTGTCTTCGCAATCGATCAGAATGGTGGGGTGCACGCGTGCGAATGCCTTGTGTCGTTGTGCGTCCTCGATCGCGGCTCGAGTGACAGAAGCGTTGGGAGCCTCGTCCGTCATTGCGCAGCCGACGACTTCGGCCGCTTCGACATCTATTAGCACGGTCAGCCATCCACGGTTCGGTGGTCCGGCGTCTTGTGCGATGGGAACGTCGATGACGCAATGGTCGATCACATGCGTGGCATGCGGTGGAAGCTCGAGCATTGTTCCCTTGCGCAGCCGATGGATTTGTTCCGACATCGTTTTCTTTGTCGGCATCGTTACATCACTGGCTTTTCCGAGCTCGATCGCCGTTTCCACGACCTCCATCAATCGACCTTCAGGCTTTGACTCGACCGCTTTACTGATGACTGCCTTCTGTTCTTCGGCAAGCCTGTTTGCGGGCGCCTTCTTCCATTGTCCCGGAAGTTTTGCTGCATCCCGCGTCAGTTTCCATACGGCGGCAAGTCGATAGAAGCTCGTGATGCTGAGGCCCAGCTCGGCAGCCCCTAGGGCAGCCGCCTTACGTCCCTTCACCTTATTGAATCGTTGTATTGCGGCGATTCTTCGCATCACCTCGTCGCGGCGATGGGGTTCGACGTGAGTGAGATCAAAATTGTTCGACATGGGGGCTTCCTTTCCTTCGTTGGAGATTCCCGTCGCGCATGGCGAAAGGCCGCTGACGCAGAGCGCCAACGGGTCTTGGGTTTGATGGTTGGGAGGTTTGCCTTTGAAGGCGCGTGCTCGGAGGTTATTCAGCAGCGTCAGGCCATTGTCGGCATGATTAGCTGTGGTCGATAGCCATGGGTGCGAGCATTCTGGCAGATAGGCACGGCTGAATGGGTGAGCGGGAGCGCAAGCTCAAGTCGGCGTATTGAAACTTTGCTACGATAGAGGATGTCGTGGCGGCGACCATGCGCGTTTGGTGGCTGCGCGAGGTAGCGATTGAAGCGAAGGCCGAACCCTTCGATGCCAAAATTACTATGGGACTCATCGCCTGAGACGGAATTCACCGGCTACCGTTGGCAAGATTGTTCCCTTACACTGTATGGGCGACGATCTCTTCGTTCCGGCGTGGTGGTGCTGATGATGGCGACTTCACCGATTCCGGTGTTCGGATGCCTTTTTCCTCTATGCCTAAGCGACCCTCACCCCTTGGCCATCGCGCTGATTGGCTTGAAGGTAAGTTGCCGGGCGTCGCTTATGACCGTCTGGCGCCGACCGGTTCCTGGCCTTGACGACCGAAACCTTGGCTACCGTGCCGGTTACGGATACACAGGCCATCATACCCATACCGGCTTGGACCGCGCTGGTTTGAATTCAGGCTTCTGCGTTATCACTCAGTTGGAAAAGCGAATGAACATCGGTGTCCAGCGCTTTTGCCAACTTCAGGGATAGGACTGTCGATGGTATGAATATCGAGTTCTCTACAGTGTTGATCGTCTTGCGTGTCACTCCCACCAATTCCGCCAGCTGTTGCTGAGTGAGGTCCGCAGAATTGCGAAATTCGTGCAATCTGTTTTCCAGACCGATCATCTTCGTCTTACTCATGGCTGCACATTGTCACTGCCCTGGAGGGTGACGAACGCAAAACAGGTACCGCATACCCCGACGAGGAGCAGCGCCTGCAAGATCTGGGCCGTCGGGAGGCTCCAGAACATTGAAGCGGCATAGCAGAGGGCGGTCGCGCCGATGAGGAAGAAGAAACCATATTGGAACGCCAGACCGGATGTTGCGCGGTTCCAATCGTCTCTCAGTGTCTGAGTGGCTCCGGCTTTTTTCACTCTACGCTGAAACATTGCTAGCAGAAGAGCGCTGACGGCGAATGCCAAACCACCGATTGCAGTAGCGGAGGTCCAGATCGATGACATCATGCTGTCCGCAGCCAACATCTTCGCCAATATGTCACTTCCCTGCCAGATGCCGAACGTGACCGCCATTGCGAGAACGAGCGAGTTACGTCGTTGCGCCAGTTTTTCGATTTCGACCATTTGAAAACCCCTTTTTGATGTCAAGATTGGTGTAACTTACAAGTTACATATGGGAAGTCAAGGTTACATGGCATCGTGAAGTTCAAATGGTGATATTTGAATGTTGACGTTCAATACGCCAAGCGGATCCTATCGAGGCGGGTTGCCCACCAAGGATTGCGCTTTGAGCCTTTCATATGATGCAGGTGCTTGCCATGTCCTGCCGACGCGACAGTTGCGGTTGAGCGTTCGAAATTCCTATCGCGTCGAAATAGCTCAGTTACTCGATGATCGAGTCGAAGGTGCTGTTCGTGTCTGCTTGCAGTTCGGAGCACGCGTTGCGAAGAGAGATGCTGTGACGGGCTATCCTGTCACGGATTGTGAACACCAACCCACCCACCTTGATGTGAAGTGCCTTGCCCTTAACCGACCTCGTTTTCGCGCGGTTGTCATTGTTCGACAGGACGCATCCGAGGCAGCCGCCTATGACCGTGCGATCGTTTTCAAGAAAGGACGAGTCCGTTGATGGAAGAGGAAACGAAACTCAAGCTTGAAGCATGGTTCATAGGATTGCTCATGGCCATCGCATTCCTTCAGATTTTGACAGCAGTCATCGACTAAGATGGTCCTCGCGCGAAAACATGAACTACCGAAATTTGCCATATTGGTTCGACGCGCAAAGGGCGATGAAGCTCACCGCAACTTAGCCCGGCAGGTCGAACGACATAGGCTTAAAAACGATCGGGCGGGTATGGATATGTGGCTGGCTGTAGTCGACCGGTTGTATCGGTTGGAAGCCTCGGCCAGCATGCGCAACCGGCCGAGCCGCAGTGACCGTAAAGCGGCTCGGCTCACAACTGCGCTCGCCTGTCCTTTTGGATTATGGTGTATTGTGCTGAAGCGATCCTATGGTGTTGCTCCTGCGTTTTGTTGTGCCACGGCTTCTTCCAGAAGCTTCTCCAACTCGGCTTCCGATTTCAGCATTTTGATCCGTCTATCGATGGCCGCCTGATTGGAATCGCGGATTTCGGTTAGTGCGGCGATCCCGGCCGTCAATGCGTTGGCTCCTGATTTCGCGGATGACCCGCTGCTGTATTCAGCCTTCGTAAGCGCGCCGGAGATTGAAAACTCCGCTGCGATCGACCTGTTACCGAATATTCCGCTTCCATTGAATGGGAGTGATCGTGCAGACCCGGCTTGGGGAACAGATACTGACAGCGACTGCGTCGAAGCGCGCCTGATCGCCATCGCCTGCGCGCAATGGGATGGTTGGTTGGCTTGTGGGCATGAGAATTCCCCAATCGGTGTCATTGTCGCTGAATAAGCGGCCGGCTCACGATACCAGAGCGCCCGTCCTGATGAAGAAGCGGATGGCACGTTCGCATCGGCAGCAAAGCTGCCTTTCACTGCGATCTGGAAGCCATTCAGTCCCGTCACACCCAATGCGGTGAGTTGCGCGCGGGCTGCGTCCACGTCGCTTTTTGCATACCAAGCAGTTAAGGCTGGTTCTGGAAGGGTCCGAGCCACTTCCGTTTGGTTGGACTTCGGATCGACCACGATAGCTTTGCCCGTGACGGTCAAAGCACTTTGAACGACCGTAATCTCCTCTTCCAACTTGGCGAGTGTCGACATCGCCATTAGTTCTGTATTTTTCCCGAGGTTCAGTAGGATGGAGTCCCTCGCTTCAGTCAGCTTGGACAGTTTTTCTGTCAACTCGCGGATGTGCTCATGACATCTTGGAACTGTGAGTGGCGGCGGAAACTCGTCCGTCTCGTTCAATTTTTTCCCCAGCCCACCCGAAGCGAGGAAGCCGACGGTCTTGATGGCAGCAGCGATCAATTCTCCACCCTGACCCTCACTGGTTCCATTGAAAGATTTCAGGGTGCCGTTCGGGTGGTATTCCAAATTCACCGTTCGCTTGACCAGGAACGATCCAGACGGGTCCAACGAGATCCGATCCCCCGCGAAGTAGACCGGTTTGATACCGGTCGTCACCGAAACTTTGGGCGGTTCTTCGGCGGTTCCGCAGCTTTCGAGCGTCCATGTCGCTCCGAACGCGATTTTTGCGGCTGGAAGCCTGTAACTCAAACTGGGTTTGGAAACTTGAGGGTCCGATTTCGATGGTTCAGCTTTTGCTGTGAAAGCGGCCAGACAAATAAGGGCCGCAGTGGCCGTCGCCATAATTCTCGTAAACATGGTTTCCCCCCCAAGATTGGTATCATGCGAGCGACCACCGTTTGACCATACCACTTGTGCGCAACTTCCACCAGTAGAACGCGTTTAGCGGTTTCTGTATCTCGCATCAGTCGATTTCAATTCCGGCTAATCCTATGCTATTTCCAAAGCCTTGGTCGTTTAGTCCGAACGGCCTGCTGGTTGTCGTTTTCTATTCCTGATCGCTTTCTACAGGCACATTGATCACTTGATCCGCGAACACGTGGTCGGCATCGGGAATCATGACTTTGTTCCAGCGTTGCAATTCTTCATACCTGCCGAACTCATGAAGCTCTCTGCCTGCAACCTGCCCGAGCGTCTCATTCTGACCCATTCGATAGGGCTCGAATTTCACCGCACCGGACTGCCGCTCGCCCCAAGCGCCATCGTCCCAGCCATAACCGCGATATAGTTCGAAATCCTCACGCGTATAAGCCTCCGCACGGTCGACAACGGCCTTCTCTAATTCAGTATTCCCACTCAAGGCAGCTGGCCGGTATGGATCGTCCTCGTCACGATCATCCTCCCATGGAAGCATTTCCGCAGGGCAGGCATAGCGGATGATTGCCGCTTCGCTCACCTGCGATATGTGCGATGGACCGCACCTTGAGAACGAACCTATTGGCAGTTTCTTGCGCGCTTCGCTGACATTCTCCATGAAACTGTCTTCAGTCGAATTATCGAGCGGTGCCATCGCCGTCGGGCAGAACTTGAACACCTTGGACAGCGGAGTGGTATCGACCGCCAAACCCGCCTTACGTGCGCCTTCCAGCACCCATAGCATCGCGTTATCCGACAGCCCGCGAATGTCGCCGCCTCCGCCTACGCCACCATGCGTACCGGGGAACCATACTTCGGCGAAAGCCCGATCGGTTGCGTATTTGTATTCCTCGAACGGTCTTTGGTCCGAAATCCGGTCGTGGGCCCGTCGATTGGCCTCATCCGTGTTATCCCACAACGTGGGAGCGAAAGCCTGCCGGTATTCGTCGAGTGCTACCGCATGTCTTCCCGAAAGCGCGCATTCGGGAATGTCGTCGTCGTGGAACTCGCGCTCTGTCCTGCTCGTGTCGATCAGGGTTTTAACCGTATCCCACAGACCGAGATACGCGATCTTGATCTTCTGCTGCTTGTGGCCTTCCAACCCATGCCGGGTCCTTTTCCAATCCGCCTCCGCATCGCATGTCACCACATCACAACCGAAATTACGGTGCAATCCGAACATCAGTCTTTGCAGCTTTTCCTTCTTCTCGTCATCGTTGGCGGAGGACCGCTCCTTGTATATCTCTGCTGCTTTAATGACCTTTTCCAAGTGTTCGCTTTTCATGATCCCGCAATTACCGACGAGGCCAGCGAACGAACGCGCCGTGTAGGCCCCGCGCGAGAACCCGAACACGTAGATTTCATCGCCCGGTTCGTAATTCAGGCATAGAAAGGTGTAGGCTTCCTGCACGTTTTCATAGAGCCCCTTGCCGAGCGCTCCGCCGGACAGCTTTTCCAGCCGGTTCGTCCCGACCCCGGCATCGTAATGGATTATCTGCGATACGGGCTTGCTTTCATCGAGCTTGCCGTCCGGACCGAGCTCGAACCCCTTGTTGCTGACCGCAGCTGCCGTCAGCGCAACATTCGTCAGAGCCTTCTCATTGATTTTGTTCCAAGTGCCATCAAAGCAGAATACCAGTCTTTTCATTATATATCGCCAAGTTTGAGGGTCGTATCAGTAATGTCGTCGTGCATGATGCGGGTGCGAAGGTTATTGTTATCGTATGCTATGTTCCGGTCATGAACTCTGGGGAAGGTATTCGTCTATGTTGAACCTTACCGACCAGACTTGGATGAGACCTTCAGGTTGATCGCCGAAGGCTCTGTCCGATGTAAATATCAGGGTCTTCATGTCCGGACTCAGACGTGGTGACCAGTCGCGCGCCGTCGAATTGATGCGCGCGCCGAGATTGACCGGCTCCAGCCACTCATCGCCCGAACGAATGGATATGAACAAGTCGCTTTTGCCGCTTCCACCCCGTCCGGGGTAGTCCAGCATCATTATCATTTCGTCCGGGCTGACCCATACCCCTCCGTCGCGGCCTTTCGAGTTTATCGGCGGCGGAAGGGGTTCTGCGCGCTGAAACGTGCCATCGGGACCACCGCGTGCGAAGTAGATGTCGCGCTCGCCGATGCCGTCGAGCCGTTCCGTCATAAAATACAGATTGCCATTGGTGGTGACCGTCGGGAGCGTTTCATTGTTGACGAAACGCAGTGAGGCGACCTTACCAGCGCGTAGAGCCGGAATGTTCGGACCCCTGACGGGAACCGGTTCGGCATCGGTTCGGGTGAGGTCGAGTTTCCAGAGGTCGAAGTTCTCGGTCCGGTCTCGGCCAGCATGCAGAGGCGATTTTCCGCTCCATGAGAAGAATAGGGTCTTACCGTCCGGCGTTACGCTGGGTGCTTCCGCCCTTGCGTCCTGCGGTAGCGGCACGAGACGGGGCGTGCTCCAACCATCAATGGTGAGGTCGGAGCGCTTCAGCTTCTGGGGGCATTGCCATATGACCGAGCACTCGGACTGGCCGAAGTAGATGGTGCGACCATCAGGTGTGAAACCCGGAGACAAGGTGATTTTGCCGTCCTGTTGCAGTTCCTGCGGAGCGAACCTGACCGGTGTGTCGAGGGAATAGTTCGCCATCCACGATGGTTGGTCGTCACCATCGTCGTTTTTTTCGCCCATCGAGGACTTACCCGTTACGACGACGTCCCGTTTTCCTTCCGCTGCCTGATTTTCGTTCACCGAAGGATTTGCCGGTGAGCATGCTATGACGACGGTGCCCACGATGAGTATGGAAGCCGCGGCCAATGTTCGGTTTGGGGCCTCCTTTTTTCCTGGAATGATCATGAAAGTCTCCTTTGATATTTTCTTTTTCCGCTCGCTCGCAAATCCCTAATCGATGCCATCTCAGCATCAGAACTGGCCTTCCACTGTGAGTTCGAAGAACGGGCCTCGCGATGTGGTGTCCGTTCTGAATGCCGTGGCCAGACTCGTACCGCGGCGCGTGTCGAAGATTTGCCGGGTCTCGCGTTGAACGTCGCCGAACAGATTGTTGGCCTTTGCGATCACTTTCAATCCGAGGACGTCCTTGTGTTCGACGAACAGCGTATTGAGATATTGCGTGTCGCGTAACAGACCAGTCTCGAACACCCTGAAGAACGGATAGTCCGTTCCATAGTCCAAGCCGAACCCGTAGGCGATGTCCGACCCGGCGATGTCATGCCTGAAGTCCATCCCGACGAACCACTCACGGGTGAAACTGATCTCGCGGTTCGTGCCGGTTGATGGGTCGAGGACGTTCGAGTCCTGGTATCTGACATTGGCGTCCAGCTTCGCTCCATCGAGACCGAACGGCGCCAGTTGCAACGTAGCGTCCAATTCCGCTCCCCTGCGGTAGGCTGAATCCAGGTTGCCTGGAGATTCCCCGGTTCCGGTGAAGATGACGTCGACGAGGTCGTCGATCTGATCATTGTAGAGAGTCAGTTTGGCATTGCCGAAAGTGCCGAAGCCCTTGATCGCTTCCAGCTCGGACCTCAAGGTTTGTGGCGGCCTGAGATCCGCATTGCCGGTATTCTCTCGATCGTCGCTGAGAAATACCTGAGCGAGGAAATCCGAGAATCTAAGTTGGCCAACACTACGTTCGACAAGGAGGGATAATGTCAGATCGTCGGATTGCTTCCATGTCAACGAAAGCGCTCCTTTCGGCCGGTAGAATTCACGCTCCGAAGCGTTCACGCCTTCCGTGGAGAGTTTCGAATACTCCGCACCCAGCGTGACCTGTAAGGCCAGGCGGTCCGTTAGCGGTCGACCATGGGTCGCCCCGGCTTCGAACCGTTCCTCTGCTACATTACCACTTGCTGAAGGGAATGGCTCCCTGACGAGTTCGCCTACGCTATTGAGGATGAAGAGCTCGGCATCGGTATCGAGTGTGTTGAATGCGGCTTCGCCATTGATCTGAAACGATGACGTCCCGGCGGTCCATGAATACTCCGCACGTCCGATCGTCTCCACCTCCCGCCGATCGGCAAGGAAGCGCGATCCTGTCCTCGGGTCCGCAATTCGTGGGATGAAGGTCTGGGATTGGTCGAGGTCGGCGATATCATGCCGTCGCAGCCCCGTAAGTTTGAGGATGCCGCCTCGAAGGGGAACACCGGCCTCGGCACCGATCTCGAAAGCAGTGAAGGTGTTGTCCGATCCTCGCTGAACCGAGCCAAGATCAGACTCGGCAACGCGCTCCAGCTCGATGGCTGCCACCTTACTGGAGACGACCTGATAGCTCCCCCTGATGGTGTATGTGATGCCATTGGGTCCCTCCCATGACAACGACGCCGAAGCTTTCGGTTCATCGTATCTCGTTCGGTATCCTACCGCCCTGTCTTGTAGAACCGAACCCTGGTCTGATTTCACCTGTAGGCCGCCAGTGAATTTCCGCTTCAGGGACGTGTCGTTTGACAAGGCCGCGTTGTAGCTGAAAGCATTAAAGGCACCGGTTACTGATAACGCCCCTTCGGTCGGAACGAAGCGCCCTCCGACGTCGATACCGGGGGACCATGAATAGTTGCCGGACAAGGATGTCGTTCTGGTAATCACGTTCGCGACCTGTCCCGTGAGACCAGGGATGTTCAGCGAGGCTCCATCGACGATTTCAATTCGCTCAACCGACGCTGCCGAGATCTGTTGTAACTGCTGACGCACACTCAGAGATTTGGAAATAAGTCGCTGACCGTTGAGCAGCACATTGGAACTGGCTTGTCCAAGCCCCCGTCCACCATCGGCCTCTTGAATGGTGAACGCCGGCACCTGCAGAACGATGTCGAGCGCCGTGCTCGGAGCGAAGCGCTCGAATTCCGATCTGAGAAAGGTTCGGCGGATTTCTGATTGAGCCATCGCGGCTTCTGGCGAAGTTGTGGTGATCGTTCCTTCCTGCGCAAGTATTGGGCTCGGGGTTAGAGCAAGCACCATAAACAACGTGAATGTCAGCGGCTGGAAGTGACCGCTTGGGTTCCTATACGCGGAAGATTCTGCAGCAAGTGGTTCAGCACAGCGCCTCCCGTCGTAGTTCACTTACGGAAGCCTCAGCGCATAGACATTTCGAGCTGTGGGCGCAGCCCGAAGGAACAGTAGTGTCCGACCGTCTCCGATCAGGATCGGGTTTGACTCCCCTGCTGCGGTGTTGACGTCTGCACCGAGCGAAATAGGATCGCTCCACCCGCTTGTTACACGGCGGGACACATAGAGATCTTCGCCTGTTCCCTCTCCACCGATGTCGTAATTCGCGAACACGATTGTATTTCCGTCGCGCGAGATACCCGCGAAATTCTCGCCGGACGGATCGTTCACGTGGAGGTCGTTCAGGCTGGCCACGATGTGCAGGCTCGCCGGGGTTCCCTCGTCGCTTTCTTGCAGCAGCACTTCATAAAGACCCATCTTGTCGGACCCACCGGGTCGCCCGGCGGTCCACATCACGCCGCGGCCGTCCTGCGCATGGGAGAACGATATCTCCCCATAGTCAGGTGTTCTCGTGATACGCTGGACGTCCTTCCACCCCGATGCGCGCGAGGCTCGGTAAAGCTCCCTTGCAGTATTTTCCGGCTCCTCCTTCGTCTGCCGGTCACTGCTGAAATAGACCCATTCGCCATCGAGACTTACGATCGGCAGACCTTCTGCTGCTGTCAGGTCGTTGAAGGGTGCCGGTTCCAAGGGCTGCCATGAACCATTCCGCCAAGTCCGCTGCAATATTCGCCTATTCGCTCCGTCCTCGTCGCCTGTCGCGACGAACATGGTCTGGAGGTCGGGTGTCAGCGAGAAATCCCAGATCGCGAAATCTTCTGGCCATTGACCCAGATCGACTGTCTTAGGCATGGTCTCAGACAGCTGAGCCGCCTCTCCCATTTCGGCCCAGGGACCGGTCGGTCGACCTTCTTCGTTCCAGTAACGGAATGGGTTACGCCGCACTCCATCGATGAATTCACCGTCGAACGCCTTTACGCCGTTGGCGTGCCACCCTTCGGTGATACCGTGCCAGACGTCAGCGACCGCACGTGATTTGTCGCGGACCATGCCGTTCGGATGGAAATACAGCCACACGCCTTCTCCCTTGCCGTTTTTCCATTCTCCGTAATATCGCGGACGCCCTTCTTCGTCCCATTCCTGCCATAGACCTTCAGCCTTGCCGTCGATTGTGGAGTAGAGTTTCGCGAGCACTCCGTTCGCGTGGTTCTCCCGCATCTCCACAACGCGCGGTTCACCTCCCACCGGGGTCACCACGGGGTCGGGGGACTGGGCGAGCACGATGGTGGGAACAGCCACTAAAAAGGCCATGAACGCAATTTTCATAATTTGTAGATCCTTGTAAGTTTTCTGATTGTTTACAGTGCATCCCATGATGATAGTGACCATTGGTGCTTGCAGAGCGATCGTTTCCGCCTATAAATCGCCCCATAATGAGCAATAACGGCCACCAGCCATTGGATGCCGTCGATCGACGGATTTTGCGGGAGTTGCAGGCCGATGCGCGCCGCTCACCGGATGTGCTTGCGGACAAGGCGGGAATTTCTGCTTCTGGCTACCGGCGCCGTGTGAAACGCCTCCGGGAAACCGGAGTGATTCAGCGGGAAGTCGCACTCCTCGATCCGAGCCGGTTCGGGATTCAGATCATCGTCACGATCGTGATGATGGAGGAGCAGGCGGACGGATACGATCGGCTGAAACGACGCTTCCGAAGTGCTGAAGAAGTTTCTCAGTGCTACACTGTGACAGGCGAAGCCGACCTGATTCTTCACGTGCACATGCCTGACATGCACACTTTCGAAAAATGGATACACGACTACATATTGTCGGATCCAGCTGTGCGCCGATGCACGTCGAACGTGGTGTATTCGCAGATCAAGTTCGAAACCTTTGTGCCAGTCTGAAGGTCGCTTGCTACGGTAGCGACAATGATGGCGACATGCAGACCGCAGACAATAGGTGAGCGCAAATCCAACAAACGATTGTCAAGCAATGCCTGTTTCAAGCGACAGCAGACGTTTCAGGATGCCCCGCGTTCCTTCTGAAGTCGTCCGCAGTGAAGGACATCCATCCATCACTCGAAACCGTCAGGAAAGCATCGTTTGCGGTGCTGAAGCTCAACAGGGGTTCAAAGTATGTGTAACAATAGTCGCTAGTCGTCGTAATGGGCATGTCTCAATATGCTGAATTAGGCAGCCACCACTGTTGATGCCGAAACTTGGCCGTGGGATTTTCACGCCGTGAGATGTTCCGTCGGGTTATTTTGGGACTGGAATAATAAGACCCTCGACCGGCATGGGTAGTGGAGGCTGACATGTCCCCTCGCTTCTAGAGGCGATCGGCCAGAGGCTGTCCAAGCCAGAACTGTCGTAATCGAGAAGTGCGAAATTGCCATCTTCCAAGTCGAGTTTATATATGCCGCTGCGCGGGTTTCCGATGTAGCCGGTGATGTCCCATCGGTCTTCCTTCACTAGACTCCGAGGCTGTGCCCAGGCTTCGATAGGCACCTGCTCGCCGAATGCGATACGCACGCGATGCTCTTCGATCTCGCGCCAGGGTGCTTTCATTACTCGGCTGGCGAGACAGTCGGATGTTTCGAACGCGCCTTGACCCAGAAGGTGACCGTATGAGCCGGTATCGACATATACGTTCGACGTCCTGTTTTGCGATCGTAATCGCACCATGGGCTTCCGCCCATCCCCCATGATCATGTTCGCATCGGATCGCGGTGATGCGTCCCGCCTTATGAACCGGACGACGTCGCGGTTGTAGTCGAACTCGATGACCGCGAAGTAGGGACGGAGCGCATCCAGACCCATGATGATGTCGTGACGTCCAGTATTCCTTTCCATCGCTTCGAATTTTGCCAACTCGTCCTCGCTGGGTGGTCGCGCGACGGTTGCAGCGATGTTCGTCAATCTGATGTCGCCGATCGTCAATTCGCCGATGAGGGCATGGTAGCGCTCGACGGTGAGATCGAAGGCAGGATAGGCATAGCGTTGTGGTGCCGTCCTGTCAGTTTGAAGCATGTCTAGAAAATCATGATGGACCCCGACACCCGGTGCACCTGTGTCGAAGGCGATCTTGATGGGCTGCCCATCCAATTTTGCTGAGATGTATAGGCCATCGAACGGCACCTCGACGAACTCTTTTGCTCCATAAGACACCCCTGCCTTGGGCCAATTTGCATATGGCCGCGCGTAGGCGATTGCTTCATTCTGTGGATCAAAACGTTCTGCAACTTCGATGACCTCGCTCCAGCGATGGTTCGCGATGAGTTGGTCCAGCAATATGGCAAGGAGCCGCTCAGCTCCGTCCGCTCCACTCGCTGTTTCCATCGCTTCCAAAAGTAATTCCGACGCGTTGCCTTCGCGATTTAGCGTTGCAAAAAGCGCAGCGGATACCGATCCGTCTGACGCGGATCGTTCGAGGGCCCTACGGTCCATCCTGACGTATCTGTCGATGGTCCATTCGATATCGGCGGCGTCCGCGATCATCGTGGGCACAGTCGCGGAACCGGAACTAAGCACGGTCTGTGGCGAAGTTGTCTGTGGCACGCTCGCGCAGGATGCGAGCCAGAGGGCGGCTACCGCCATGATGGCGCCGCGGTCTCGCAGAACCTGTCGTACCGGTAGACGGTTCCAAAGGTTTGAAGTGTCAAATTTTAGCATTGATCGCGGTTCCATCGTTTGTTCGGCTTTTCAAATTGATAAGGTTGGGTTTTGCGGCCGTTCGCGGAATTCACCGTGATGGTTGATCCGGTTCAACCCGTAGCGCTTTCATACGCTTCTTCCTCGCATCGAGCGCGTCATCTATCGCGAGGCGGGTCCACCAATTACCAGCGACCATCGCTCCTTCGGGATTCCGTAGGACATCCAGGTTGGTGACCGGATCTGCACTCAATAAGACAAGATCCGCTCTCGCACCGACGGCGATGACACCAATTTTCCCCTCCTTCCCCAAGAACCGCGCTGCCTCGACCGTCGCGATGCGAAGCACCTCCTCCGTGGTGTAGCCTGCGGACACGAAGGCATTCAGCTCATCGTGAATGGCGTAGCCTGGGGTGACGAAGGGATTTGGTCCGTCTGTGCCGATGAGGATGTTCGTGCCAGCGTCCTTCAATGCGCTCGTGAAGGCGATCTTGTTGACCAGCCATTTGTCGAAGAATGGCCTATCGGTCTCGTAACCCAACGCCGTCTGGCGCCAAGTTTCGGCCCAGGTTGGCAGAATGGCTGCTTCAGGCTGTGCGAAATACGCATCCGGATCGGAAGATCGTAAGCGTCCGTAGGTGATGGCGAAGGTGGGGACCATCCAACTGCCCGACGCTGCCGTGCGTTCTGCCCATTCGTCGAACTTGGCGGTGTCCACGTTCGCCCAGCGTTCTGCGTAGGCATCGTCCCGGCTTAAGGAGAATCCGTCTTTCACCAATACTTCTGCAAAGCCATCAAGATGTTCGATGCTGTCGATTTTCAGGTCGAGCAGTTCACCGATCGTCATGCTGCCGGGCACATGACTGTAGATCTTCATCCGATTGGCGCGGGCTTCGGTTACGGCGGCACGATAGGTTTCGGCGTCGAGCCACTCATACAGTTTCACCGCGTCGTAGCCGCTGCGCGCCTGACTACGAACGGCGCCGATCGCCTGATCCGGTGATCTTGCGCGCACGAAGAAGTCGTTCGGAAAGCTTTCGCCTCCCGCGATAATCGGTCCGCTCGTGAATACCCGCGGTCCGATGAGAGTGCCGTCCCGCGCCGCTTGGTCACGGCGATCGGAAAAGACGCTGCCCGTCAGGTTGCGCACCGTCGTGATGCCGTTCGCGAGATAGGCTGCACCGATGTCGCTCTCGTAATAATGCACATGCATGTCGGCTAGGCCAGGCATCAGTGTCGCTTCGGCCGAGCCTTTCACACGTTCGCCGTCATATTCGTCAGGCAGCGGTCCTTCACCGACGGCGGCTATCAGACCATCACGCACGATAACGTGGCCGTCCGCAATGATCCTGCCCTCATCCATCGTGCGAACCTTCACGTTCTCGAACCCGAATTGGCGTTCATCGTTGGCTGCAGCAGGGATGAAGACGCACAATATCGATAAGGTCAGGATGGTCGGCAGGCGCATAAGAGTCTCCTTCGTTTCGAGAAGCTCGAATGGATCGATTCTGTATGAACTCTGCCGTTTTTCTGTGAACCGACAAACACTAACCGCGAAGTGACACTCCTACAGTGAGGCGTCGCGCAATTGCTTCGTGCCGGCCCGGCTCGTCGTGATCGTGCGGCCATCGCGAAGATGGAGGACAGTCTTCCCGTTCCCTGCCGGTTCGCTTCGCTCGATCGCCCCCAGACGGACGATATGCGATCGATGCGCTCTTATGAACCGATCCGCAGGCAAGCGTGTTTCGAACTGCGCCAATGTCGTGGTCGACATGATCTTCCGTCCCGGCAACGTGACTTCCGTATAATCGCCCGCACCCGTGACTGTGCTGATGTCATCCACGGGAATGGCTTCCGACCCTTCAGTCGTTCGCATCAGGAAGGTCGTAGCAGCACCGTTACCGCCGTCGGATACAGGATGGTCGGCTTCATCCTTCATCTGACGGACCTGTCTGCCGAGGACGATTGAAAGACTGGCGAGCGCGGCCAGCGCATAGAAGGTGACGCCTTGGAACATTTGCCAGATGAATGCGACCGGTGCGAAACCCCGCAGCGCCAGACCTTGGGACAGGCTACCCTCTCGCAGTTCCCGTATGACGAGTATCGCCACATACCATGTGATGGCGAACACCAGCGCGAACGGAATCTGGCTGGCGACCCGCACCAGGAAGCGAGCGGGCCAAACATGGCGTTCCAGAACTAGATGAGCGATGATCGCCAATCCGATCGCGGGAACCGTATTGAACATCGCAGCCCATGCAGCACGGGCCATTCCATCAACTGTCGTGAGCGCGAAGATCAGCCAATAGGCGACGAACAGAAGGAATGATCCGAGTAACACGAGCAGACGCGTCCTGTCAGGCACTGAAGGGTTGGTTGTTTTCATGAATATCCCTTCTTCCTGTTGTCATTGTGCGCGGATAGCACTGCGACAGTTACTACCACGGGCTGGACAGTTCGCCATCCAAGCTAGTCTTGGTGGCTCTACGAGGTTGAGGGCCGGTGCCACATTCGCAATTTCGTCCAATGTGCAGCACGAGTCAGTTCAAGCACCCTATCGGCCACAGCAATTGCTCATACCGCATCGCGACTTCAATCCACAGTTCGACACCGTCGTGCTCACCGGAAGCCTTCAGACTTTCGATCTTCTCGTGAATATGGTTTAGCCCGTCGGAGCCGTGTTTACGTTCGACCCATAATGCCATGCCCCACAGCTCTCGATCGCGAGAGATCATTCGCGTTGCACCAGCTGTCCAGCCATGCAATTCTCTACACCGGACGCGATACGGGACTTAAGGCGATAGGCGCCAGCATCGAACGTTTGACCAGTTACTTCCAAGTTCGATGGTGGCCGACAATTCATTCCGTCTAACGTAAAGGGTGGCGCGCAGCTTGCAATTTGTATTCGGCGCGATGGTGTTTTCTGAACAACCCACACCATTATCGGCTTATCCATCAGCCGAAGCAAACCGCCGCGTTAAATTTTTCGAACAAACCTGTTCCGTATTTGTTCTGGCGCGTCCTATAAGTCCTGCATGCTATTATCGTCTCTCGAACTTGACCGCCCTACCCCCATCTCATGCCTGCCCGACGATCTGCAGCTGCGGATAGTCGATGCAGCGGGCGCTGGCTTTCCCAGCCCGGCACAGGATTGGGAGGATCCGACCCTTGATCTGATCGAACTGTTGCGCCTCGACCGCGCGGCAAGCTTCGTGTTCAGGGTATCGGGCGAATCGATGCGCGATACCGGCTTCTTCGACCGGGATGTCGTCGTGGTGGATAGGGATCGCAAGCCGGCAAACGGATCGATCGTGATTGCGATCGTCGATGGTGGGTTCGTCATCCGGCAGATGGTCGTACGCGGCAATGTGCCTTATCTCGAAGCACGCAACGCTTCAATGAACGCCAATCCTGTTCGGTGTGACGAGGATGTTGAGGTCTGGGGCGTGGTCCGTGCCAGCATTCGCAACGTCATCGGCTGACCGCCTGTGTGGGCCATCCTCGATATAACGAACTTCTACGTGTCATCCGAGCGGGTGTTCGACCCGTCGCTCCGCCAGGTCCCAGTCTGTGTCCTGTCCAACAACGATGGTTGTGCGATAGCCAGATCCGAGGAGGCCAAGGCGTTGCACGTCAAGATGGGAGCACCGGTGTTTTTGATGCGTGACAAAATCAAGCGGCACGGCATCGAATTGCGCAGTTCGAACTACGAATTATATGCCGACATGAACAGACGCTTCAATCAGGTGATCAGCGAATACAGCGACCTGGTGGAGATATACTCGATCGACGAGACATTCTTCCGCTTGCCGGTATTGGCCAACGGTCTGGGCGACGTGGCAACCGCACACGAAGTGCGCCGCGCCGTGATGCAGCAAACCGGGTTGCCGACACGGGTAGGTCTGGGCCCGACCCGGGCGTTGTCGAAGGTGGCGAACGCGTTGGCGAAGGCATCGGAACGGGTCTGGGGCGGAGTCATCGACCTGCACGATGAAGAATTGCGGGCACGTCTGTTCCGCGAATGGCCGGTGGAAGAGGTCTGGGGCATCGGGAAGCAGATGGCCAAACGGTTGAAGCCATTAGGCGTCCGCACGGCTGCCGACTTGGCTGCCCTTCCTGCTGCGCAGGCCCGTGATGTCGGCACGGTGGTCATGGAACGTCTGGTCCGCGAATTGAATGGCATTGAGTGCGATGGCTTCACTCCGCAGCCGGACAAGTTGAAGAATACTGCGGTGACACGGATGTTCGCGGAACCGGTCAGTGAGCAGACGGTGCTGCGCGAGGCCATGGTGCGCCGGGCCGTACGGGCCGCGGAGAAGATCCGTGCGCAGGGTTTGGTCGCCGCCCGGTTGATAGCGTTCGCGCACGGAAGTCGATTTAAGCCTGGAGCGCCGTCGCACAGCCGTTCGGCTACCATATCACCAGCAAGTGATGATCCTCGTGTGATCGGCGGACTAGCGGGCCGGATGGCGGATGCGATGTTCGCGGCTGGCGATGTATACACGAAATGCGGTGTTATGCTCGAAGGCTTGCATGAGGCCGAAGCCGGACAGGGTGACTTGTTCGCATTTGCAGACCCGAGAGGCAAGGAGTTGCTGGCCGCGATGGATGGTCTGAATGAGCGGTTCGGTAGAACCACTATAACGATTGCATCGGCTGGTCACGGCACGCGGTCGCATGATACGAAACGTTCTATGAAAAGCCCTTGCTGGACCACACGGCTGGCAGAGATTCCATCGGCTCGTTGAACGTTGGCGTGTTGATGTTCGGCCATGGCGAAGTCGGCGCCTTGGTGTGACTTCGGGAAGGACGACGAATTGAACGCTTTGGCGCGGTAGCGGAAACGAGGATTTAATTCCTTCAGGCTACTATAACGAAATGGGTTTGAAATCGCGCATCGTTATGTCGCATCGATCGGTCGGCAGGCGCAGGCCAGTGCTGCTCGAAAGGGATGTGGTTGCCAATCCTGGGCAGGAACGTGCGCAACCCGACTTGCAACCCGACTTGCAACCCGACCGCAAACAGGGTCCCCAGATTACCGCGTTCGGATTGCCGGCTCATTTCGATCTGGTCGCGCATGACGAAATGATTGCCGCCATTCGAATGCGCACTTTCGCAATATGTGCGATTGGCCTTGCGGTGATCGCGTGTTTACTCGCAATCATGAATATGACTTGGAAAGATGGGCTGTCCGGTCTGCTGGCCTCTTTCGTTGTGAATACCGCTTTTCTATGTGCCGGTTTTGTATTGGTGCGGGGACATCATTTTGCGGTCAAGATCGCCACATTCATTTCGCATATTGACGGCACCCGGCGCAAGGTCGCAGCTTTTCGCAACGCGTTGGCTGACCATGAGTATAACACGAAGGTGACTGGTGCCGGTTTCTGGCAGGCGTTGCGCGGTGTTGAATTGGAGGTCGCAGCGGCACGATTGTTCGAGGAGAAAGACTGGACGGTTCGAACGACGGCAACCACCGGTGATGGTGGTATCGATCTGGTGCTGTGTAAGGGTTCGAAGCAATTCTGGTGTCAGTGCAAAGGATACGCCAAACCTGTTTCAGTATCCGCGGTGCGTGAGATAGCAGGCGTATGCAGTTCGTCAGAAGCGTCACCGATGTTGCTGGTCGTGAACGGGGTAACGAACCCGGCTGCAATCGAAGCGAAGAAATTTGCGGTGGCGATTTGGGATGCGGAGGATTTGGCGTCCTACGCTAAAGTTGGGGTCCATCGGAATGCTGACGCACCGTTCAACTGATATGTGCTAAGCATCAGGAAAAGGCTGTTTCCATCAGCGGCAAGTCAGTTAGCGGATTAACCGCCGCTCCATGGGTCAAACTGGAAAGCGTGGGTCGCGGTAATGCTGACCTTTCGATGTCCCAGGTAAGCACTTCGGCAACGATCGTGACGCAATGCGCGAAGACCCTACCTTCAAACCACAGTTCAATAGAGACTTCGCTCGCCATGGGAAGCTGTTCTGCCCGAAGTAACTCCTTCAATTCCAGCGGATCGGTTTGGCTTGAATTCGGGATTGGCGGACAGAGCCCATCGCAAAGCACAGCCATCTTATAGCTGATCATCGTCTTCTCCTTTATCGTTGAATTGATTGCCGTCGAAACGAGGGGTGCGCCAGCGACCTACGCTCGAGCACACTGGACATGGCCGGCCGGCCGAAGCACCGCATGCTCATGTGGCGATGCCAATTCGGTAGATCTTCAGCCTAAGAAGGTCGCCAGTTCGGACGCCCGTTCGGGTTCAACCTTCGTCGTATGGAGACTGGTCGATCATCGCGTCTTGCAGAGGTCTCTGCAGGCTTAGGCTTTCTTCTCCACCACTGAGCCAACGCTGTGCTTCCTCGGACTTGGTCAGTATCACCGGCATCGCCTTGGGGTGGATCGCCGCCACGGTATCGTTGGGTTCGGTCGTGAGGAATGCGAACAGTTCCCAATCAGCAATCTGTCGCTCACGGCGCTTTTTCCCTTCCACGGACTTCAGCCGTTCCCCCTTCCACGGGCGCCAGAATCCCGCAAAAAACGACTGCGGCGCATTTACCGAGAACCATGCGTTTCGCTTCGCTGACGCATCCCATTCGGCAAAGCGGTCGAACGGTATGAGGCATCGATATGCAGGATCGGTGATGTATTCACCATTGGCACCCCGCCACCAGCTGCTTTCGAGATTGCGGATGTTCGTGATCGGCTTGCCCCCATCTTTCCAGGACGGGAAACCCCAACGCCGTCTGCGCAATACGACCGCATCGTCCTCGACTGCGAAGATGGGGCCGTCAGCGTCCGCACCGACATACGCCGGTTCATGGTTGTCGCCGATCGTAGTGCTGGCCGACCCGTAGCCCGCGTTAGCGAAGAAGAGGCGGGCATCCGATGAGCTGACGGAATGGTGGTATAGGTTGCACATTCATCCGATATGGAGACCAGCTAGTTACGCGTCCAGACTGAGCTCATCGTGCTTCCGGACAGATGTGCGATTTGTGACTTTCCAGCTGGTAGAGGATTGGAACCGCCACCAAAGGACTATTTAACACCGGCGCGCTCAAACGACGCTAGCGAACGATCGATCGTCGATATCCTGCCTCTCGCGCTGCTGCTTCAGAGCAGAAAATTTCCTCAGGTCGTGTCACGTCGTAATACGGCATACCGGGCAGATGGTAGATCAACTGACCCCTGCGATTGCGGTTCCCCTTGATCGTGCAGGAACCGTCATGGCCGGACGGTGATCGGGACTGTTCGCTGCGGTTGCCTTCAGTCACGGAACTCGCTGCTGCGTTACGCTTCGCAAGCCGGTGATGCTCCGGCAGTTCGAACTGCGATGACCAGAGACCGGCGCGCGCTGAACGTGCACGGGTTTCGGCGGCAACGTAGTCCGAAGAGTATTTTCGGAATGCCGTCGCCCAACATTGTTCGACTATCGTTTCGTTGATTTCGAAGTAACCGGCCATGCACACCGCTATCGAACGACCGTATCCATCAATACCAGTGATCTGGCAGGTGATGATCTGTCCTTCGACCAGCGCGGCCAGTTGCGACGTTGATTCCAATCCGCATGACCAGACTTCCCCGTCGCGCTGGCATGTCTGGTCGGTTTCAGGCGCATCTATGCCGAACAGGCGAATGGATCGGCCTTCCAAAGCCAGGCTGTCACCGTCGACGACCGTGGCGCTTCCCGCCATTGTTTCGGCAGACGCTGTTCCGGAAGACAGCAGAGCGCCAGCCGAAAGAATGAGAAACCTGAACATTACGGTCGTTTACCAAGACAGAAGTTAAGACTTTCCGCTGAACGACATTCGACCGATAATACGGCGGATGGACGAGGATAGCTGATCTAGCGGCTGCTGCCGGTCATATGCGTTGAACGTCAATCTTTGCCATCGACAATATCGAGAAGGAATTGCGCCAGTTTTTTCACCGCCTTCGGTTTCGCACGGTGGATGACCGAACGGCCCTTGCGGGTGGAGTCGATGAGCCCGGCCGCTTCGAGGAGCGTTAGATTCACTGTGGCTGTATTTATCAACGTTCCGGCTGCCTTCGCGGCGTCCGTGGTATTGAGACCGTCGTCCGAATTCGAGATTGCGGTAAACAGCGCAAGTCGGTTGGGTTGGGACAAGGCGTTGAACGCCATCGTTTGCTGCGTTTTCTTCATGAACAGACGATAGACCTACACGACTGCCTTTTCAATTATTCAATAACCTTGAAACCTTGAAACCTGTGGAAAATTCGCGATTACCGTGAGCTGTCCGAGAACGACAATTTGCCACCATCCCAGTTTGGTTGCGCGTTGCTCTAGTTCTATAACAAACAGCTAACACTCTGTTATATCGATAGAAACTCTCTGGCCTGTGTTTCAATGTTTCAATACTCTTGAAACATTGAAACACCATCGCTATATCTCCGGTCAGGCGTTGCGATCTGTCTCCGCACGCACAGGTTAAGGAGGATCAATATGGCTGAAGACGAACGTGCCGAACGGACCGGTTGTCCGCAATATGCAGCAGCCGGTTCATGGGCGCTCGATCCGTTGGATCATAATGATGTCGATGATGAGACCGTCGAACTGACCAAGCGGGAACTGGTGCGGATCGCGTTGATCGCCACCGAAGTTGGAGCCAGGTTCCAGCGCGAAGGCAACACGGCCGACCCCATGGCTTGGATGCTGGTGCCTCGTCGTTTGTTCGCCGGACGCCCTGCGATCGAAGCCTGTGCGGACCGCGACAGCTGTCTTCGCAGCGTGCTGGTTCATGGTTTGGGACTCGATCTGGATGTTAAAGGTGAGTTGATCGACGCATTGCTCTCGTCGGATATTGACGAAGCGGCGCCCCTTCAGCCGGAGCCTCAAGACGGCAAGCAACATACGCAAAAGATGCGGGATCGGACCTCGAAAGCCATCAGGAGGCAGCCGGCGATGGAGGGCGAGCGATTGTGACATCGTTGGCGCAACGCGATCCGACCGCCCGATGATTTTCCACCCATTCTCATTTCCCCCACGGAAGAAAGGTATTGAAATGAACATTCAGAGCTCCGCCCTGACCATCCCGGATGAGGACATACGAACGCTCAATCGTATTCAGCTTCGCGAAGGCGTGACCGGTATCGGCGACCTTGATGGCCACACCATCACGGCGGTCGTCGTCGATGTCGAAACCACCGGCCTCGATCAGAAGACTGACAAGGTCATTGAACTTGCGGCGCGGCGTATCCGTTATGACGATGACGGCAATATCGTCGAGATCGGTAAAGCCTGGTCGTGGCGCGAGGACCCGGGTTTTGCTATTGCCGCGGACATCACCAGGATCACCGGACTGACCGATAGCGACCTTGCGGGGCAGCGTATTGATGACGCTACCGCAATAAAGGTGATCGGTGGCGCTGATGTCGTGATTGCGCACCACAGCGCATTCGACCGGCCTATGATCGAAAAGCGCTTGCCGGATCTTCCTGGTCTGCCTTGGGCATGTTCCATGGATGGCATTGCTTGGCGGGAGGCCGGCTTCGAAGGGCGGTCCCTCGGCTACCTTTGCATGCAGGCCGGCTGGTGGTTCGACGCACATCGTGCGCAAGGGGATGTCGACGCAGTAATCCAGCTCCTGCAGCACGAAGGCACAGACGGCGTTCCGCTGCTCTATGAACTATATGAGCACGCCTTGTCCGACAGTCATCTGATCGAAGCCGTCGGGGCGGCCTTCGAGGTGAAGGACGCACTCAAAGCGCGCGGTTATCGCTGGAACTCGGATGATGGGGTCTGGTGGAACGAGGTCATCGACCGCGATCTGCTGGCCGAACAGGCTTGGCTCGCTCTCAACGTCTACGCCAGCAGCAAACGCCCAACACGTCACGCGCCACGCATGACGCAACGCACTGCGTTCGACCGTTACCGGTAGTTTTTCGCCTACCCCGAAGAAACTACTTAATTAACCAACTGAAAGGATGAATATGATGGCGAAGAAGCCAGCCAAGACTCGCGCCAACAGCACACAGCTCGCGAAATCCGAACTGCCCGAAGGGCTCGTCAGTTTGGCCCCCGTGACTTACCCGGTGGCCGATACTGCCGTAACGGCACTGCAGGTGTGGCACAACGAAGATCGCAAGCCGTCAGGCGACGGTCCTTGGAACGATGAGGCCGACAAGGTCGCTTGGTTGGACGAAGCAACCGGCTTCGGCGCGATACTGCTGCGCCAGGAGAACGGGACGCTGAGCGGTTATGTCGGTGTCGGCCCGGACCACCCCCTCTTCGGCTTTACAGCTGACGCCGTGCCTGTCGGCATTTCCAATACCGTTCACGGCGGGGTGACCTATGGCAAGGAGTGCGAGGTTAATCGTTTCGAGCAAGAGGAATACGGCGATCCTCGCACCGAACGCTATACTGTCTGCCATGTCACCTATACTAAAGTGGTTCGCAACTACCGCACGGTGCAATCGACTGAGGACGAGTTCGAGCACGAGGACTTGTGGTGGCTGGGTTTCGATACCGATCATCTTGGCGACTATATTCCCAAGGGAATCAATCGAAATAATCGCAAGGAAGATGTCTATCGCGATCAGGCTTTCGTCTACGGTCAGATCGTCGAGTTCGCCAAGCGTTTGAAGGCTGTCTCCGATGCGAACCCCGGTGTTGGAGATGACGCAGCAACACCCTTGCAGTTGGCACCGCCGGCCAAGCAGGGCGGAGATGATTGATGGCAGCTGGCTTCTCCAACATCTTCGGCGAACCCGAGCCGACGCGCTACGACGAGGAGCGCCACCCGGACTTGCCATGGGGTTATTGGCTAACCTCTATAGGTGATGTGGCCGGCGAACCGCCACTGATGGATGAAGAGGGCCGCGAATGGCAATCCGTTCGCCAGGCTTTCTGGGCCACGGGCTTGGGACTGGCAGACGTATCCGGCTGGCAGTCCGAGGAAACTCTCGACTTCATGCTTCACTACATGGCGATCGTCGACGGACGCTTCGTCGCATCGGGAGAGAAGGCTCGCGACATCTTCATGGGAGATCGTCACTTTGGGGATTTCTTCGACGTTTTCCTGCAGGCTGCAGGACTGGTCGAGAAGCATGGTAGGAGATTGACCCTGGAAGGTCGAGCCGTCCTGCAGATGCTCATCGCGACCCGCAGACGCGAATATGCGAACGAGGACATCGGGCTGGACTGGATTGCAGCCACAAGAGGGCTGGCCCGCTCCGCCGAACGCAGGGCGGCAGCAGAACTGGTTGAACAGCGCGAGCAGGTTGCGGCTCGCATGGCGCATCGCTTCACGACCGGCACCATCGATGGCGTTCCGGTAGTCAAACTGATCGGTCTTCGTATCACGAAGGAGGTGCCCGTCCGCTCCACCCTTTGGTCGATGTCCTGGCCCGAAGGCGACCGGCACGCTCGCGACTGCTTCTATCTCTGGCTGGTCGAACGCATCGACCGTTGGGATGTCTGGAGTGAGATGGTGACCGAGCATGGCACACGCGCACTCACCGAGCACTTCATGAAGCTCTCTTTCTGCGACCGTTTCACGGCCACGATGCCGGGCGCAGCTTGACATGGGTAGACCATCCGGTGGGCCGATGGACCGCTTTTCCTTCACAAATCACTATTTCTGGTATCGATATACTATGAGCACTGCCACCCGTTCCTCGAATAAGCACCCATCCAGCCTCGTGGCGCTCGTCAATGTGGACGGGCCTGCTGGCGATGGCGAAGGCTACCGGCGATTGTCATGCTATGGAGCGCTCGAAGTTGAGATCGTGGATGGTGATCCGGTATTCACCGCACGGCATGTCTCGACCACGGACAATGATGATAGGCGACGCCTGTTCTGCGATATCGGGTCGCTGTCACATGACCGCCATGTCGTTGTGGGATCTTGTGAGGCGAATGAAGACTTTCGGGACCGCAGGCATATTCTTGAGGCGGGATTGGTCTATCTGGATATCATCGACGGCCTTAAGACCATCCAGCCGTCCAATCTGAACCTGATGGGCGCACCTGAAGAGGCGATGATCCAGTTGGCGTCTACGTTCGGTCTGCGCAATTGTTACCAAACGGATGTTCTGAGCCAGGCGCGCGCGGCCGGGGTTCGTGCCCAGATCGTATGGCTTGCCTATGTTGCGACGACATTGGGGCGCAAGGAGACACGCAAGCTATTCGCGGCCTTTCAGGCTTGGCAGGCGCTGGAAATGGCCAGGCCGATACCGTTTTGAAAAGGCAGCTTTCACGGCGCTCAACAGGTCTATAGTGACATTAAGATGATGGAGATCGCGCACGTGTGGCTTTATCGCTTCTCCGATAAGGATTGAAACTCGTATGCATTATCCGTTCCTTGTCGAGGATCCACGCTCCGGTTTGCAGTATAGATTAACGGACAACGACCTGGCCGAGCTTTCCCTGGCACCAGTCGCACCCGAATGGTCGCCGGGACGTGCATTGTTCGAAGATGTGGATCCCGTTTGGGCGGACAGCATTGCCAACGCACCGATCGAGACGGTTTCGGCCGTGACTGCAGCTTTGGAGGATTTGGTGTCCGCGACATCCGATTTGGGTGTACCATCTGTCGACAACCTGCCTGACAGCCGGGCAAAACGGCATCTCTCGGCATTGGTTGGTCTATGGCGGCAGTCGGGAGATGGTTTGCCGGACGGACTTGCTCCGGTGCGCCATGTACTGAACCTCCCGCATGGGCGGTTCCTCGATTCAGTTCCGGTGGTCGAGGGTTCACTCGATCCGTTAGCGCCTGCGATCATGCAGGCGCTTTATCGTCGTTTGAAGGACGAGTTCGGCTCAGTCTCGGCATCACCATCCACCCGTGCCGCTTCCGCTGGCACCCGTCTCCACGCTCTGCAGGGAGGGCTGATCGAACCGCAGCTCGACGTCGGCGGCAACGACGACAGCCTTGAGTTCTTCGGAGTGCGCGATCCAGCTGCGGCGGCGGATCTCTGCGCGGCCCGCGCGCGTGCAATGATCGACGCGGGGGTTGAAGCGCGGGATATCGCAGTCCTTACAGCGGGCGATCCGCGCCAGCTTGCCCGAGCTTTCGCAGTTCAAGGCGTGCCCTTCTCCGGCCTACCGGCTGACCGGCCGCGGCGCGACGTGATCGGTGAGACGGCCTTGCATCTTGCGCTGGCGAAGCGCCCGCCCACCCCCGCGATGGTGTTGGCGAGCCTTGCGCTTTCGCCGTTGATGCCATGGTCTGCTCAGACCGGTCGCGATCTGTCCGAAAGTCTGATGGGTGGCGATTACCGCGGTGCGGTCTTGACCGATACCATTGAGCATAAGGAGCTCTGGGACGATATCCGCGCTTCCGCCAGCAGCTTGGCGCAGCTGCGCCTTCTGCTTGATCGGATCTGCGATTCTCTCGCGCAAGGCGATGAGGTCCGGGCGCGCTTGCCGGGCTTGCTCGGTGAAGGCACCCCGGACTGGGAGACGATATTGCGTGGTATCCAGATCATGCCACCCACGGAAGGCGAGCCGGACCGCAATCTGGAAGGTGTGAGCCTCTGGTCCGCTTATGAAAGCCCCTGGCGCCCTTGCCGGCACTTGATAGTGACCGATTTCATCGATGGGTTTTACCCTATCAGGCCGCGTCCCAACCCACTGTTCCTGGATAGCGAGATCGCTGCGCTCCGTGAGGCGATGGGGTTGGCATTGCATGGTCGGGCTGAAGGGCTGGCAAGAGGCTTGTCGCTTTTCGACCAGCAGATACGGGCGGTGAGCGAAAGCATTGCGTTCGTCGTTCCGTCGCGCGATCTGTCCGGCGGACGCGTGCAGCCTTCGGCCGGCCTGTCTTTGGTGGCCCGAGCGATCTCAGGCGTTGAAGATGCCAGCGATCTGATTGTCGATCTGTCGCGTATCCAGCCGGAGGACTGGCCCGTGGCCCACCATCATCTACCACCTTTGCCCGAGGCATCTGAATTGCCGGAAGCACTGCATTTTGCGGATGAAGATTTGCTCGCATTGCGGTGCGATGACGATGGCAAGCCGAAACCCCAATCCCCATCGCGGCTCGAGACCCTATTGGTCAGCCCAATCGCCTGGCTTCTTGGCGAAATCGGCGCAGAGGAGATGTCCTGGTCGGCCGAGGAGCTGGACGTCATGACCAAGGGCACCATCGCTCACGATGTGTTCGAACATGTTTTTTTGAAGGACCAGCCCGTCCCAGACACCGACGTATTGTCGGCTGTCGTCCCCGAAGCCTATGACCGCGCCCTGACCCGCCATGCCGGTTACTTGCGCCGCTCTTCGTGGGAGATGGAGCGCAATGGACTTGGACGCGAAATCATGGCCGCCGCAATCGGTTGGCGCGAACATCTCTTGGCTCTGGAAGCTATGGTTGTCGGCAATGAGATTTGGCTGGCCGGTCGGGCGCATGGCGTCGATCTGCATGGGAAGGCGGATGCGATACTAGAACTGCCGAATGGCGAACTACTGATAGTCGACCACAAGAAGAGCAGCACCGCGGGGCGGCGCAGGCGGATGGAAGCGGGGTGGGATCTGCAGGCGGGACTTTATCGTGATATGATTGCGCAACCGCATCGCCGCGATGATGATGGCATGGACGGCTTGATCGGCCGTAAGATCGCCGTCGCCTATCATCTGATGAATGACGACGGTCTTTTGACTTCCGGCCTGCCCCAGATCGAAGGTTCGCTCGCTCGCGAGATGGGTGATGCTGTGAATGAGGGAGCCCTGGAGAAGCTGGCGGAGAGGCTTGCCGAACTCGGCGCGGGCCGCGTCGTCTTGAACACGTCCGCGGACGAAGCTTTCTTCAAGAAGCAAGCCGGTTTCACTCCCTACGCGCTGACCGACGGTTCCGCTTTGGTCATCGCATTCATTCGTCAGATCGAGGAGGCATGATCATGGATGATGGACTGGTCATCGTCCCTGCCGGCGCAGGCGCTGGTAAGACCCACCGCATCAAGACACAGCTTTCCGACTGGGTGAACCGTGAGGTGGTGCGGCCCGAACGCATCCTGGCTGTCACCTTTACGGAAGCTGCAGCTGGCGAACTGCGCGAACGGATCCGAAGCGAGCTTCTAGCTGAAGGGATGGTTTCGGAGGCTATGGCTGTCGAACGTGCTTATGTTTCGACGATACACGGCCTCGGCCTTCGGCTTCTTACAGAACATGCGCTGGCGGTTGGTGCCTCGCCGCAACCGCGCCATCTCGGCGACGCCGAGCGCGACCTTCTTATCCGTCAGGCGCTGGCGTTTGCCAAATCGCTCGACCCGATCAAAGCCGACCCCGAACGCCACGGCTATCAACCGAACTGGCAGAGCGGAGCGACCGTCGAGGATGGTTTGCGCGATCGCGTAATGTCCATGATCGAACTGTTGCGCGGTCTGGGTGACAAGGGCGGTGATCCCAGCCTGATAGCTCCGGCGTTATCACGGCTCGATGATATCTACGGCGATGTCTTGTCCGACCCCACCGATGCTGCAAACAGCCTTGCCACTGCGGTCGAGAATATGGTCGCAGCCTTTCCCGAAGGCGGAATGGCATCCGTCACCACAAAAGGCCCACGCGAGAAGCTTGAAAAAAATCTCGCATTGTTCAGCCGCGTCGCCCGCGACCGCGACTTACTCGATCGTGACTGGGCCCTGTGGCAAAGCCTTCGTGACCTGTTCGTCTCGAACAGTCGCACGAAAACACCCGAAGGCTATGACGATCTGGCGATCGCCATCATGGAAGCCGCGGATGTCCTTCCTACCCTGCCCGGCCCACTCGCGGACGCGAAACTCCATTTATCCTGTCTGATCGAGTGCGCGCAGGAGGTGATGAAGGCTTATGAGGACCGTAAGAGGGCTCTTGGCCTGATCGACTTCGCCGACATGATTGCCGGGGCCGAACGGCTCTTGCGGACGGATGATGAGGTGCGACAAGCGGTGCTCGATGAAATTGACTGCGTCATCATTGATGAGTTTCAGGACACCAACCCCATCCAGTTCGCCCTTCTTTGGCATCTCGGTGCACGCGCTCCGCGAACATTGCTGGTCGGCGACGTGAAACAGTCGATCATGGGTTTTCAGGGTGCGGATGCGCGGCTTTCGGAAGCATTGATAATGGCGAACCCGGACAAGATACGTCCCTTGGACCGTAACTGGCGTTCAACTCCTGCAGTGATGAACTTAGTGAACGCGATGGGTTCGGGACTGTTTAAAGCGGGATACAACCCACTCAAACCGACGCGCGATCAAGATTCCGATCCAGCGATAGTCGTGCTCGATGCGACACAAGGGCGCGGTGTGCGGAAGACTTCGAAGCCACAGGAGCATATCGCAGAGCATATCTCGAAGATATTGGTCGATGGTGATACCATCACCGACCGGCGCACGAAAGCTGAACGCCCGGCCCGACCGTCTGATATTGCTCTACTCGTGTGCCGACATACCACCGCGGCCCGCTATGCAGAGGAACTGCGCGCCCGCGGTGTTCCTGTGCGCATTAGCGAGAGCGGCTGGTTGGATAGCCCTGTCATTACGGCCGCGCGGGCTGCTTTCGCTTTCGCCGCCAACCCTGCGGATACCCATGCTGGTCTGATATTGCGAACACTTGGGCCGGAGCCGATACCGCTGCAGGAAGGGCTTTCGTTGCAAATCGCCGGGCGATTGATGGATGACCCCATCCTCGCGCGGCTTGCGGAACTGTCCATCGAAATGTCTGATTTGACGGTGGGTGCGGCCCTCGACCACGTGCTCGACATCACTGGGCTTCGGATTTGGGCAGACCAGCATCCCGATGCGACCCAGTCCCGTGCCGACCTTCTCCGGCTCGCAGCCGAAGCCAGCGAGTTCGAAGTCGCACACCGTGATCTGAAGGCAGCATCCGGGTTCCACGGTGAAACGGCGAAAGTATTCCTCGGCTGGCTGGATTCCCGCCGCAGCGAACGTGATTTTGACTTGCGGCCGGATCCGGCGGCCAACACCGCGGAAGCGGTCGAAATTGTAACATGGCATGCTTCCAAAGGGCGCGAATGGCCGATCACCGTGGTGGCGGAATTCGACAATGGCATCGAAGAGCGGCCCGGCTCTACCACCACAAGCTTTGACGCGCTTGATCGCATTGATGATATGGCGGTGGCTTTAGATTCTGCGGCATTGATCCACACGCCGGGTTTTGCTGCGCCAGAAAGCGAGCGGCGCTTCGTCGAAGACCGGCGATCGGAATTCGAAGCCAACGCGAAGAACCTTTTGTATGTCGCACTGACACGCGCTCGTGATAGGCTGGTTCTGGAATGGCCCAGTTTCATGAAGGATCGTCCGGAGGACGAACCAGGGGCCAATACGTTATTCCACGTTCTTGTTGACGAATGTGCACCGCAATTGGGCGATGACCGCTTGCATATGGCGGGGGTGGACTGCCCTGCGACCGTTGTTCGACTTCCGGAGCTTGCCGATTTCACCCAATATTCAGGGGATCCCGTAGGCATCGCCCCAAGGTTTGGCGTAGATACCCCGTCGCCCATGACGCCGCTAACGCCATGGCGCCTGCAACCGTCGCAGTCCCGGGGCGCAAGTGCTTTGGCGACGAGCCGCAGTATCGAACTAGGTGAGCCCTGGCCGGAGGCAATCAACGATGCCAGCCGAGGCACAGCGCTTCACCTCGCCCTGCGCACCTGTTTGACAAGACCGGACCTTAAGTCGGCGTTGTCTGCTGCCACCGAGCTTGAAGATACCACGATCTCGCTGGTTTTCCAGCGCGCCGAAGAGTTGAAGGCTTGGCTGGCGAACGAAGGCTACACCGATCTTCGCACCGAGGTTCCTCTCTTGGGTCGTTCGCCGGACGGTGCAGAGATCCCCGGCATCATTGATCTCCTTGCGGTAGGAACCGAAGGCTGTTTGGTGATCGACCATAAATCCGGCGGGGATGGCCAGGGGTTCGGCTCACACTGGCCACAGCTGTCAAGCTATGGCGCGTTGGTCAAAAATGCGTTTCCGCAGCATCCGCTCAAAGGACTGGCGGTGTTTTGGGTCGACGATGGACGGCTTGAGCTGGCGTCATCGAACCAACCACTGGCATCGACCAATCCGAGCTGATGCTCCTCTTCGCCCCAACCAGCTTCGCGATTCACTAGGAACTCTTCTGTTGAGCCGGTCTGAACCTTGCTATTTACACTACGTTGGAAGTTCATCGAACGGGCATTGCGTATATTGCGGGGTTTCAGCATTGATTGCAGATGGCGATTCTGCGTTCTTTGCTGCTCTATGTCGTGTGGTTCTTCATCACCGGAATTGTGGTCACCATCGTTTTGAACCCGTTGCCTGACGTTATCGAAGGGCTGGTAATTATCATTGCACCGATTTTCATCGTTCGGTGGTTCAACAAGCGCCGCCGGGAACGCCTGGAAACGGAAAACGCGATCGACCGGTCGCCGGCGGAGCAAGACCAACAAGGCCTTCAATCACAGGTCCCCCATCCGCCCGAGCCACGAACTGTTGCAGAGAAGCGGATTGCTCGCCGACTGGCTGCATCTCGCGAACGTGCTAATCGAGCGACTGCTTCGGCACGCGAGCGTCCAAGACCAGAGCGGCACGGGAAATCGCTGGATCGGCCAGAAGATCCCACTTTCAGCGAGCCTGAACCTCAAATTGTCGACTCGGAGTCATACAGACCGCGGCAGGACAACTCGGTCCTGATTGCTGCTGGACGCGCAGCTCGCGACGAGTTGGCCAGGGCAGCGGTGAAATACGCCAAGCCGACAACGCACGACATGCCGTTGCGGGGAGCTCAAGAGCGCATCGCACGGCAGATCGGAAGCATTTCCGCTAGATCGTCGAAAGTCGAAGTCGAGGATGCTCCTCGATCTCTATGGCAGAAGGCGGCGCAGCGCGCGTCACAGGCGGTGGATGATGCAAGCGCATCTAAGCCTTACCGACCGAAGCAGGATAATGCTGCGTTGATAGCGGCTGGAAAGGTGGCTCGTGCCCGTCAGGAGCACGAGGCGAACGAGTACGCCAGAAACGAGTCGATCTCCCTTTCAGTGGATGAGGAAAGCGAGACAGAGGAAATGTCTGAGAGGGGTCGCCTCAACAAGAATGGCTTCACGACCAGCGATATGTCCGGATGGATCGCTGCCGGACAGTCCGTGGAGATCGCCGGTCGGTCCATTCCCGGAATGGTATACGTTGGAACCCCTCCCCAAGTGGGCGAGAGTTACTATCGCAGCTCCAGCCGAGCATTCATCGTGCCATCGTTACATGTCCATGATGGACGCGGACGTTGTCGGGC
>JBAUIN010000043.1:0-11018 GCA_049682975.1 Pontixanthobacter sp. | reverse complement strand
AACGTTTGGCGATGGGGATCGATAAAGGGTTGGCAAACTCTCTACTGGTTAAAGTCAATCAGATCGGCACATTGACGGAAACGTTGGAGGCTATCGATATCGCGCATCGGGCAGGGTACACGACGGTCATGTCGCATCGGTCCGGTGAAACCGAAGACGCGACGATTGCCGATCTTGCGGTCGCCGCCAATTGTGGTCAGATCAAAACCGGATCGCTTGCCCGATCTGACAGATTGGCCAAATACAACCAGCTTATTCGGATCGAAGAGGAACTGGGTGCAAGCGCGCGATATGCCGGGATAAACTGCTTCGGTCGATAACGGAAATCAGCCGGCGAACTTCGATCGAAGATCGAACATCGCGATTGCAGCAACCGCCGCTTCACCGCCCTTGTTCTTTCGATCCGGATCCGCCCGGACCTGCGCCTGTTCGTCGTTTTCGACCGTAAGAATTCCGTTCCCGATGGCGATCCCGTCCATGGTAAGCGCCATAATCGCCCGTGCGCTTTCGCCCGCGACGATTTCGAAATGATATGTTTCGCCGCGAATGACCACACCGAGCGCGACGAACCCTGCATATTGACCGCTTTCGCAGGCGAGCGCGATAGCGCCGGGAATTTCGAGCGAACCGGGTACGGTCAGCACCTCGGCTTCATGCCCAGCTGCCTCCAATGCAGCCGTTGCGCCAGCAATCAACTGATCGTTCAACATATCGTAAAACCGTGCTTCGACGATCAGAAACTTGGCCATGATCGGCTCCCATTTTTATATGAAGCGGCAAGCGTTAGCTGCGCGTGTTATCGATGGGAAGGGCTGGTGGACGCACTTGGGTTCGAACCAAGGACCGGACGATTAAGAGTCGTCTGCTCTACCAACTGAGCTATGCGTCCCATTACCTGGAAGGCGCTGCATATATAGGCCCGCGGCGTATTGAAAAGGGTCGGCGCAAAATAATTAATATGCGCGGCGTCGTTCGCTTTCACGGTTCCAGCGATTGACCATCATCAGGCTGCCGATACAGATCATATTGGTCAGCATCGACGATCCACCATGGCTCATAAAGGGCAGGGGAATGCCGACGACCGGGGCCAGGCCCAGAACCATCATCAGATTGATCGCGATATAGAAGAAGATCGTCGCTACCATTCCGGCCGCGAGCAAGCGGGAGAACCGGTCGGGTGCCGCCTTGGCTACGCTCAATCCCCATTTCATAATCAGTCCGAAGATTACGATTACGAACAACCCGCCGATGAAACCCCATTCTTCCGCCATGGTCGCGAACACGAAATCGGTATGCGGTTCGGGCAGGTAATTGAGATGGCTTTGCGATCCTTCGTTGAACCCCTTGCCCGAAAAACCGCCCGACCCGATGGCGATTTTGGATTGGGTGATGTGGTAGCCTGCACCCAACGGATCGCTCTCCGGGTCCATGAAGGTCGTCACGCGTCGCTGCTGATATTCTTTCAATCCAAAGAAGAACGCGAGCGGTGCGGCAATAATTCCCGCGCCACCGGCAATCAGGAACCAGCGCAGCGGCAAACCCGCCAAAAACATGACCACCGCCCCGCCGAATACGATAGCGAGCGAGGTTCCAAGATCGGGCTGTAACAACACCAGCCCGACCGGCATGGCAATAAGCACCCCGGCCGGCACGATCGCCCGCCAGGTCGCGATCATTCCACTGGGCAAACTTTCGTAAAATTTGGCAAGCGCCAGAACGATGACCGGTTTCATTAATTCCGACGGCTGCAACACGATCGGCCCCAAATTGAGCCAACGCTGGCTGCCGCCACCCATCGCGCCGATAGCCTCGACCGCGACGAGCAATATCAGCGTAACGATGAAAGCGGGGTAGGCGAACAGTTTCACCAAATTGCGTGGAAACAGAACCATGATCGACGCCATCACGAGAAAGACGCCGAAGCGGATCAAATGGGACGCGGCAAACGGTTCGAAACTGCCGCCCGCTGCCGAAAAAAGCACCGCTGCGCCGAATATGACCAGCGCAACCAGAGGTATTAGCATTTGCCATGGCTGCCGCGCAATTGGGGCGGGAATAACCGAACTCATCTTCCGTCCGAGTTGGTCGACGCTAGGGGTTCAACGGATCCGGTGGTCGTGCGGTTATTGATCTTCGCCCGACGCTCCGCCAGTTGCGCCGCCGCGCGCGCTTCTGCATCGACCCGGTCGAATATCTCTTCGTCACGTTTGGGTGCGCGCGGTACATCTTCCCCTGCTGCCTTGGCATATTCGGCATAGCGTGCGGCCAAGCGTTCCTGTGCCGTTCCGCCCCATTCTTCTTCCAGGGTGCGCAGGGCGTCCATTCCTTTTTGTGGATCGAACATGAACGTCATTACATCGCGCGCTATGGGGTAGGCCGCGCCCGACCCACCACCATGTTCGACTACCACCGCGCCCGCATATTTCGGCTTATCGAGCGGCGCGAAGAATGTGAACAGGCCGTGATGGCGGAATTTCCAAGGTCCGGTGCGGCCATCGGTGCGGCTAAGGGAAACCACTTGTGCAGTGCCGGTTTTACCGGCCATTTCAACGCCCTCGATCGGCAGACGCGCCCGACCCGCAGTACCTGGGCCATTGACCACATCGCTCATCGCCTGGCGCACATACGCAATGTGATCCGCTTCGAAACCAAGGCTTGGCGGAGACGGATTGCTTTTTTCGAACGAGAGGTTCGGCATTAGTTTCTTACCGGTAGCCAGCCGAGCGGACATCACCGCCAGTTGCAATGGACTGGCAAGATAATATCCCTGACCGATACTGGCATTTACCGTATCGAACGAACGCCAAGGGTCGCCGTATTTTTCTTCTTTCCAGCTTGGATTGGGAACGGTTCCATAGAACTGGCTGGTGACGGGTAAGGGAAATTGCTGTCCCATACCGAGTGTTTCAGCCAATTCGGCTACTTTGTCGAAACCGATTTCCTGCGCGAAGTCGTAGAAGTAACTGTCGCAACTCTGGTAGATTGCCTTACCCATATCCACGGTGCCGTGGTTGGACCAGCAATTGAACCAGCGATTGCCGATCCGCCGTCCGCCATTGCAGGAAATAGTCCTGTTCGGATCGATCCCGGCCTGCAGGAATGCCATGCAGTGCATGGGCTTTACGGTCGAACCCGGCGGATACAGTCCCTTCAGAACCTTGTTACGCAGCGGAACCCTCTCATTTTCCCGTAACATCCCATATTCTACACTACCGATACCGTCAGAGAAGCTGTTCGGATCGAAGCTGGGCATGGATGACATGCAGAGAAGGTCGCCCGTGTCGCAATCCATGACGACGACCGATCCGCTTTCTTCCCCCAGACGCCGCGCGGCGTAATCCTGCAACGGACCGTCGATCGTGAGTTTGACGGGATTGCCCTGAACATCGGGCCTGGTGTCGAGATCGCGAACGATCCGGCCGGACGCAGTCACCTCGACACGGCGCGCACCGGGTTCGCCACGCAAACTGGCCTCGAATTGCTTCTCCAATCCGTCCTTCCCGATCTTGTATCCGGGTGTGATGAGGAGCGGATCGCGTTCCTGCTCGTATTCCTCTGCATTGGCGGGCCCGACATAACCTATCAGGTGTCCCACGGAAGGTCCGGTCGGATAATAGCGGGAGAAACCGCGCTGCGGCACTACGCCAGGCAGATCGGGCAACCGCACGCTAATGGCAGCAAACTGGTCGAACGTAAGCCCCGTGCCGATCTCTACGGGCTGAAATCCACGCGCTTCTGCAACAGCTGTTTTAAGATCCTGTACCCGGGCCGGTTCGTAATCGAGCAAATCGCCCAAGACCTCGATTGTGCGGTCGGCATCGGGCAAGCGTTCGGGAATAACGTCCACACGAAAATCCGCGCGGTTGGAGGCAAGGGGGGCGCCATTACGATCCAGCAACCACCCGCGGCGCGGTGGAATTAGTGTGAGATTGACCCGATTGCTCTCCGCCTCCGTTTCGTATTTCTCGTTCTCCGCAATCGCGATGTAACCCATGCGTACGGCCAGTAATGTGCCGATGCCAGCGCCGACACCGGCCAGAACGAAACTGCGTCGATCGAAGCGTGTATTCAAGGTACCCGGCGTCACGGGCGGTTGGTTTGTCTTTTTCTTCATTATCGAACGGTGCGTATGCGTTTGAGGCGAAGGCGGTCGAGCGCGGCGACTATGCGCGTAATCAATGGTAACAACAGGGCCGATATTAGCAATTGTGGGCCTAAAGCCACGAACACGGTAAGGCTCAGCACTCCACCTGAGAAAATGGCCGCGATTATCAGATAGGCGGCGATCAACGCGCTCATGGTCATCCAGTCCTGAAAATGGCTACGCCACGGGAATCGCGCTTCGACCATTTCTATGGCGATCATGGTGAGCGACCATAACATGATAGCACTACCGAATGGCTGCCCACTGAATAAATCGTCGAACATGCCCAAAGGAAATCCGATCCATACGGGAAGCAAGCCCGGACGCACCATCCTCCATGCGATCAGGAAGATGAAGCCCAATGGCGGGATGAAGGGGACCGCGCCGCTCAACACCAGATTGGGCAGCAACGATGCCAGCATGATCGACAATGGCGCGACGCTGCTGGCGAGCAGAGGTGAATGGGATCGATTGATCCGGCTGCCATATTCGTCAAACCGTGCGCGGGGATTGACGCGGTCCATCAGTCGGTAAACGGTTCTTCGGCGGGCTGTTCTGCCGCCTCTACGATCTCCGGTTCCCAAATGGGGTCGACAGATACGTAATCGGTCGCGGCAGGGTCGCTGATGATCCGCGCGATAGCCCCATCATCGGTTACTTCGGTGACGATCCCCACGGGCAGGCCGGGGCGATAATAGCCGCCCGATCCACTTGTCATCATCACATCGCCTTTTTTCAAGGGGTTGATGCCAAGATTGATAAGCCTAATCTGCAATCGGCCATCGCCGCGCCCTTCGGCGAAGGCGACCACTTCCTTATCGGCGCTGCGTACAGGCAGTACGCTTTGGCTGTCGGTCAGGAGCAAGACACGGGCCGTGGTTCGCCCGGTTTCCAATATCCGACCGACTACACCGCGCGGACTACGCACAGGCATGCCGATACGCACGCCGTCATTTCGGCCGACCCCGATATAGGCAAACTTGCGTGAACTTGCTGCGGTCGAGCCGATGAGGCGCGATACTGCCACCGGTTTTTCGTCACTCTCGGCAATACCCAATAATGCTTTCAATCGCGCGTTTTCCTGACGGACAGCCTGCGCTTCTTGCAGCCGAATGCGGGCCAATTGCATTTCACGCTTCAGCTCGGAATTCTGGCGACCGGCTGCCAGATACCCTGATACGGAATCGATGAAATTCTTGCTGCCGGTGCGCGCCGCGGCGGATGTTTCGCCGACCGGGCTGACAATATCCTGGGCGGCCGTACGCGGTCCGTTGAAATTGGCGGGGCGCCATAACGAAAGCCCCAAAAGAACGGCACCGATCAGCGCCCCGATTCCAGCGAGGACGTATCCTGTAAAAACTCCATATTGCGCACGACGCGAACTGCTGGAGCGCCGGTTGGACGACGCCATGATATCGTTCCCCTATTGGACCCGAAACTAGGCGGTCATACGGACGCCGCGATACACCTCGTCCTCCATCGCGCGGCCGGTGCCGATCGCAACGCATGACAATGGATCTTCCGCGATGCTGACCGGCAATCCGGTCTCCTCGCGCAGATGATCGTCCAGGCCACGAATAAGCGCGCCGCCGCCAGTAAGCACGATGCCCTGATCGACGATGTCTGCCGCCAGTTCGGGCGCCGTATTTTCAAGTGCGATACGCACACCTTCCACGATCGCCCCGATCGGTTCGGCGAGGGCTTCGGCGATGTGCGCCTGATTGATACTGATTTCCTTGGGCACACCATTGACCAGATCGCGGCCTTTCAGGGTGATCGTTTCGCCGATACCGTCTTCGGGAACGATGGCGGTGCCGTAATCCTTCTTGATCCGTTCCGCCGTCGCTTCGCCGATCAGCAGATTGTGATGGCGACGGACATAGCTGACGATCGCTTCGTCCATTTTGTCGCCCCCGGTCCGCACGGATGTCGTATAAGCGAGCCCGCGAAGGGACAGAACCGCCACCTCCGTCGTGCCGCCGCCGATGTCGACCACCATTGAGCCGACGGGTTCCGTTACCGGCATGTCCGCGCCGATTGCTGCCGCCATCGGTTCGAGGATGAGAAAGACTTCCTTCGCCCCGGCGTTGCTGGCGGCATCGCGAATGGCGCGTTTTTCCACCGAGGTGGAACCGGAGGGAACGCAGATCGTGATCTCGGGGTAGCTGAACAGCGTGTTGCGACCGTTCACCTTGCGGATGAAATATTCGATCATCTTCTCTGCGATTTCGATGTCGGCTATGACACCGTCGCGCAAGGGGCGGATCGCTTCGATACTATCGGGCGTTTTGCCCATCATCATCTTCGCTTCGTCTCCGACGGCCTTCACTTTCTTGAAGCCGCCGATCGTTTCCATCGCCACCACGGACGGTTCGTTGAGGATGATGCCTTCCCCCTCGACATAGACTAGCGTGTTGGCCGTGCCGAGATCGATCGCCATGTTCCGCGAACTGAATTTGAAGAGGTTCGAAAAGAATCCCATAATGGCCGTGTTTCCGTATTGTTTCAGGAGCCAATCGCGCAGAATCCCATGACCCGCCCGACCCGATGATGACTAAGATGCGCGGCTCATACCTAACAGAGTCTTAAAAGGCCAAAAATTAATCTTAACTTTGCACCGGTTTTTAGGGCGGCAGCCTCGAATCGCGACCGCTTCGTCGCTAGGTCACGGCAATGCCGGAAATTCGCCGCCTGCCCGAAGCGCTCGTGAACCGCATTGCTGCCGGTGAGGTAGTGGAACGGCCAGCTGCCGCATTGAAAGAGCTGATCGAGAATGCGATCGATGCCGATGCTCGCCGGATCGCAATTACGATTATCGACGGCGGCCTTACGCGGATCGACATCACAGACGATGGATGCGGTATGACATCCGCCGACATGGCGCTTGCTTTGGAACGTCACGCCACGTCGAAGATGCCGGAAACTTTGATCGGTGCAGATAGCGCCATCGAACAGGTCAGGACATTGGGCTTTCGGGGCGAGGCGATACCTTCGATTGCCAGCGTATCGCGCTTAACACTCGAAAGCCGAACACGCGCAGCGGAGCAGGGTTGGCGCAAGGTCGTAGATCACGGTGATCTGATCGAAGACGTGCCCGCCGCCTTGCCACCCGGCACCCGGGTGCGGGTCGAAAATCTGTTCGGCAAGGTGCCGGCCCGTCGCAAATTTCTGCGCACGGCCCGTAGCGAATATGGCGCATGTCTGGATATGGTGCGCCGCCTTGCTATGGCCCGGCCCGACATCGCGATAATTTTCGATCATGGGGAACGGCGTGTATTGTCGCTGCAACCGGTGAATACGGTGCAGACCCGCGTGGCCGAAGTGGTGGCGCGGGAACTGGCGCAGAATTCGGTCGCGATCGATATTGCGCGCGGGTCGATGCATCTGACCGGCGTGGCCGGCCTGCCGACTTACAATCGCGGTGTAGCGGATCACCAATATCTGTTCGTGAACGGGCGGCCAGTAAAAGATAGGTTGCTGACCGGCGCGGTACGCGGGGCCTATGCCGATATGCTCGCGCGTGACCGGCATGCGGTGTTGGCGCTGTTTCTCGACATCGCGGTGGAGGACGTGGACGTCAACGTACATCCCGCTAAGACGGAGGTGCGGTTTCGCGACAGTCAGGGTGTGCGCGGCTTTATCGTGTCCGGGCTTCGACAATCGCTCGGCACTGTCGATCGCCGCAGCGCGCAATCGCCGGATGCGGCAGCGATGGGGCGGTGGCAAGTCGAGGGTGATCGTGCCGAACCGTCCGCTGCCCTGCGTTCGATCTTCGATCCGCCGTCTAAAGCGAGAGATCTTGACGACCGCCTCGCAGAACCCACGGCGGCTTACCACCCCCAAACCGGCGAAGTCATGGACACCCCGCAGGGCAGGGCGGAAGCTGCCGAGGCGATTGATGTGGACGCCGCCCGCTATCCTCTCGGCATCGCGCGTGGTCAGGTCGCCAACACTTATGTCGTGGCGGAGGCATCGGACGGATTGGTTATCGTCGACCAGCATGCGGCGCACGAACGGCTCGTGCTCGAGCGTCTTCGTGCCGCCGGGGCGGAAGACAATGTTAAGCGAAGCCAGGCACTTCTATTGCCAGAAGTCGTCGAATTGGAAGAGAGCGATTGCGACCGGTTGGAAGCGGCGGCGGACAAGATGCAGGAACTGGGCCTCACAATCGAACGCTTCGGTCCTACCGCCATGTTGGTGCGTAGTATGCCGCACGCTTTGGGAAAGGCCGATCCGAACAAGCTGTTACAGGATATCACCGACGACATTGCCAAACACGGTTTGGATAATGAGAAGGGCGCGGTTTTGTTGGGTGAAAAACTCGATCTCGTGCTTGCGACTATGGCGTGCCACGGATCGGTGCGGGCGGGTCGAACGCTCAACGTAGCCGAAATGAACGCACTTCTTCGCGAAATGGAGCGTACGCCGCGGTCGGGCCAATGCAATCACGGGCGACCGACCTGGGTAAAGCTATCTATGGACGATGTCGAAAAATTGTTCGGGCGGCATTGATAGCCATGCCGAACCGAGACTGGGTAGCCTTCAACCGTCGAGAGGCGCATCCGGTTCTCTGACGCGGATGAGTCCGTTCGAGATCATTTCCAACACCACTTCGTTGTGCTGATTGAACGTCTGTCCGCGTGATTTGAAGATACCCATCTCCGGCCGTGATTGACTGCGGCGCTTTTCGAGGATGGTCGTTTCTACCCTGAGCACGTCGCCGGGATAGACCGGCTTCTTCCAACGCAATTCGTCGACCCCGGGCGAACCCAATCCGGCCTGCGCGTTGTCTTTCATATTGTCGACCATCATCCGCATGGTCATCGCGCAAGTATGCCAGCCGCTTGCCGAAATCCGGCCAAAATGGGTTTTGGCAGCCGCGTCCTGATCGAGATGGAACGCCTGCGGATCGTATTGTTCGGCAAAATCCCGAACTTCATCTTCACTGACCTTGTACGCACCGTAGGATGCAGATGCTCCAACCTCGATGTCTTCGTAATAGAGCATCTGCTGTTTCCTCGGCTACGGGGATCAGGACCGAAAAGAAGGGACGCCCGCATCGGTATCGAGATCGGGAATGATCCGATAACGCGCCAACACCAGACTGAACAATCCGAATAGCAGCAAACCGATCGCAGTCAGCGTGAATACGACGCCCTGACCGGCAAGCGAAGCAACGGCATCGCCTAATGTTTTAATTTGTTCCGCACCGCCCGACATGAAGCCCGCCTGAAACAGCGACCAGCCAATAATTGCATAAACCACTCCTCGGGCCAGGAACCCCGCACCGCCGAGCCACCGTGTAGCATCCGGTGCCTGAGGGCTGATCCGGTTCATGAATTCACCCGTGATGCCTTTCTTCGCCTGAAATATGGCCGTCACGAAGAAGGCAATTCCCAATAGACCAAGAACAACACCGCCGAAATCGGCAGACAATATGCCCGATGCCGCTTCCTGAGCGCCTCCGCCAGAACCACCGCCCGATCCGCTACCGCTGGTAGTGGCGAATTGATAGGCGGAATAAGCGAGTGCAAAATGGCCGATCGCGCTGCCCAGATGACCGATCCGTTTCCCCCATCCTTTAGCATCCGTTCCGTTGTTCTCGATATCGAACAAGGGCGAACACAGGCGGAAAAGCGCATAGGCGACCAAGCCGAAAACCATTAGCCATAAAATGAAGGTACCTGCGGGAAAATCTTCGATCGCCTGGAAGATACCATTGGTTCCCTTCTGGATTGCACCGGCGCTGGTAAGCGCAATCAAGCCGAGAACGGAGTACAGAATAGCGCGGCTGAAATAACCGACCCGCACGAACCAGCTGAATTTTTCCGACTTGTCGACCATCGATTGATCCCCCTTGATTAATGAATACGCTCATGGTTCGTAACACATGATCGCACCAATCGTGCCCAACCAATCGGATCGGCGTTACCCAATGTATCGGAACAGCATCCACAAAGCCATGCCGACCATCGCGAGATTCTCGGTCAAGGAAACGAAACCAAGCGGAACATTCGCGCTCCCGCCGACACACGCGCATTTGATATCGCGCTTTTGCACATACACGGCATATATTACCGAAGCCGCGCCGATCGTGCCGATGATGAACGCGATCGGAACCGACAGGACCGGCAGGACATGTCCGGCCATCAGGATCGCAGCAGCCGCTTCCAGGAAGGGGTAAGCATACGCATACGGAACGAAGCGTTTGGCGAGGAGATCATACCCGATAAACATCGTCGAAAATTGTTCGACATCCTGCAATTTCAGCATCGCCAACATCGCCATAGAAAAAGCGACGAACCATTCCGCGGTGCGGATTACGAGAACGGTATCGAAACTGTAAAATGCCAGCGAAAGGGCCAGCCCAAGCGCCACCGCGAAGACAGCCAAAACGGGGCGATAGCTTACATCGTCTTTATTCTTGCTTGCGACGCCGAGATGCTCACGCAATTCCGTATATCCGCCGATGCGTTTGTCCCCGATGAATATCTGCGGGGTCGTTGCGACGTCGTGCTTTTGCTTGAAAGCATCCGTTTCCGATCGCGTGCGCAGCGGGTGGTCGGTTACTGCAATACCGTGCCGCTCCAAAAGCCATTTTGCTTTGACGCCGAAAGGACAGACATGCTTGTCCATAACCATCCGGTGAAGGTCGGCCCGGTAAATACTGGCGGATTGTGTTTCGGATGCGCGTTCGTGTGTAGCCATGCGTTTCAGATAAGGATTATACGTTGAATTTGAACAGCATTACGTCCCCGTCCTGCACGACATACTGCTTGCCTTCCTGCCGCAATTTGCCAGCCTCACGCGCTGCGCTTTCACCACCAAGATCGACGAAGTCCTGATAGGCCGTCGTTTCGGCGCGAATGAAGCC
>JBAUIN010000042.1:0-4757 GCA_049682975.1 Pontixanthobacter sp. | reverse complement strand
CCGGCGGCGATCAGGAATGGCGCAAGGTTTTTTCAGGTTGGCTGTTCAAGGAATCGCCATCTGTAAACGTGGTCGAACATCCGATCTACGATGTCTGGATGAAAGACTGCGAAATGAGCTTCCCCGGCGATGAGGGTGGCAGCGATGCATCCTCCGACGACGAAGACGCGCCCGATACCAGCGACACGTAAGCATCGCGCACATTCATCGTCGTAACCGGATTGGTCGCGGTGTCGCGCGCCTGTGCAATTCGGCGTAGATATTCTTTCTGCGAAATTTCGACGGCGCCCATCGATGCCAGATGATCGGTCATGAACTGGCAATCGAGCAACATGAAACCGGCGTGCCGTAGCAACGCCACCAACCATACCAGCGCGACTTTCGAGGCATTATCCGCGCGGCTGAACATGCTTTCGCCGCAAAACACCCGATCGAAACTGACGCCATACAGTCCGCCGACCAGCGTCTCGCCATCCCAGCATTCGATCGAATGGGCATGATCCGCTTCGTGCAATTGCGCATAGCTGTCGGCGATGCGGGTACTGATCCAGCTTTCGGGATGACCGGGGCGCGGCGCAGCGCAGGCGGATACCACTTGCGCGAAGGCAGTGTCGCAAGTGACGCGGAACCGATCCTGCCGCACGATCTTGCGCAGGGTTCGACCCGGCGAAAAATTGTCCAGCGGGATGATTGCGCGATCTTCCGGCTCGACCCAGAAAATCTCCGTATCCTCGCGGCTGTCGGCCATCGGAAAGATCCCGCTCCGATAGGCGAGCAGCAGCATATCGACAGGAATGAGGGCGGGGGCGGGGCCATGCATGGTTCGGCGTTTATCGCAATTGCAGGGGGCGCGCCATCGCGGCGATGTTTGCGCTTCTGATATTGCCATCGGCCTTCCGGGCCATTAGACGCGCTTTGGCCTGGAGGGGCGTAGCTCAGTTGGTAGAGCGTCGGTCTCCAAAACCGAAGGTCCAGAGTTCGAGTCTCTGTGCCCCTGCCAGGCGTTTTCCCCAACAGATCGACGGCTGCCATTAACCAATTAACCTCTGGTTTGGTTAACGTCCTGCCATGGGACAGGCCGTTCGTTCAGGGAACGAAAAGGCGGAACGTGTATTATCATCGACAAGTTGAGTTTATTTGTCGGAGAATACGTAATGTCCTCTTTATCCTATCGCAGCAGCCGCCCCGATCCCTGGGTGCAGCCTCGCCCCTTCACTGATGCATCCGCGCGTTTCGCCAAACATGGCGCGATCCTGCCGATGGATCGCCCCGGCCTGTTCGCGCGGCTGTTCCGCGCCCGGTAAGTTTTTACGAATTTAGGCTATCAAGAAAGGGCCGGTCGCGATGACCGGCCCTTTTTATTTGTAGGACTGACACAGGCTACGTCGTCAGTATTTCTTGGGTTCCTCCGGCGTATCGACAGGATGATCCTTGCCCGCGGTCCGATCGCCACTCGCCAGTTTGAACACCACGCCGGACAGCAATGCCAGCGCCAGCAGGTTGGGCAGCGCCATCGCCGCGTTGGAAATGTCGCCCAGCCGCCAGACTAGCGACAGATCCTGCGTCGACCCCACATAGATCACCACGCACCATAGGACGCGCCATGCGATATGCAGCATGCGTTCGCCCTTGCGGGTCGAACCGGGAATGCGATCATACATGAAGGTAATCGCGCGTTCCCCGTAATAGCTCCAGGTAAGCAGGGTGGTGAAGACGAACAGTATGAGCACGATACTGGCCACCAGAGTTCCGATCGGCACGCCGGCAATATCCAGCGGAAATGCCGCGGCGAAGGCACCGCTGGTCATGGCGAACCCTTCGAGGTCGGAGTTCCACGCATGTTCGACCGCCGCACCACCACCGGTGAAATCGCCCTGCACGGTCAGGATGACCAATGCCGTCATGGTGCAAATCACGATCGTATCGATGAATGTGCCCAGCATCGCCATGCGACCCTGCGATTCAGGATCGTTGGTCTGTGCCACGGCATGTGCGATGGCGGTGGAACCCTGCCCCGCCTCGTTCGAGAACAGGCCGCGCGCCACACCGGCACGGATCGCCAACATGATCGCCGCGCCGGTAAAGCCGCCGGTCGCCGCCTGCGGATTGAAGGCGCCGTCGAAGATCAGACCGAAGGTCGCGGGTATGTCCTCCAGATTGAGGATAAGCGCGATTACCGCCATCACGATATAAGCAAGCGCCATGAACGGCACGATGCTTTCCGCAACACGTCCGATGGATTTGATACCGCCGATGATGACGATGAACACCAGAATGGCGACGATCAGCCCGCCCAGCCATTCTTCGATCCCGAACAATTCATTGAGGCCGTCCGCCACCGCGTTCGCCTGGATCGAATTGCCGGTGACCATGGCGGAAAACAAGGTGCCGAGGCAGAAGAATATCGCCAGCCACGTCCATTTCTTACCCAGACCCATCATGATGTACGTCATGGGTCCGCCGCGATAGACGCCGTCCGACGTTTTCTCACGATACCGGATCGCCAGCGACCCTTCGGCAAAGGCGAGCGCCATGCCGAACAGCGCGGTGATCCACATCCAAAAAATCGCGCCCGGCCCGCCCAGCGCGATCGCGGTGGCGACACCGGCGAGATTGCCGGTCCCGACTTGCCCGGACAGCGCCGTGGACAGGGCAGCGAATGGTGAAATCTCACCCGCACCCGATCCCTTGCGGCTGGAGAACAGTCCGACAAAGGCGCTGCCCAGCTTGCGCAGCGGATAGAATTTCAGGCCAACCATGATCCACAGGCCGATGCCCAGAAGAATAATGGTCATCGGCGGGAAGGGCAGCACCTCTTCCCCGTTCCAGGTGCCGACCCAGATGAAATCCGATATGTTGGTAACCCGGTCGAGCAGCGTCGTTCCGGTTCCGGCGGCTGGTGCGGACATGCGTGTGTTCCCCTCATGCGACCCGTTCGGGCGTCCCGTGAATGGCGCGCACGCTAGTGATGCATGCGCCGCAACACCAGCGTTATTACATGGGGCATGTTATCCGCCCGCGATTGGTCCTTAGCTCATGCTTGCAATTCGCGTTTGCGCGGCGTAGACGGTGCCCGTTCTTCCGACATCGCCGGATAATAAAGCCCCTCCCGATCTTGAATCGGGGCGGCGCCGGGACTTATCTGAAGGACACCGCTTTGGCAGACCGCAATGGGGCGGCGAAGGTATAATTCATTATGGCAGACAAGAAAAATACCGGATCGACGACGCCGGGCCCGGCCGCCAAACAGGCATCGAAGCCCAGCGCGCCCAAACCATCGCCCGGCGAATTCATCCGGCAGGTGCGTGCGGAAACCAGCAAGGTCGTATGGCCCACGCGGCAGGAAACGATCACCACTGCGATCTTCGTCGGTATCATGATGATCCTGCTGTCGCTGTTCTTCCTGGGTATCGACACGGTGTTCGGCGCACTCGTCACCTGGCTCATCTCGCTCGCATAAGCGCAACATTATTCACGGTTTCTGACAGGAATTTTTACGATGGCTCGTTGGTACATCATTCACGCATATTCGGGTTTCGAGAACAAGGTTCGCGATGCGATCATTTCCGAAGCCGACCGGCTGGGCTTGTCGGATGGCGTCGAAGAGGTGGAAGTGCCGACCGAAACCATCACCGAGATCAAGCGCGGCAAGAAGGTACAGACCGAACGCAAATTCATGCCCGGCTACGTGCTTGCGAAATTGCAGCTGACGGACGACATCTACCATTTGGTCAAGAACACGCCGAAAGTGTCGGGCTTCCTGGGTTCCGGCAACAAGCCGCAACCGATCACGGAAAAAGAGGCCGCGCGTTATTTCGGCGGCGTCGAGGAAGCCAAATCCGCCCCGAAAAAGGAAATTCATGTCGATTACGAAATCGGCGATTCTGTGAAGGTGCTAGACGGCCCCTTCGCCAGCTTCAATGGCGTGGTCGAGGAACTCGATTTCGACAAGGCGAAGGTGAAGGTTTCGGTATCGATCTTCGGCCGCGCAACGCCCGTCGAACTGGATTTCGAACAGGTCGAATTGTCGAAATAGGAAAAAGAACGCCCGGTCCGGGGCGTTCTTTCCCTTCGGCCTTTCTCTTAGGCTTATACGACTGCCAAGTGGCGGTTCGACAGTTTACCGCTGTAATTCTTCTGCAACCGGACCTTGCGTTCCAGATCGTCCACGATCGCGCCGCTGAAATCGACGCCACTGAGGTCGTCGATATAGCTAAGCGCGCCCGGCGTATCGACGTTGATCTCGATCATCAGGTCGCCCACGACGTCCAACCCGGCGAGATACATGCCATCGTCGATCAGTTTCGGTGCGCACAGCTCCGCCACGGCGAGCGCATCGGCGTCGGGCGTTTCCATTTGCGCCTTTCCGCCGGCGGATAGGTTGGAACGTGCATCGTCCGTGGTGCTGGTGCGCCGAATGCATGCATAGGTATCGTCCACTTTCAGCGGACGCCCGTTCAGCGTGATGATCCGCAGATCGCCATCGGCGGCCTTGGGCAGATATTCCTGCACTATCGCATAGCCATCGCGAATGGTGGCTTCGATAATCTGGTTCAAATTCTGCTGATTGTCCTGATCGATGATGAAAACACCCTGACCTCCCGAACCCTGCAGAGGTTTGATCACGCCCTTGCCGCCATGTTCTTTCAGGAATGCATGCACTTCGTCTGCATGGCGCGTGATACAGGTCGCCGGGCGGACATCTTCGGGATAATGTTGAAAATAGGTCTTGTTGACCGCGTCCGTCAGATGCTTGG
>JBAUIN010000041.1:0-23405 GCA_049682975.1 Pontixanthobacter sp. | reverse complement strand
TTGCCGGTCAGACGCAAAAGGAATTCTACGTGAACGAGGCGCACGCACGCATCGACATGCTACTGCATCCCGTCGTCGAGGGGATTGCCGATACGCCGCCCGCCGATGCGCAAGAGGGTCAGGTTTGGCTCGTATCGGCCATGCCGGAAGGTGACTGGGCCGATCGAGCGGATGCGCTAGCCGGAAGGCAAGCGGGGAGCTGGGTGTACATCGAACCGCGCGACGGTTTGCGAGTTTACGATCGCGCCGCCGGTCACATCCGGTTCTACGCGAATGGATGGCAGCATCCCGTTCTTCCCACTAGCCCGGTCGGTGGGGCAACGGTCGATGCCGAAGTACGCGCGGCGTATGCGAAGCTTATCGAAAGCCTACAAAAAACGGGAATTCTCCCAATGAATTAATTGGAACTTCTTTGCTAATACGACGTTTGGCAGTCGAATGGACGGGAATTCCATTCTTTTTTCAATCTCTCCCCCATAAAGAGAGACATTCTTGCAACAGTTGCTACGATTGATAGCTTGCCTCGTTAGCGGGGAAAAGTTAGAAAACGATGCTTGGTGACTTGTTTTGCCTAATATGAAGGGAAATTTATAATGCGGAAACTCGTGATAGGTCTGGCAATGGCCTCTACGGCTCTTGCTTCGCCTGCTCTTGCACGCGATGGCCAATGGTACGTCGAACTCGGTGGCGGTCCCATGATCGTCGAAGATCTCGATTTCGATCTGGACGGCGATTCGGATTCGGTTGAGGTCGAGACCGACGATTACGGCTTCGACGCTGGTGGTTTGGTCGGTTACGACTTTGGCGCTTTTCGTCTGGAAGCCGAGGCCAGTTTCCGTGAAGTCGATGTAGAAGGTGTCAGTGTCGGCCCGCGTGGTGTTTCGTCCGGCGTTGGTCTGACCACTTTCGGCGATGACATCGACGCGGCTGGTGACGTGAATGCACTGAGCTTCATGGTCAATGGCCTGTTCGATTTCGGTCCCGATGATGGCTTGCAGGCATTTGCCGGCGGCGGTGTCGGTGTTGCTCGTACGGAAGTTCAAACCAGCATCAATTCGCTTGGTTCGGGTGTAGTCGACGATTCCGACACCGGTTTCGCTTGGCAGATCCTTGCCGGTGTTCGCGCACCACTGACGGACACGGTCGATGTCGGCCTGCGTTATCGGATGTTCAACGCGGAAAACGTCGATCTGATCGAAACGCGCGGCTTGGATTTTGATGGCGACATGCGCACGCATTCGTTGATGGGTACGCTGACCTTCAACTTCGGCGGCGAGCCAGAGCCAGTGATTGTTGCGCCTGTACCAGCACCCGTACCGGCACCGCGTCCACCGGTAGTTGCACCAACCCCTGCACCGGCACCCGTCTGTAACCAGGGCCCGTATGTAGTATTCTTCGAATGGGATGAATCCGACATCACGCCGGAAGCAGCCACCATTCTGGACAATGCGGTATCCGCTTATGCGAACTGCGGAATGGCTTCCGTCATGCTTGCGGGTCACACCGATACTTCGGGTCCAGCCGCTTACAACGTCGGTCTGTCCGAACGTCGTAACGACTCGGTCAACAACTACCTGACCGGTCGCGGTGTACCATCGGCTCGCATTTCGAGCGAAGCATTTGGTGAATCGCAGCTGCGTGTACCGACTGCCAACGGCGTTCGCGAATTGCAGAACCGTCGTGTGCAGATTATGTACGGTCCGGGTTCGGGCATGTAATTTCGCACTAGCGAAAACCAAATTGAAGAGGGGCTGGAGCGATCCGGCCCCTTTTTTGTTGAGCGATTTGAGCTTCGATGTATCCTTTGGGGGCAAATCCAGGAGAATACTCATGCGTTACCTTACTGCATCGATCTCAATTATCGCCTTAACTACCCTATCCGCCTGTTCGGACGGCGGGGCGCCTGCGGAAGACACTCCAGCTGTCGAAAATGATGCGACCTCACCTACAGAAGCGGTCATCGGCACGGCCACCCTCCAACTCGCAGACGGTACCAGTGCGGGAACTTCGGTAATCCAGGATACCGGGACTGGCATTACCATAGAAGCCGATGTTCAAAATATCGAACCGGGTCCGCACGGCTTTCATCTGCACCAGACCGGCTCCTGCGACGCACCCGACTTCACGAGCGCGGGCGGTCACCTCAATCCGACCGACAAGGGGCATGGAACTCTATCGCCCGACGGTGCGCATGTTGGCGATCTGCCGAACATCGATATCGGCACGGATGGAACAGGAACGCTTAGCGGCCTGATCGAGGGAACCGCAGCTCAAGTCACCGAATGGCTGTTCGACGATGACGGAACCGCCGTGATGGTTCACGCCGGCCCCGATGATTACAAAACCGACCCCAGCGGCGATGCGGGTGCGCGCGTCGCGTGCGGCGTGCTTACCCGCCCGTAAGCCCCGGCTCGCCCGCCGCCGTTGCCCGCGCGATCAATGTGCGCCCGGCGGCGGGCACTAATCTAACCGCGGCAATAAGGAAACATAGGCCGATCGGCGCGATCCAAAGGGTCGCCAGCATACCCTGCCCCAAATCCCCATCATTCTGGGCCGACACATAGCCTGCCAGGAACGGACCCAATGCCAAACCGACCAACGTGGTCGCGAGAAAGAATGTCGCAGTTGCCGCACCGCGCATACGCGGCAGGACGAGCGCCTGACTGGCAGCAGCTGCCGCCCCCAGAGCGGACGATGCCAGCATTCCAGAGAAAAACGCCAGAATTAGGAAGGTTACGAGATCGTCCGTCGTGAATTGCCAGATTAATATCGGGATCGGCGTGATCAACCCGAACATAATGACGAAGATACGCCCTGCTTCGAACCGGGTTACCAGATAGTCGGCCATACGGCCCCCGCCGATAACTCCCAGAAAACCTGCAACCGCGCTCGGCGCCCCGATCCACAAACCCAGCGACGATTTGCTGATTTCGAACACGCGTTCGGCATAAGGCGCCGTCCAATAGGAAGCAGCATAAGCTATGAACGCTACGGTCCCGTATCCCAGGATCGTGCAGAGAAATGCCGGTGATCCCCATGTCAGTCGGAATGTCGGCGCATCGCGGCGGCGCAATGCCGTCGCCCAACAGAATACGGCGTAATAACCGATCGCCAAAAATAGCCATTGATCGGTAATCGCAACGCTGTCTGTCATCGCGCCGATGATCCGTCCCTGCCCGGAACCGAGTACGTCGGTCAAAAATACGGCGCATACCATCAAACCGGTCAGCACCGCCAAGTTCAGCAATAGGGCAGCGACGCCTCTTCGCGCGGCACCGATAATGGTGAAGGGCGGGATGACGGTCATCAGCTCCTGCACGAAACCACGGAACGGATGGGGATCCTCTTTGGTCGGAATACCGTCGATCGCCCCGCGCACGGGTTCCCGCAAAGTAATGACCCAGCAAGCAAGCAACAGGCCCGGCAAACCGACGGCAATGAAAGCGACCTGCCAACCGGCCAAATTGAGAGGCCCACCGTCCGGATAGGCCCCGTTCCAGCTATCGACGATCAATCCACCGATCAGCAATGAGATACCGCCACCAATGTAAATGCCGGAAGAATAAATCGCCAATGCCGTCGCGCGAATGCGGGCGGGGAACCAATCGGATATTAACGAATAGGCGGATGGACTGGCCGAAGCCTCCCCCACTCCAACGCCCACGCGGGCCAGCGTTAAAGTGGTCGCATCACGCGCAAATCCCGAAAGCACCGTCATTGCCGACCATAGCGACAGGCCGAGCGTCATCAGCCGCACACGTTTCCAGCTATCGGCCAACCGGCCCAGCGGAATGCCGAATAGCGCGTAGAAAATCGCAAAGGCCGTGCCGTAAAGAAAACCGAGATAGGCATCGTCGACGCCGAGGTCGGCTTTGATGTCATTCGCCAGGATCGACAGGATTTGCCGATCGACGAAATTCAGGACGTAAACGATGACGAGAACGGTCAGCGCATACCAGCTATATGTTGGTACCGGGGCGTTCGGATCGATTGCCGGCGTTTCCGTTTTCGGTATCGCCGGACCCGGCCCGCCATCCTTATCTTGCATAGTCGATCCCATCTTCCAGACCCGCTTCCTCAAACCCTTTGATACGCAATCGGCAACTATCGCAGTTTCCGCAAGCTTTTCCGTCGACGCTCGGATCGTAGCACGACCAGCTCATTCCGGTATCGAGGTGTAAACGCGCTGCTTCGCCGGCGATGTCGGCCTTGGTCATCGCCTGCAACGGCGTATGAATGGTGAACGGCGTGCCTTGCGAACCCGCTTTGGTTCCCAATCGTGCGGTTTCGGTAAAGCTTGCGATAAATTCCGGTCGGCAGTCGGGATAGCCGGAATAATCGAGTGCGTTCACTCCTATGAAAATGTCGCGCGCGCCGACCACTTCCGCCCATGCCAGCGTCAATGAAAGAAACACCAGATTGCGCGCGGGCACATATGTGACGGGAATATCCGCCTCCGTACCGACGCCGTCCTTCGGCACATCAATCGTGTCGGTCAACGCGGAACCACCGAACGCCCGAAGGTCGAGGGGAAGTATTTCGTGCCGCTCACTTCCGAAAGCGGCCGCGATCCGTGCGGCGCTGTCGATCTCGATCCGGTGGCGTTGGCCATAATCGATCGTCAGAGCGAACAGGCGGAAACCGCGCTCTTTCGCGATCGCCCCCGATACCATGGAATCGAGACCGCCCGACAGCAGGACTACGGCAGCGGGCCTGTCGGAGGATCGGGTTGCATGCAGCCGGCTCGTCATCCCTTACCCGCTAGGCAATATTGCGGCCGCCCGCAATCAGCAGCTGCCGATACGCCGCGCTTCTGCCGTGAATTCGTAATGCCTTTTGTTCGTAATGCCCTGACCTTCGATCTGAACGAGCGTCGCTGTTTCCCGGCGAATGCTCGTCCGGCCATAGCCGTTCGGACGGCAGGTGTATTGAACGGTCACCTGCCCCGCACTGTTGTTGATTGCCACCCGCTTACAGGATTGGCCGGGATGACGCAGCTGAACGAAATCGCGACCGTTTTTCAAGCAAATCCGTTTTACCGCCCGGCTGTCGCGATCGCGAATTTCCCATTTCCCCGCGGTTAAGCGATCCAGGATGGAAAGATCGGGCGACTGGGCGGTGGCCGGCCATACGAATGCTGTTGCCAAGCCGACAGCAAGCGCAGCCTTGGTAAATTTCGAAGCGGCTGGATTTGAAAACGCGCGAATCATATCGAAAAACTCAATTTATCGGTTGCAGCAACATATCACGATTTGCGTGATGTGTGGAGCGCGGCGGTGTCACAACGCGATCGGGAATTTGCGCGAACAGAACGCGCAATCGACCTCGATCAATCCGGCATCGTTGCGCATTCCCGCACGTTCGTCTTCGGGAAATTTGGCCAACACCATCTGGTAATGTTCGACCGTGCACCGACATCCGCGCGTCAGCCTCGCGCCCGGCTGCACGCGCACCTCGCTTTCTTCGTGGAACAGACGCCAGACTATACCTTCCATCGAAAGGTCGGGGTCGAGCAATTCATCGTGCCGGATGCTGCCTGCCATCGTCGCGATGTGTTCCCATTCGGGATGGTCGAGCCGCACATGCAACCGTTCACGCCCCTCTTCGCCATCGGCAAGGTGTTGGACGAGCAATCCACCGGCACGGCATTTCTGGCCATCGAACTGGACCCCGACGCGAATGAGGGTGGGCACCTGTTCGGATTGCATGAAATAGGACTGGCATGCCTCCGCCAGCGAATCGCCTTCGAGTGGGACGATGCCCTGATAGCGACCGCCCTTTTCCGCACGGTCGAAAGTGATCGCGAGATACGCCTTGCCGAATAGCGCCTGCAGCGAAGGATTGGCACCCAGCGCGGCCAAGCGTTCCGTGTCGAAATCGACATAGCCGCGCAATTCCCCTGCCTTGAAATCGCACACCATCAGCTTGACCACACCGCCTTCGGTTTGCGCCTGCATCGTCATCTGTCCGTCATCCTGTTTGAGCAGCCCCCCGATCAATGCCGTAAGAACCAACGATTCCGCCAGAAGATGCGTGATCGCGGGCGGATAGTCGTGCGCCGACAGGACTGTATTCAGCGCGTCGTCGATACGCGCGGCGCGGCCGCGTGCATCGCGGGAAGGGATCGAAAAACCCAGGATCCGGTCGGAGAATGTCTCGGCAGTGTCGGCTGTTTGCGTCATCGCCGCGATATGGGGCCTCTGCGACCAAAAGCCAGATGTCGCCGCTTACGATGTGGCCCTTACAGCTTCGCAAGTGCCCATAGAAGAATGGATTTCTGCGCATGAACGCGGTTTTCCGCTTCGTCGAACACACGGGATTGCGGGCTGTCGAACACGGCTGCATCCACCTCGTCGCCGACATGTGCGGGTAGGCAATGCAGGAAGATTGCGTCCGGCTTCGCATGCGTCATCAGTGCCGGGTCGACACGATAGGGCTCCATCGCGGCAAGCTTCGCCGCTGCATCGTCCTGCCCCATCGAAACCCAGGTATCGGTTACGATCACGTCGGCCCCCTTCGCGGCGGCGGCGGCATCCTGCGTCAACGTAATTTCGGCGCCATTCGCGCGAGCGGCGACGATAAATTCATCCTCAGGTTCGTAACCGATGGGCGTTGCGATGCGGACGTTGCATTTCATCAAACCCGCCGCTTCTATTACGGAATGCAGAACATTGTTGCCGTCGCCGAACCACGCCAGTTCCAGGCCAGGTAGCGTTTTTCCGCTTTCAAGGATCGTCAGCAGATCGGCCACGATCTGGCAGGGGTGGGACCGGTCGGTCAGGCCGTTGATGACCGGTACGCTGGCATGCCGTGCCATTTCCTCGATCTTGGCATGGTCGTCGGTGCGGATCATGATCGCATCGGCCATACGACTAAGAACGCGGGCGGTGTCGGCGATACTCTCGCCACGTCCCAGTTGGCTGGTACCGGATTCCAGCACGACCACGCTGCCGCCCAATTGCCGCATCGCGATGTCGAAACTAACGCGCGTGCGGGTGGAATTCTTTTCGAAAATACAGGCGAGTACGAACCCGTCGAGCGGTTTGTCCCGGTCTGGCTTCCCCTTCGGCCAATTTGCCCGCGCGTTTTTTCGATCATGAGCGTCGCCGAGCATCGCTGCAATCGCATCGGTCCCGGCATCGCTTAAATCGAGAAAATCGCGCTTCGCCATCAGGCTGCTGCCGGTATTTCGTAGCTGGCGGCACCGGCGGAGAGTTTTTCGAAAAACTCCTCGATCTCCGCATCGCCGACGACCAACGGGGGCAGTAGCCGCAGCGTGTTGTCGCCTGCCGCAACCATCATCAGCTGGTGGTGGTCGCGCAGATGGACGAAGAACGGACGGCTTTCCACCTTCATCTTCAGGCCCAGCATCAGCCCCTTGCCGCGCACCAGTTCGAACAGATCGGGGTGATTGCCGATGAACTGTTCCAGACGCGAGCGAATGCGTTCGCCCTTTGCAGTCACTTCTGAGAGGAATTCTTCGTTCGCGACCGCTTCCATCACCGCCGTGCCCGCCGCCATGGCCAGCGGATTGCCGCCATAGGTCGATCCATGCGTGCCGAAGGTCATGCCGCGCGCCGCCTTTTCAGTGGCGAGACAGGCGCCCAATGGGAAGCCGCCGCCGATCCCCTTGGCCGAAGCCATGATGTCGGGATCGATGCCGTAATGTTCATGCGCGTAGAGCTTGCCCGTGCGCGCCATGCCGCACTGCACCTCGTCCAGTACCAGCATCAGATCGTGTTCGTCCGCCAACGCACGCAGGCCGGTCATGAATTCCTGACTGGCGGGACGAATGCCGCCCTCGCCCTGAATGGGTTCGACCAGGAAACCGGCGGTTTGCGGACCGATCAACGATTTCGCCTGTTCCAGATCGTCGAACTCGCAATATTTGAAGCCGCCTAGTAACGGCTCGAAGCCATGATGCATCTTCGTCTGATTGGAGGCACTGATGGTCGCCATAGTGCGGCCGTGGAACGCGCTGGTAAAAGTAATTAGCTCGGTCCGGTTTTTATCGCCGCCTGCCTGATGATAGGCGCGGGCGGTCTTGATCGCGGTTTCGACCGCTTCGGCACCGGAATTGGTGAAGAACACCGTATCGGCGAATGTGTGGTCGACCAGCATCTGCGCCAGCCGCTCCCCCTGCGGGCTTCCATAGAGGTTCGACACATGCATCAGCGTTTCGGCCTGTTTCTGGATCGCGCCGATCAGTCCGGGATGCGAATGGCCGAGCAGATTGACCGCGATGCCGCTCGCAAAATCGAGATAGCGCGTCCCGTCCTCGTCGATCAGATGACAATGGTCACCATTGACCGGGCGAACGTCGCAGCGGGGATAGACGGGCATGAGCGGGGGGATGGACATAGTGTAAGGTGCTTTCTGTTCGGTGCGCGCATCGGTATGGTCGTGAAGATCGCGTCTGCGTTACAAAGACGAATGGCGACCCCGTTAGGAGCCGCCACCCTGTTTTTCAAATGTTCCGCCGATTGGCGAACAGGTGTTTATTCGGCGGGTACCAGATTGACCGCGGAATGTTTGCCGCGTCGATCCACTTCCAGATCGAACTGGTAGCGTTCGCCTTCATTAATGCTTTGCAGGCCGGAACGTTCGACCGCACTGATATGCACGAAAGCATCGGGCTGGCCATCGTCACGCACGAGGAAACCGAAGCCCTTCATCGCGTTGAAGAATTTAACCGTGCCGGTCGCTTTCTCACCGGTCAGTTCGCGCTGTGGTGGTCCTCCGCGATCGCCGCCGCTGGCGCCGCCACGATCACCGCCGCCGCTTTTCGTCTCGATCACATCGCCGACGATCTGCAGATCCTGTGCGGAGGTCTTGCCGCCGCGATCGACCAGATTGTATTCGAGCCCCTGACCTTCGGCCAGGCCCGACAATCCTGCGCGTTCGACTGCTGAGATATGCACGAATACGTCCTCTCCGCCGCCTTCCTGCTGAATGAAGCCGAAGCCCTTTTCACCGTTGAAGAATTTTACGACACCCTTGCCGGTACCGACGACCTGCGGGGGCATACGGTTGCCGCCACCCTGTCCGCCGCCGCCGCGGAAGCCACCGCCCCCGCCGCCATGGCCGCCGCCACGGTTTCCACCGCCGAAACGATCGCCGCCGCCGCCGTAATTGCCGCCGCCGCCGCTGTAACGGTCACCGCCGCCACCGCCGTAGCTATCGCCGCCACCGAAGTTTCCGCCGCCGCCGCCGAACGGATCGAAACTGTCTTCACCGATGTTGTCGCGTTTGTCGCGGCCCCGACCACGACGCCCTTTATCATAACCCATAATTCTAATCGTACCTTCGTATCCCCGCCCCGTCATTTCATCGGTCGGCAGCATGAGCGGAATGCATCGCCGAGATTTACCGGGTAGGACTCGCAAAGCCCTCACCATTGACACGGTCATAACGGACAAACCGCGATCGCGCGAATTATTTAATCTTTCCAGTTTCGGTAATGCATGAATATGACAATCCGATAAAGGCGACGTGGCACGCGTTCCTGATTGAGGAGTCTAATGAATGAGCGAATTTCGAACCCTTTCGGATACCATGCTGGTCAGCCCACAAATCGGTGTCGACGATATCGCGGCGGCGAAAGCGCAGGGGGTGACCCTGATCGTAAACAATCGGCCCGATGGCGAATCGCCAGATCAGCCCGCCGGCGCCAAGATAGAGGCGGGGGCGCGCGGTGCCGGGTTGGATTATTGCGCCATCCCCGTCACACAGGCAGGCTTCAGCATGCCGCAGGTCGATGAAATGGCCGATGCGGTCGAACGTGCTTCCGGCGCAGTGCTCGCCTATTGCCGGTCGGGCACGCGATCGACCTTTCTGTGGTCCTTGGCGCAGGCGAAGGGCGGCATGGCACCCGACGAGATCGAGCGGGCTGCCAATCAGGCCGGGTACGATATCGGACCGATCAAGCCAACAATCGTGATGCTGGCCGCACAGGATGGCGATTGATGTTGTGTGTCGAACAGTTCTAGCCCCGTGCTGACATTTATGTCAGTTAGTCAGGCGTCATGGACCAGATCGTGCAACTCGCCCTCTCGCTCGCCGCCGTTCTGGCGCTGGGCTGGCTGGCGGCGCGACTGAAACTGGGCGGCGATCGCAAAATCACCAACGAGGATGATGCGCGGGTATTGGCGGAAGAGGCTATGCCGGGCTTTGTTGCCACCGAAATTGCCATCGACCGCGCGGGTTATGGCGCATTGCTGCGCGATGCCGATGGGCGTGTTCTCATGCTACGCCGCCACGGCGCGCATTTCGCGGCGCGAATACTGGAACGCCGCCCGGAAGCAACGCTCGACCGCGACATGCTCACAATCGAGGTGGAGGACAGGCCGTTCGGTGCCGTCACGCTCGATCTGGGGCAGGACGCGCCCGTTTGGGCGGCCAGCCTGCGACGAATGGCGGCGTAACATTATGCCTGAATTCTCCCCCACCCAATATGCCGTCCCCGCCTTCATTTTGCTGGTCATCGCCGAGATGGTCTGGGCGTGGAAGCGCCGCCCCGATAGCTACGAAGCGCGCGACACGCTGACGTCGCTCGGCATGGGGCTCGGCAGCACTATCGCGGGAACGTTGTTGGGCGGGCTGGCGATCTTCGTATTCTTCCAGGCTTACGAATACCGCCTGATCGATTTGGAGCCGCTGGCAAACGGGCAATGGTGGATGATCTGGTGGGCTTGGCCACTATGTTTCGTGCTGGACGATCTCGCCTATTATTGGATCCACCGGCTGGGGCACCGCGTCCGCTGGTTTTGGGCGGCGCATGTGAACCACCATTCCAGCCAGCATTTCAACCTCAGCACTGCCTTGCGCCAGAGTTGGACGAGCGGATTCACGATCCTGTTCTTGCTGAAACTGCCGCTTGTGTTCCTCGGTTTTCATCCGGTCATGATCGCGATCTGCGCCGGGTTCAACCTGATCTACCAGTTCTGGTTCCATACCGAGGCGATCGACAAGATGCCGCGCTGGTTCGAAGCGGTAATGAACACGCCGAGCCACCACCGCGTGCATCATGCGACCAATCCGCGCTATCTTGACCGCAATTACGCGGGCGTATTCATCGTGTGGGACAGAATGTTCGGCACGTTCGAGGCGGAACGGAACGATGAAACGATCCGTTATGGCATCGTCAAGCAATTGGGCAGCTTCAACCTCCTCTGGTCCGTATTCCACGAATGGGTCGGCATGATCCGCGACATCCGCCGCGCACCGTGGCGGCATAAGCTGTCCTATCTGTTGCGCGAACCCGGCTGGTCGCACGATAATAGCCGCGAGACATCCGATACGATCCGGGCAAACTGGCTAAAACGGCAGAACGCCAATAGTAATTCAAATAAAGATAACGGGCACACGAAACGGGCAGCATAGTCCGAACGCCCAAAAAGGAGAGAGCATGGCCAAGAACAGCGATACGACTTCGAGCGACAAGATTTTCGATTATGTGGTCGTGGGCGGCGGCAGCGGCGGTAGCGCGGTGGCCGGGCGGCTGGTCGAATATGGCCGACACAGCGTCTGCCTGCTGGAGGCGGGCGGGCGCAACAACGGCATGCTGGTGAAGACGCCGGGGTTCATGCCGTTCCTGCTGAAGAACACCAACTATCGCTACGACACCGTCCCGCAGAAGGGGCTGAACGGGCGGATCGGCTATCAGCCGCGCGGCAAGGGGCTGGGCGGTTCGTCGGCAATCAATGCGATGGTCTATATTCGCGGCAATAAATGGGATTACGACAATTGGGCCGAAATGGGCTGCACCGGATGGTCTTACGACGACGTGCTGCCTTTCTTCAAATATGCCGAATCCAATGAACGCGGCGCAAGCGAGTATCACGGCGGCGAAGGGCCGTTATTCGTGTCCGATCAAAACCATGTGAACCCCACCAGCCGCGCCTTCGTCGAAAGCGCCGCGTCGCTGCAAATGCGCACGACGGACGATTTCAACGATGACAGCCAGGAAGGCTTCGGCATCTATCAGGTGACGCAGCGCAAGGGCGAACGCTGGTCCGCTTCGCGCGCCTATATCGAACCGCAGCGCGATCTTGACCATCTGGAAGTGATGACCCGCACACTGGTCGAGAAATTGGTGATCGAGAACGGGAAAGTCACCGGCGTCGCCATCCGGCGGGGCCGCAAGCGCGAGGTTATCAAAGCGCGGCACGGCGTCATCATGTCGGCCGGCGCTTTCAACACGCCGCAGATTCTGATGCTGTCCGGCATCGGCCGCGGTAGCCATCTGCGCGATCATGGCATCGACGTGGTGCGCGATGCTCCGGCCGTCGGCGAGGGGCTGCAGGACCATATCGATTACGTATCGAGCTGGACGACCGAAAATACCGATTCGATCGGCGACAGCGTCGAAGGCAGCATTCGCATGGTGAAGGCTATGATCGAACATCGCCGCAGCCGCACCGGGATTATGACGACGCCCTATGCCGAAGCCGGCGGGTTCTGGAAGGTGACGGACGATGCCCCCGCCCCCGACATTCAGTGGCATTTCGTGCCTGCCATGCTGGAGGATCACGGGCGCGAGAAAGTGAAAGGCCACGGCTTTTCGCTCCATGCCTGCGTGTTGCGCCCCGAAAGCCGCGGCACCGTCCGACTGAACAGCAACGATGCCAAGGACGCCCCGCGGATCGACCCTAATTTCCTGTCCGACGATCGCGACATTGCAACCCTGCGCGCGGGCGTCCGCCTGTCGCACCGGATCGCGGAAGCATCGCCACTGGCCGATTACGAGCCGCAGGATCGCCATCCGATCGACCTGCGCGACGATGATGCGCTGGACAATCTCATCCGCAGCCGCGCGGACACGGTCTACCACCCAGTCGGCACCTGCCGCATGGGATCGGACGAGGACAGCGTAGTCGATCCGAAGCTAAAAGTACGCGGGGTCGACGGCCTGTGGATCGCGGATGCCAGCGTGATGCCGAAGATCGTCAGCGGCAACACCAACGCGCCCAGCATCATGATCGGCGAACGGTGCGCGGATTTCTTGTTGTAGCCTCAAGCGCCGGCGCTCGCATGCGCTCGCTTAGGCTTCCGCCCTAACGGGCGACGCGCGGTCGCGCTTGCGGTCCGCTGGCCGCGGACCGGGCCAGTACGATGTTGATCGCCTGGAATGCAACGGACCCGCAAGGGTCCGCAAGGCCGGAGCCGAAGCCGCAGGCGCAGACGGCCAAAGGCCACCTGCACGCCCGCCCGAGCTTATGCGAGGAAAGCAAGCGGGGCGGATGCCCCGCGCCCGCAGGGCCTCAACAAAAAACCCAAAAAAGGGGCCGGAGCATCAGCCCCGGCCCATCAGTATCGTTCGCAGGAGGAACGTCGTGCGGCGGGAACGGGAGGGGAGAGAGTGTCTCCCGATCCCGCCGAACCTGATGAACTAATTATAGGCGCGCTCGCCGTGTTCGGTGATGTCGAGGCCATCGACTTCGGCCTCTTCCGTAACGCGCAGCCCCATGATGGCCTTCACGATCAGCGCAGCGATCAGCGTTCCGACCCCGGCCCAGGCGATCGTCACCAGCACGCTGTAAACCTGCACCCAAAGCTGCGCACTCAGGGCGGTCGATCCATCGCCGGGGCCGCCCAGAAAGGGCTGATACACCACCGCCGTCCCGATCGCGCCGACGATGCCGCCGACCCCGTGAATGCCGAACGCATCGAGCGAATCGTCGTAACCGAACTTCATCTTCACTTTCGCGACCATGAAATAGCAGACGATCGACGACACGATGCCGAGCAGGATCGCCCCGAACGGTCCGCTATTGCCCGCCGCCGGGGTCACCGCGACCAATCCCGCGATGACGCCGGAACAGAAACCCAGCGCCGAGCCGCGATGGCCCATCAATTTCTCGATCACCATCCAGGTCAATGCACCCGCCGCCGTGGCAACGAACGTGTTAATCATGGCGAGGCCTGCGAACCCATCCGCTTCCAAAGCCGACCCGGCATTGAAACCGAACCATCCGACCCACAGCAATCCGGTGCCGATCATGGTCATCACCAGCGAATGCGGCGGCATCGGTTCGGCGGGATAGCCGCGCCGTTTACCCAGCAGGAACGCGAGCACCAATCCGGAAATACCGGCATTGATATGCACCACCGTGCCGCCCGCGAAATCGAGCGCGCCATCGTCGAACAGCAGCCCGCCTTCCGCCCACACCATATGCGCGATGGGGAAATACACGATCGTCAGCCAGATCGGCACGAAGGCCATCACCGCGCTGAACTTCATGCGCTCCGCCGTTGCGCCCAGGATCAGCGCAGCAGTGATCGCTGCGAAGGTCATCTGGAAACTGACGAAGACATATTCGCTGATGACTTCATCGGTAAAGGTCGCTGCGGTCGTTTCCGCCGACATGCCGGACAGGAAGAAACTGCCGGTGCTGTAGAAACTGCCGAGCCACCCTTCGATGGCTGTCGATCCGAATGCGAGGCTGAAGCCCCACATGACCCAGACCAGCATCGCCAGCGACGCGGTTGCGCCGATTTGCGTCATCGTGCTGAGCATGTTCTTCGACCGTGTCAGTCCGCCATAGAACAGCGCCAGACCCGGCAGGATCATCAGCATGACCAGCACGGTCGCCGTCATCATCCAGGCATTGTTGCCGGGATTGGGCACCGCGGCGGCAGCCTCCACCGCGGCATCGACCGCCGGACCCTGCGCCAGAGCGGGTGTCGCCGCGAACAGCACGGCAGCCATGCCGACCCATAGGGATAATGTTCGGATCATCGAATGGTCCTTCGTTGGATACAAGATTGTCATAGGGCCGTGTCCCCCGTTTCCCCGGTGCGGATGCGGGTGGCATCGGCGAGGTCGAGGACGAAGATTTTGCCGTCGCCGATCGCATCCGAGCTGGCAGTGTGGCGGATCGTTTCGACGACCTGTGCGGCGATGTCGTCCGCCGCCGCGATTTCGAGCTTCACCTTGGGCAGCATATTCGTGGAATATTCCGCGCCGCGATAAATTTCGGTCTGACCCTTTTGTCGGCCAAATCCTTTAACCTCGGAAACGGTCATCCCGGCTACGCCGACGCTCGCAAGCGCGTCACGAACCTCGTCCAATTTGAACGGTTTGATTATGGCGATGATGTATTTCATCCGCTGCCCCTGCATACGCGTCGACCCTTCGCCGACTTCGCACATGCAGCAAAACCCGTGCCATTTTACGAAATGGTGCATTCCTTGACATCTGTACGCTATTAAACTGCCTCGATGCGGTCACATCTGCACAAAGATAAGGCGGTGCCTATTTATCGGGCAGTACGAGTTCCGCAAAAATAGGCAAATGGTCGGAAGCTTGGCTGGATGTCGCCGTCCTATGCACGCCAGCTCGGTTGCATTCGGATCCCGCCGAAATCACGATCCGGTCGAGCCGCGCGATCGGCTGACGGGATGGAAAACTGCGGCCGGTATCGAGCACGTGCCAGTCTTGCCCGAATTCGCGCATCGCGCCGGTCGTATTCCCCCATTGGTTGAAATCACCCATGACGATCGCCGGACAATGCGGTTCGCAGGCATCCAACTGGTTCAATACGCTGCGTATCTGATGCCGCCGCCGTAGGCCGGACAGATCGAGATGCATGCCGACGATCCGCACACGCTGTTCCCCCACGACAATATCCGCCCGCACCGCCCCGCGCGGTTCCAGCGTCGGTAGTTCCAGATGGTCGGCCTCCGCCACCTCCATCGACCGGCGGAAGAGCAGCGCATTGCCGTGCCAGCCCAGACTCGGCGTCCGTCCACCCAGCGGTACGGCCTTCCACGGCGTATCGTCCAGCGCCGCCTTGCTCAAAACACTGGTCCGCGTGCCGAAGCGCGTATCCGCTTCCTGCAAGGCGATGATGTCGGCGTTGATTTCGCGCAGCACCGTAATGATCCGGTCGGGATCGCGCCGCCGATCGGTGCCTACCGCCTTATGAATGTTGTAACTGGCAACGCGCAGCTTCATGGCCGTTCGCGGTCCCGCATCAATCCGCAGTCTCGCCCGCAATATAACGATCCGTCGGTCGCACCGGCAGACCGTCGATACTTTCTCGCTGAAGCCCCTGCATCGCCGCCCATCGCCCCGGATCGACCTGTGCGTGTGCCTTCTTCAACGTCGGGCGTTCCGCCTGCATTTCCATGAACGGCACGCCCCAGCCACAGCTCGTCTGCACGCTCTCTACCGCAATATCGAAAATCTGGCGCGTGCCCGGTAGCATGGTGAAATGCGCCGCCAGATCGCCCCACGCATCGTCCTGGGGCAGAACGGGTTTTCCGGTACCGTAAATACGCAGGATCAGCGCCGGGCTTTGGAAATTGCAGAACATCAGCGTAACGCGGCCATCGGCGATCAGATGCGCATGCGTTTCGTTCCCCGATCCACCCAGATCGAGATAGGCGACGCGGTCCGGTGCCAGAATACGGAACGCATCGTAACCTTTGGGGCTGAGATTGATCCGCGCATCGGCGGCGGCCGTGGCGACGAAGAACAAAGGCTGCGCTTCGATCATCGCGATATGCTTGTCGTTCAGCGTGTCGAAGAATTCGGCCATGACGCCATGCTACGCCCGCGCCGACATATTGTCACCGTTCCTTGGTCGCGGAGAATATAAGGTCCGGGTTCTTTTCTTCCTGATAGCCGACATCCCACGGGCTTTTGGCCAGAAACACCATATCGCCATCGCGGTCCTTCGCCAGATTGGCGCGGTTGAATTCCTCGAAATCGCGCAACGCATCCGCGCCAGCTTCCCCTTTCGGCCGGACCCAGCGGGCGGTCGCGAACGGCGCTGCCTCCAGGGCGGCATCGACCTTGTATTCCGCCGCAAGGCGCGAAATCAGCACTTCCAACTGCAACTGCCCGACGACACCGACGATGTGGTTCGCGCCCAGTTCGGGGTAGAACACTTGGATCACGCCCTCTTCCGAAAGGTCGTCCAGCGCCTTGCGCAATTGCTTCGTCTTGGTCGGGTCTTTCAATTGCACACGGCGTAGAATTTCTGGCGCGAAATTGGGCAGACCGGTGAAGCGCAAATCGTTGTTCTCGCTCAACGTATCGCCCACTCGCAATGTGCCGTGATTGGGAATGCCGATAATATCGCCTGCCTCCGCCGTATCGGCGATCTCGCGATCCTGCGCGAAGAACAGGATGGGGGAATGCACCGCGATCGGCTTGCCCAACCCGCTTGGCGTCAATTTCATGCCGCGTTTGAACGTGCCCGACACCTGCCGCATGAAGGCGATGCGGTCGCGGTGGTTGGGGTCCATATTGGCCTGCACCTTGAAGATGAAGCCGGTGACCTCTTCGCGGTCCGGCGTAACCTGCTCGTCGCCCGCGGGTTGCGGACGCGGCGGCGGGGCATGCGCGGCGATCGCGTCGATCAGTTCGACCACGCCGAAATTCTTCAGCGCCGATCCGAAATAGACGGGCGTCAGATCGCCGTTGCGATACGCCTCCAGGTCGAATTCGGGATAGCCGATCCGCGCCAGCTCCGCATCTTCCGCGAACTGATCTGGGATCGTCGCGTTCTCGTCCCGCGTGCCGAGAAATTCCTTCGATGGTCCTTCCGGCCGGGCGATTTTATCGTTGCGGAAGTCCAGAATACCCTCGAACTGGCCGCCCATGCCGATGGGGTACATTTGCGGGCTGACATCCAGCGCCAGCATTTCCGCGATTTCGTCCAGCAATTCGAACACCGGCCGACCTTCACGATCGACCTTGTTGATGAAGGTGATGATCGGCACGCTGCGCAGGCGGCACACTTCAAACAATTTGCGCGTCTGCGGCTCGATCCCCTTGGCTGCGTCGATCACCATGATCGCACTGTCGACGGCGGTCAGCGTGCGGTAGGTGTCTTCGGAAAAATCTTCGTGCCCCGGCGTGTCCAGCAGATTGAAGGTCACGCCGTCCCGTTCGAACGTCATCACGCTGGAGGTAACGGAAATGCCGCGCTGCTGTTCGATCTTCATCCAGTCGGACCGCGCCCGCCGCGCCTGCCCGCGAGCCTTGACCTGCCCCGCCAGATGGATCGCCCCGCCTTGCAGCAGCAGCTTTTCGGTCAGCGTCGTCTTACCCGCATCGGGGTGCGAGATGATGGCGAATGTGCGGCGGGAATTTTCAGGTCGGGAAACGGCGTTCATCCGCGCGCCATAGCTGCCCGTGTCTGCCGCGTCGAGATCACGGGAACCGCCGCGAGTTTTATGAAAATTTAAGGCTCTTGCGCTATCGCACCACGAATTGGCGCGTCTGGGTGCATGCGCCGGACGATGCCGGGGGAGCACAGCTATGTTCAACACCGTTTTATCTTTCCATCGCACATTTGCCCTCCTGCTGGCATCCTGCCTGATGCTGACAGCATGCGGCGAAGGGGGCGCGGTATACGACATACCGGCGAAGGAGATGCGGCATAAGCTCAAATACACGAAGCCGCCCATGATCATCTTCGGTAGCAATGGGGTCAGTTTGAACGGCTATCAGACAGGCGATGGCAATATCATTTGGCGCGGTTCGCAGGGCGGGCGCAGCCTGTTCCGCTATATCGCGACGCTCACGCCGGTCGGCGATACGCAAACCAGCATATCGCTCGACCTGATCGGGCCGACCGATGATGCGAACGATCCGATCAACGCGCAATTCGCCGAGCATCCCGGCATTCGCAAACTTTACCTCAAAGCAATGGAAGAGGCGATCGATTCCAAACTGACCGGGCGGCAATTCCAAATGTCGGCCATCCAGAACGAACTGGCCGCAGCGGCCATCGCTGAAATGCCGAATATTCAAAATCAGGTGAACCAGGCGGCAGAACGATCTGCCAAATTCGATCGCGAAATGCGGCAAGGTGCCCAGCGCGCCGCCGACCTAGAATGGGAGCGCGAAATCGAGGCGCAGTGGCAGGACTGACCGTAATCAGGCCCGCAATTCGCCGCCCAGCTTCTCCGCCGCTTTGACAATCTTGTCGGATATCGCGGTCAGTGCATCATCGTCGTAGCTTTTGTCGCCCGGTTGCAAGGACACTTCGATCGCGATCGATTTCTTGCCCTCGGCTACGCCCTGCCCTGCGAACACGTCGAATATGCGGACATCCACGATGTTCGCCTTGTCCGCACCCTTTACGGCGCGTTGCAGATCGCCAGCGGACAGATCGTCCGGTACCAGAAACGCGAAATCGCGCGTCACCATTTGCAAGGTGGGCGGTGAATAGGCGGCTCGCGCGAAACCGGACGCGCCCTTTTTCGCAGGAATCGCATTAAGGAATATCTCTGCCGCCATGACCGGCAGATCCACATCGAATGCCTCCAGCGTACGCGGATGCACAGTGCCGAAGCGCGCAAGAATGTTCTTGGGGCCTAGGCGTAGCGTACCCGACTGGCCGGGATGGAACTGATCGCCCGCATCGCCGCCATTCTCGCTGAACACCTGAAGCTTATCCACTGGCGCGCCCGCTTCGCCCAGCAAAGCAATTGCTTCGGCTTTGGCGTCGTATGCGTCGAAGGGAACCGCTTTGCCGCCGGACCAGCTACGATCCGCCTTCGCCCCTGCGAGCAGCACACCCAACGTTGCACGTTCATCGCTCGATCCATCCTTGGCGCGAAAGTACCGACGACCGATTTCGAACAGGCGCAGTGAAACCGCCCCGCGATCGGCATTACGCTTCGCCGCCGCCAGCAATCCGGGCAGCAGCGAGGGGCGCATCGCCTTCATTTCCTCGCTGATCGGATTGTCGAGCACCCATAGTTCTTGGCCCTCGGCAGCGAAATGCGCCGCTTGCGGCACTGGAAGGAAAGACCACGTCACCGCCTCGTGCAAGCCGCGCACGGCGGCCGCGCGCCGGACTCGACGTTCGCGTTTCTGATCGGGCGAAGCGGTCGCAATGGCGACGCCTTCCGCGCGCGGCAAAGCCACGCTGGCGATATCGTCGAGGCCGTGGATCCGGACGATCTCCTCGACCAGATCGGCGGGCCCTTCGATATCGTGACGGCGCAGCGGAACCGTGACGGACCATTGTCCCGCCTTGTCGTCGACGATGAAATCGAGCGACGTCAAAATTCGTTTTTGCTCAGTTGCGTCGATCGTCACGCCGCCCAATCGCTTCGTCAAGGCAGGATCGAAGGTGACGATCATCGGTTCGGTCGGTGGCTCTCCCGCGCGCACCATTTGCGATGCGGTGCCGCCCGCCAGTTCGACGATCAGCCCGCTCAGCAGCGCCAAACCATCGTCCAGAAACGCTGGATCGACGCCACGTTCGAACCGCGTGCGCGCATCGGAACTCAGACCCAGCCTGCGCCCGGTTGCACCGATGCGATTGGGTTCGAAATAGGCGATTTCCAGCAACACGTCGGTGGTATCGTCCGTGCAACCCGACGCCGCACCGCCCATGATCCCGGCAATATCATGCACGCCCGCATCGTCCGCAATCACGGTCATGCTGTCGTCCAGCGTGTAGGTCTTTTCATTCAGCGCCTCGACCTGTTCGCCGTTCTTCGCCCGCCGCGCGACAACCGCGCCGGTCAATTTCGCCAAGTCGTAAGCATGCGCCGGGCGCCCATAGGCGAGCATCAGGTAATTGGTCAGATCGACCAGCAGCGAGATCGGCCGCTGGCCTGCGCTTTTCAGCCGCTGTTGCAGCCAATCGGGCGAAGGGCCGTTGCGCACGCCACTGACGACGCGGCCATGGAATGCCGGACAGCCTTCGGGATCGTCGGTGCGGATTTCGACCGGGCAAGCCCCGCTTGCTTCGAATTCGGGAAAGGCGATGGGTTTCAGCGTGCCCATTCCCGCCGCCGCCAGATCGCGCGCAATGCCGTGCACGCCCATGCAATCGGGGCGGTTGGGCGTAATCGCGACGTCGAAGATGGGGCTGGAGCCCTGATAATCGGCGAAACTGCTGCCAACCGGGGCGTCCTGCGACAATTCGATAATGCCGTCATGCTCGTCGCCTAATTCCAGCTCGCGCACCGAACACATCATACCGTTGGAAGTGACGCCGCGAATGGCGCTTCGTTTCAGCTCCATCCCGTTGGACGGCACGACCGCGCCCGGCTGGCCCAGCACGCCCACCATGCCCGCCCGTGCGTTCGGCGCGCCACATACGATCTGTTGCGGATCGCCGCTGCCATTATCGACCGTAAGTACCTGCAATTTGTCCGCGTCGGGGTGCTTTTCGGCGGTCAACACTTTGGCGACGGTAAAACCAGCCAGCTGCTCCGCAGGGTCTTCGACACCTTCGACTTCCAGTCCGATACGGTTCATCGCCGCGGCCAGTTCGGCAACGCTTGCATCGGTTTCGAGATGATCCTTGAGCCAGGTCAGCGAGAACTTCATGCCGCCGCTCCTACGCCGGCGGAGAGCGTCGGCTGGTCGAACGGGCTGAAGCCGTAATGATCGAGCCAGCGGACATCGCCGTCGAAGAACGCCCGCAGATCGTCCATTCCGTATTTCAGCATCGCGAGCCGGTCTACGCCGACACCGAAAGCGAAGCCCTGCCATTCATCGGGGTCGAGTTCGGCAAATTCGATTACGCGGCGATTGACCATCCCACTGCCGAGCAATTCCATCCAGTCGTGCCCCTCGGCATTGCCATCGCCGCCGACGATCCGGCGTCCTTTCTCCTTGCGATAGCCGACATCGACCTCGACCGAAGGTTCGGTGAAGGGAAAATAGCTGGGCCGCAGCCGCAATACGATATTGTCGGTTTCGAAATACGCTTTCAAAAAGGTTTCGAGCGTCCATTTCAGATGGCCGAGATGGATGTCGCGGTCGATCACCAGCCCTTCCACCTGATGGAACATCGGCGTGTGGGTCGCATCGCTGTCGCTGCGATAGACGCGGCCAGGCGCAATGATACGCAGCGGTGCGCCTTCGCCCATCATGGTGCGGATTTGCACCGGCGAGGTATGCGTACGTAACAGCATCGCACGGTTTTCCGCATCGCGATCCGGGAAGTAAAACGTATCGTGCATCGCGCGGGCGGGATGATGTTCGTCCATATTGAGCGCGGTGAAATTGTGCCAGTCGTCCTCGATCTCCGGCCCGGTTTTCACCGCGAAGCCCAGATCGGCGAAGATTTCCGCCAGCTCGTCCATCACCTGACTGACGGGGTGCACGCTGCCTTGAGGCGTGGAGGGTGCGGGCAAGGTAAGGTCCAGCGTTTCGCTCGCCAGCCGTCGATCCAGCGCGGCGTCGTCCAGCGCCTGCTTCTTCGCCGCGATCGCGTCGGCGATTTGAACGCGCGTGGCCTGGATGGCGGGCGCTTTTTCCTGCCGTTCATCCACGGTCATCTTGCCCAGCGTCTTCAGCAGCGCGCTGACCCAGCCTTTCTTGCCCAGCGCCTCGACCCGAATGGCTTCGAGCGCATCGGCATCGTCGGCTGCGGCAATCGCGGTGAGAGTGGAGTCTAGTGAGGGTGCTGTGTCGGCCATGGGTCGATCCGATAATGCCGCATACAAAAAAGCGCCACCCCCGCGTGATGCCGGGGCGGCGCTTCGTCGATTGGGTTAGCGCTAAGGCGCTATTTGATCAGGCGGATGCCGGAATGGCCTTCTTCGCCTGCTCGATCACGGTCTTGAACGCCGCGCTTTCGTTCATCGCCAGATCGGCCATGACTTTACGGTCGAGTTCGATACCGGCCAGTTTCACGCCATGCATGAATTGCGAATAGGTCAGACCTTCGGCGCGGACGGCGGCGTTGATGCGCTGGATCCACAAGGCGCGGAAGCTGCGCTTCTTAACCTTGCGGTCGCGATAGGCGTATTGGCCGGCCTTTTCGACCGCCTGACGCGCGACGCGGATGGTGTTCTTACGGCGACCGCGATAGCCCTTTGCCTGTTCGAGCAACCGTTTGTGTTTGGTGCGGGTGGTGGTCCCGCGTTTGATGCGTGGCATGTTCTAGCTCCTGCCTTAATCTAAACCGTAAGGGGCCCATTTTTTCACCGCTGCCCAATCGGCTTTCGCAAGCACGTCGGTTCCGCGGTTCTGGCGAATATACTTCGCCTTATGGTGGGTCAGGCGGTGGCGTTTGCCAGCGACGCCGTGTTTGACCTTACCGGTGGCAGTGAGCTTGAAGCGTTTTTTGACGCCGCTCTTGGTCTTCAGCTTGGGCATTTTCGTCTCCTGTTCCGAAACACGTCCCGTCAGCCCTGGCAGCCCTATCGGCCAGGCCAACTTATGGAATCACGTGTAAGTGAAGCTGCGCTCTATATAGGAGCAGGGCGCGATATCAAGCCATTTGCGCGGTGTGTGCGGGTGGTCAGCCCATCGCCTCCAGCACATCTTCCAGCCGCGCCGGTTCGCCTAGTGCCAGCACGCGGCCCCCTTCCGAATTGGCCGAATCGGCATCCAGCGGATTGCCCTGCCAATCGGCCATCAGCCCGCCTGCGCCCTCGACCACCGGGACCAGCGCGGCGTAGTCGTAGATTTT